>CACYCQ010000161.1:0-30889 GCA_902772995.1 uncultured Eubacteriales bacterium
CCTAATTCCTGCCTTACCTTCGGTTTCATGGTGGCAGAATTGTCTAATGAGCATCAGGTCTGCCTGCAGGAAACCGTCCCGGCTGTCGAAGTTCCTTCCTCCATCTGTCAGGAAAGGATTAATTCCAAAATCTAGTATTATCATTGTAGCATATTACCCAAACCAGCTCAAGCAAATTCAGAGAATATTACATGTGCATTCCTTTCACATTCCTTTTCCCTGGCGATATCTCCCTGCCATACGGACAATCTCCTTCAGGATGCCGCAGTGCTTCAGCAATGTGAACGCGGAAAGACAAAAGTTTCAATCGTCACACATCCCTGCTCTCCGTCATTGGATTCACACTGGAATTCTTCCGACGCGGCAAAAAAGAGCATTCACTTCCAGCGTTTCAGTTTTTCCCGTCAGAACCCCTCTTTTTTTGAGTGGATCAGAAAAGTGTCCTGTAATACGCCGTAAAGCGCTGCAGAGCCTGTCTGCGCATATCGCTTTCCGCACTGCAGGGCTGTGCCGGACTCCATGCAAAGTATTCCTTCCTGGTCCTGTACACCGGCAGCGTCATATCTGCACGCATGAGAACAAATGCCGCGACAGCCATCGAAAACTTGCCGCACCCGTCTGCCAGATAATGGCCCGTCAGATTAATACAAAATTCGCAGAAGGCAGCAGTTTCCACGGGATCTGCTTTGAGGCGCCCATAAAGTTTCCTGAAAAACCAGTCCACCTCCTCCGGAATCTCTTCCGCACGTACATAGGAATACTTCTCCGAATTCTCGATCCTGAAAAACACACCGTCACGGACGATTCCCCGGTTGATCCGTACGGCTACACTTTCCAGAAAAGTCCTCAGTTCCTGCGGAGTTTCATAACTGTCCTTCCTGTGATCGTAACACATGCGGATCGCCTCCCGGAAGTTTGCCTGGGCGTATCTTTCAGCTTCTTTGCCGGATTCAATCGCCATGTAGTCCTTTTTATTTGTGCTGGCAGAGACATCCACCACTCCACAAGCGGTTCTGGACATCTTCAGAAGATTGGACATCGCCTGATCAAGATAGGTTGAAAGCTCCATTTTATCCTCCAGTTTTCACGATTCCCCGATCCATGGAAATCCCTTCTCAGTGACATGGTCCACACTTTTCAGCATACTGTTAATATAAGATTTTGTTAATTATATTCGATTTATTCTGTGCTTTCAACTCCTTTGTCACAACTGCCCGAAAGAAGAACCGGCGAAACATGTCCATTGTGCGGGATGTACAGAGTCAGCCCTGTCAACACTGCAAACCGGTTTCAATTCATCAATCCCTGGGCTTTCCCCCTGAGCAGGAGAACCGCATCGGATTATGAATGCGGGGCACCACCTTTGGTTCTCCCTGATCCTCCGGAAAATGGATTTGTTTCGTTCTGATTTAAACTCAAAACCGGTCTGTAGAAGAGCTTTCTGTCACTCTTCATCATATTTGCCCGAAGAGAAACCCGTACCGGTCATTGCTGCCCAGACTGTATCCACGGCGCAAACAGGGGGAATTCCAGATTCTGCAAAGTACGTTTTTCTCCACTCGTTTTAGTTCGCCAAACGCAGCTGGATAAACATCCGGATAGGGCGTATACTGAATGCGCCTGATTCGACAGGTCCTTCTCTGCGAGGAGAGTCATCGCCTCAGGTCTTCCTGTCTCCAGTCATGACGGACTTTGTCCCATTAAAACCCAATATCTCTTCACAGGCAGGCGCTTCAACTTTTTTTCCTTTTGCGAAAGGCAATCGCCCGTGTTGTTCGATATCCTTCCTCTGTCGTGATATGGTCAGGCTTTCCACCATCAAGCTCATTCTCATTTTCCGGCTGCGCACCTGTCCGCTTCTTCGGAAATCCATGACTATCCGACAGGCTTTTCCAGTCTGCCCTATACTGGAGCAAGGAGGCCCACATGTCCACAGACCCTCTTTTTTCCATGCGTCCTTCTCTTCCCGTATTTGATGAAGCCTCAGCCAGGCAATGCCGTGACCATTGGGATTCCCTTGCCAAACCTCTGGACGGTCTGGGGGATCTGGAAGAGGCCGTCATCCGTCTGGGCGCCGTACAGAAGACGCACCTCCCCACCCTTTCCAATCCCCGTCTTTTGGTCTTTCTCTCTGACAACGGCATCGTGGAGGAAGGGGTATCCCAGTGTGACCCCTCCGTCACCCGCTCGGTGGCTGAAGCTATGGCACGCGGTGCTTCCACCGTGTGTCACATGGCCCGCAGGGCAAACATTCCCGTTCACCCGCTGGATGTGGGCATCTGTGGCGCTCCTGTTCCGGGGATTCCCCTTTTCCGGGTCAGGGATGGCAGCAGGAACTTCCTCAGGGAGAGCGCAATGACCCCGGAGGAAACCCGGAAGGCCATCCGAGTCGGTTATGACGCAGCATACTCCCTGTTCCGCGACGGGTGCGATGCCCTTCTTCTTGGAGAAATGGGGATTGGAAACACATCAAGTGCCACTGCTCTAAGTTGCGCCCTGCTTGACATGGACCCCGGAGAAGTCGTCGGCCGGGGCGCAGGTCTCTCCTCCGCACAGCTGACGCACAAGAGTCAGGTCCTCCGTCAGGCCCTGCATTTCCATGCTTCTTCAGTCCAGGACCCCTTTCGTGCACTGTGCGCCTTGGGCGGATATGACATTGCCGGAATGATTGGAGCGATCCTCGCCTGCGGCAGGGAACATGTACCGGTCATCCTGGACGGACTCATTACCCTTTGTGCCGCGTTGACAGCCGAGGCCTTGTGTCCCTCCATCCGGCACGCCTGTCTGGGATCCCATTTTCCCCGGGAAAGAATGGGCAGGCATATTCTCTCCCACCTGGACCTGTTCACTCCGTTACATGCGAACATGGCACTGGGAGAAGGCACAGGTGCCGTCCTGATTGTGCCCTTGCTTCAGGTAGCTCTGGCCCTCTATCATGAAGGGACGACCTTTGAAGAATTGGGGATTCCTCCCTATCAGCGCCACTCCTGAACCTTTCTTCATCCTCCCTGGGACCAGGTTGCCTTGCGCCTGCGTCCTCGCTTTATCATGATGAACAATGCGCTTGTCATCTTCCTGAAGAAAGGAAAAAGCAAAGAGAAGCTGTCCGGCAGCAAGCATGGACTGCGGATTGGCCGGAAATGTCTTTCCAAAGCTTTCTCTTTCAAATAAAAGAGGCCTCCGGGGCTCCCTTTTTTGGGAGTCCGGAGGCCCCTTTTTCCCTCAGTGTTGCGCAGTGAACATCCACCCATGCTCACCGTGATAAATCATCTGGCGGGTCATTCCGCCGTCCACGCAGATGTTCTCTCCTGTGATAAATCCTGCCCTGTCGCTTGCAAGGAAAACAATGAGCGCCGCGATATCCTCCGGCTTTCCAACCCGACCCACAGGCTGCTGCAAAAGATCCTCCTCGGACAGACGGGAACTGAGCGTGTCAATCCATCCAGGGGAAATGCTGTTGACCCTCACCTTTCCAGCCAGGCTGACCGCCATGGCATGGGTCAGCGCGTGAATCCCGCCCTTGGCCGCCGTATAGCTTTCCGTCTGGGGTTGGCTCATCCGGTCCCGTGAAGAGGATATGTTGATCACGGAAGCTCCCGGTGCAAAAAAGGGCAGCAGCTGCTGGGTCAGATAGAACGGTGCCGTCACCCCGACGGCCAGCGCGTGGGAGAATTCTTCGTAAGTACATTCCGCCAGACCGCGCATCAGCGGCGGAGCATTGTTAATCAGGACGTCTACCTGTCCTTCTTCCGTGGCCAGGCGCCTGGCAAAGGTCTCCAGGTCCTCCCTGCGGCCCACATCTCCCCTAAACCAGCAGTCTCCCTGGATATCCATACCCCGTACTCTGGCTCCTTCAGCCGCAAAGGCTTGCGCCGTCGCACGGCCGATCCCCTTTGTGCTTCCGGTGATCACCACCACTTTTCCCTCAAATTCTCCCATCGCTTCCTCCTTATCCCGCCAAAGTCCAGACGGCCGCACGGTTTCCGGATATCAGAACCATCCATACCAGAATCCGCAGCGCGTCGCCTTTGTCGTCTGGTAAACACCCAAAATGGGTACGGCCTGTCTACCTTTTCTTCTGCATTGAGTCTCATCATGACCATACCACAGACCAGTGTAAGCAGCACCGGAAACACCGCCGCACTGAGCGGTAAGCGGTACATGGAATTCCGCAAACACACGGGCCAGCGCTGCCATGAGCGGACAGGGCACATGGCGATATATCTCGTTTCCGGACCAGAGCAGCACTTTGGGATCTGCCTCTCTTCCATCTGTATCACATCGGTGAAACATGTCCCTGCAGGAGACTTTCGCGCACTGAGGTTCAGGGCAGTCTCTTCACCTTAATCAGGTCCCCACGGTCCACTCGGGCAGTCCTTCCCGAATGTCATCTTTCAGGAATTCGTAGTCCTCCTTGCTGATCAGCTCATGCTCCATCATGCTCTTGTAAAACTTCTTGATACTCGCTGCCAGTCCCTTGGCTGAATTGGGCGTAGCCCACAGACACTTTTGATTGAACCAGCTGAAGAAGGACAGAATCATATAAACTCCATCCTCCATGCGGTACACATCATCCCACAGCAGGTATTCATTGATCAGCAAATCCGCATTGCTGACATGCTTTTTGATAGTCTTGACATTGAGACCCTTCTGTATCAGATCCTCTTCAAAGATACCCAGGTACTGTTCATTTCTCCTGCGCATCTCATCTGCGGAATAGCCAGTCTCTTCCTGATCATTGTTCATGGGTCCTTCTCCTTTCGAACACCTTCCGGTGTGATCCTTCATTTCTTTTTCCGGGCCGGCAGTTTCCACCTTGTCATCCCCGAAATCCTCCCCTGAAGAGCATCGCATACTCTCAATCCTGCCCCTAAACTGCTTTTCTGCCGCATGTCACTGGGCCAAATATCCGGGACCCGCTCCTTGTGAGAATTCAGGAACCATCACCTGCGGACAGGCCGTAAAGGAGACCATTCCCAACTGTCAGCGGGAACAGGCATTCCTTCCGTTCCTTTTGAGCACAAGCGCCGGTGCTTTTCTCCCTTAAAGGCGTGTAAAGGCCTTAGAGTTTACGCTCCGTACGCTCTCCAGCTTCCCCTGTCCTCCTCCATAATCCCTCACAATGGATTATAGGGGGTAAGGAATTCTGAGTCAATCTTGTCTTCCCTGTCATTCCGCCTGAGAAACCTTATGATGTCCTGTTATTCTTCATATGTCGTCCCGTAAAAACCCACCGTCATCCTGCAGGTCTGTCTGCCAAATCAGACTTGTATCAGCCGGCAGAAATGGCATTGCGCCAGTTCATGCCGGCTGATACAATACAAACTGTCTTCCTTCCCTTCCCCCGCATCAGCCGTGAAAGGAGCACCGTCATGAAGATTCTCAATTTCGGTTCCATGAACCTGGACTACGTCTATTCAGTCCCTCATTTTGTCCAGCCTGGCGAGACGCTGTCCGCAACCCATCGAAGCATCTGCTTCGGCGGGAAGGGGCTCAACCAGTCCATCGCACTGGCCCGTGCAGGTGTGCAGGTTTTCCACGGCGGATGTGTAGGTGCCGGCGGAGAATCCCTATGCAGCCTGCTCAGGGAGAACGGCGTGGACGTGTCCCTGCTGGCCAGCGTCCAGGAAATGCAGGGACATACGGTCATACAGGTCAATCCCCAGGGTGAAAACTGCATTCTCCTTTTCGGCGGGTCAAACCGCTGCGTCACCGAGTCACAGATTCTCTCCACCCTCGCCTCCTTCTCGCCCGGAGACTGGCTGGTTCTTCAAAATGAAATCAGTGGTCTGGAAATTCTGCTGCGAGAGGCACACCGAAAAGGTATGGTGACGGTCCTGAATCCCTCTCCCTTTGAGGATTCCATCCGGAGTCTGGACCTTGGAAACCTGTCCTGGATGCTGGTCAATGAAATTGAAGTCGCTCAGCTGACCGGAACCTCAGACCCGGAAGCCGCTTTCAGCATTCTCCATACGCAGTATCCCGGACTGTCCCTGCTGGTTACACTGGGCAGCCATGGAAGTGTCGCTTTCAGACAAACCCCCAAAGGTACCGAAATTGCAAAAGAAGACGCCCTCAGCGTCAAGTGCGTGGATACCACCGGAGCAGGAGATACCTATACCGGCTACTTCCTGGCCGGTCTGATTCAGGGGCTTTCCCTGCAGGAAAGCATGCATCAGGCCAGTCTCGCCGCCGCCATTTCCGTGACCCGCCCGGGTGCTGCCGACTCCATCCCGTGGCGGAAGGAATGCGGTTTCTGACCCGCTTTTTTCCTTTTCTCTTCTCAAAAAAACGGATCCCTCAGGATGACAGTGCCTGAAGGATCCGTTTTTGCTCACGTTCTCGCATTGACCCTGCTCGAAGAATCAAAGTTCCTTCATGGAAGGAACAGATGGCGAAGACTTCTGTCCCGCACCCTATCGCAGGGAATCCATCCGTCGCGCCAGCATAGGACTGTTTTCTTTCCGGTACGACGAGGTTTATCAGGACATCGACCGGATCATCTCCTTCTTCCGACAGAACCCTCTGGTTCTCCTCACTTTCCTTGGAGAGCCCTCCTCAACAGTTTCAGCAGCAGATATACAGCCACGGTCAGGAGGATAAAGCCCCAAAGCGCATAGTCCAGACGGAACAGAAGAATATGATCACCGCCCACGCTTTCTGGATAATGAAAAACACTCAGGCCAAATGCCGCCTCTTCCGTGGCCCTCCCGGCCTTCAGAGGGATGGCAAACAGAAGGGATTCCCTTTGCTTAAAAACGAGCAGATTGAGGCCCAGCATCAGCAAATTGGAAACCAGGGAAATGGATGCTGCTTTGGCCATCAAACCGATGGTCTGCCCTATTCCCGCTTCCTCAGGTGTCCTGACCTGGGAATGTGCAATGATCCAGTCCCGGACAAAGTCGTAGTCTTCCTTTCTCACAAAAATCATGTGATGGATCACAAGCACCTCTCGTAGATTGATCAGATCATGCTCCGGATCAAGGCTCATTTGCCGAAGGGTGCCAAGATTCAGGATCGCGTTGTCCTGCATCCGCCGGATCTGCCCCCCCAGGCGGGATGCACGGGAGCTCCGTCCGGAAATCCTTCCTGCAGCGCTGGTGGCACTGGCCAGCGTTCCCATGAGTTTCAGAGTCCGCTCGCTGTAATACAGTCCGATGGTCTTCTCATTCATGGCAAAATTCATCCGGTAGCGGCCATGCATGAGGAGTGCGGTGATATAGTATATTACCACGGTCAGAAGAATCATTCCCAGACATACCAGACCTACAAATCCCATAAACGACCCTGAAACAGCTCCCGTATCTCCTCCGGAGATGATAATGGCAAAGGCCATCATCATCAGGCATATCCAGAGGACGATCTTCAGGACCACCATCAGGATGGTCAGATTGTGAAACATGTCCAGTTCATAGTACCAGCAATAGATTCCATCCTCCCGCTTCGTTACCCTGTCCGTCAACTGGTCCAGTTTCATCGATATTCCCCCAGTCTCTCAGGTTTACTTTCCGGAGACCTGATAGCCGCCAACAGCCGCCTCAAGCGCCATGAGCACTGCCGTCTCGTCTCCTTCCACAAATTTGGCGGTATACTCCACGTCCCCGTCATCACGGATTTCCACCAGGCGGAACAGGCAGACCCGCTTTCCCTCCACACGGTAATAATACCGAGCGCCCAACAGCATCTTCCCCCCAATATCCCATTTTCTGGCGTACAGGGTCCCCAGCATGGCATTCCCGTAGGTCTTGTCCATATGTTCCTTATAGACCCTGTTCAGGTAATCTTCCGGATTCTTCAGTTTGGACTCCCTTCGAAAAACCAGGACAAAGGGGATCTGCCCCTTTTTCCCCGCAGAGATGGTCAGGCCATCCCCCTTGATCCATTCCGCGCTCATGCCCTCAGGAACCGTGGTTGAAAAACCCTGCTCCACCGCCTCGACCCGGGTCAGTCCTTCTACGGATTTTTCCGGGGCGGGTTTTTCCGGCGCGGGATTGCTGTCCTTTGAATTGTCCGGTTGATAATAGCGTACCACCGCGTCCAGTACTTCAAGAACCGCCTGGTCGTCTCCCTCCACATACTTGGCCGTAAATTCCACATCTCCGTCCGCACGCTGTTCAATCAGCCGAAGCAGACAGACGCCTGTCTGCTGGATCTTGTAATGGTAACGGGCACCCAGGAGCTGCTTTCCTCCGATTTCCATGGTTTTGGCAGGATTGGTTCCTACTTCCGGTCCGTAGCTGTTCTCCATGTGTTCCCTGAAAACATTGTTCAGATAGTTGACCGGGTTTTTGAAAGGAGTATCCCTTCGCCAGATCAGTACAAAGGGAATATATCCCTTGTGCTGCGCATACACGGTCATCCCGTCTTCCTGCACATATTCGGCTGAGGCTCCTTCAGGAATCCGGGTGCTGAACCCCTGCTCGCTGCAGTGGATTTCCTGGAGTCCGTCCGCAAGGCCGGCCAGCGCAAGACAGCAGCACAAAAGCACCAGCACCGCACAACAACGCTTCTTCATTTCTGTTTCCTCCCATCCTATTCTTGCAACTTCGACACGAACAATTCCTGGTAAAATGATCACCGCCTTAAGACGGCAGACAAGCCGGACTCAGGTTCACCATTTCGTTGCCTGAGATGAAGCGGTCCTGAGCTGCGGGAAGTTCCTTTTCCGCAGTCTTGCCCGGATCTGCCCTCCCGACAGGGGCGAGGCAATCCAAAAAACGACCGGCTGCATGCGTGGTGGCACACCGACGGTCGTTCATGGGAGAGACTCAGTTTTCCATGGCAGGCAGGGGGACCCGCTCAAAGCGCATATCCCTTCCTGCATCTTCCTTCAGGTCCTTCCAGATCAGATATCCCTGGTCATCCATACTGAATTGGGCACTGCCATCTTCATAACGGGTCGTATAGGATTTGACGGTGCCGTCATCTGCATAAATCACATCGGTACAGCTCCCCAGTGGAAGGGACACCAGCGTCCCCGTCTTCTGATCCAGATAGCAGGAATACTCCCACTGCCGGGATTCCCAGGCGCTGCTGCCCCACTCAATGAACACCTTGTATCCTTCCTCTTCAAAAAAAATCTCCATATATGCCCGCTCACACTGCCATGCGGAAGCATCAAAAATGTCACCCGGTTTTTCAGCAGACGCCACAGCAAGTGTACCCGCCAGCACCAGCAGCAGGACCATCAGAAATCGTGCAGTCTGTTTCATAGTTTTCTCCTTCTCCGGGGTTGGTCCTCAAAGTTTGCTCTTTTGAGACTCCTGACGCATCCTCTGCACCATCAGCTGCTTTCACCGCATCTTCTGTTTCTATTTCCAGTTGCGGCTCATGAGTATCACTTCCACTGCAACCGAGTCTCCCAGTGGACAGAGGGATACCCTTCTGGCATACACCACAACTCTGCGGCTGTCGCCCATCTGCATCTGGTTCACCTGCCAACCCTCCTTTGCCCTGCATTGTTTAAACGCCATATCCAGAGCATCAGGAAGCTCTCCCGTGATGTGCAGCGTCTCCAGTTCCCCACGGGGCTCGGTGTTCACGCCCATGACATTCAGGGCTTTCGGGAAGAATTCCGTAGACCTGAGAATGATCCTGTCCTCCGGAGAAATCTCCACGATCGCAGAGGGAAGACTGTTGACGCCCTGCAGTCCGAGGGATCCATCTGTGGGAGAATTGAAATCCACCTTTCCGACGGCCTCATAATACGCCGACATTGCCTGGTTTTCAAAAGGCAGGCCATTACCGTTGCGCGCCCGAGTCATAATATATTCAAGGGTGTTGGGGCAGTTGAAAAAATAGCCCTGAATCTTCTCACATCCCAGGGCGCGCATGCTCAGATACTGTTCCTGGGTCTCCACGCCTTCAATCAGGGTGGTGATTCCCATGCGCTTGGCCATATCGATGACGCTGGAAATGATCACATAATTCTTGCCGGTTTTGGAGAAATGGCTCATGAACTTCATGTCAATCTTGATGAGGTCCACATCCATCTCCTGGAGGAGATTCAGCGTGGAATACTCGCTGCCGAAGTCATCCATCCAGACTTCAAATCCTGCCTCCCTGAACCTGGAGATTTCCCTTCGCAGAATATCCTGATTGGCGATGAAGGCGGATTCCGTGATCTCAATTCTCAGAAGGTCCCGTCCAAAGCCGGATTCATCCACCATTCGTGAGATCTGTTCCACCATGTCACACTGGGCAAAATCCTTTCGGGAGAGGTTCACGGAGACAGGGACCAGTGTCATGCCGTTTTCCTGACGCACCCTGAAATCGCGCAAAACCTGGGAGACGACATTCAGGTTCACCTTGTACATCAGACTGGCTTCTTCCAGAAAGGGAATAAACCGCATGGGAGCCAGAAAGCCGTACTTCGGATCATCCCACCGGACCAGCGCCTCCTCATCACAGATGCATCCCGTGACAGAACGGACGATAGGCTGATAGTAAACCTTCAGGTACCCCTTCTCCACCGCCTCATCCACATGCTCCACAATATACTGGCGGAAGCTGTTGGCCTCCTCCATCTGTTCATCGAAATAGCAGAGCCGTTTCTGGTGGTTATCACGGATGCTCTTGAGGGCAATGCGGGCATTGTCCATCAGGGAGATAGCCTTTTCCCTGCCAGTATAGAAGGCAAATCCCGCCTGGCACTCCACCGGATACCCCGAACGCAGTGTGCTCAGCTTTTCGCTGATCTTCTCCATGGCGGATTCCACCTCATCACGGTAGCACAAAATGCTGAACAGACCTGCCGTGATATATCCCATGTGTCTGCCGCCAAAAACTTCTCTGAGAAGCTGGGCCGTGTCCGCAATCAGCTGGTCCCCCTGTGCATAGCCAAAGACGTTGTTGTAGCGCCGCAGATGCAGAATCTTGAAGCATCCGATCACGGGATGACGCGCCGGATCAGCCACATTCTTCAGGAGCTCATCTGCCTGCTTGACAAAATAACTCATCACGGGAAGGCCCGTCAGCCGGTTGATTTCGTAATCCTTGGCATGCGTGCCGCTCAGGGCGATGGAGCGCTGCAGGATATGCTCATCAAAGTTGGACGCTCCGTCCTTGTTCAGTCCAGACTGCTTGACCTCATGGGAGTAGATGTCCGCAAGGCGGATCATGTCTCTGAACTTCTCGGAATTATCTGGGGTTCCGGTCACATATCCCGCGGAACAGGACAGAGGGATGGACGCCCCCTGATAGGTGTACTTGCCCAGTTTTTCGCGGATCTGTCCCATCCGCTGGCTGCATTCCTTCAGGCTTCCCCCCGGCATGATACACAGAAACTCATCTCCCCCGAAACGGAAAGTGTTCTCTTTTCCGAACTGCTCCTTCAGCAGTTCAGCGAAGGTCTTCTGCATGAGATCCACGGCTTCATGACCATAAAAGTCCCGAATCAGCGTGATCCGGTCCATATCCGTCATCAGAAAAACCTGGGGTTTCCCGATAAAGCGCTGAGTCTGACTTGCAAGGGCATAGCGGTTCAGACATCCGGTCTGAAAATCATGTTCCACATGGAAGCGGGCGGTCTCCAGATGCGACAGGGAGGTCAGACGTATTCTCTGAACCACATGGCACACAGCAACGGAGGCAATGAAAAACTCGATGATATGCAGAGTGTCGATCAGAAACAGTTCTTCCGTCTTGACCATCCGGCTCAGACATGTAAAAAGAACTCCCCATCCCAGAATCACCCCCATCTGCCGGTCGGGCCTGTCCAGGATGAAGGCCGGCATAGCCACCATGAAGAGCATGAAACTGGAGGCCTGATGATGCGGATCCCAGACGGTGCCCATCATCACGGAGATGAACAGGATCGGCGCCTCCACCACATACATGAGCAATGTGGCATTGCGGACCCGCTTTAAGCTGCCGGTCTTCTCGAGAATCAGCAGGGCAACGAAGTAGAGTAGCAGCCAGCTGCTGTGCATCAGGTTCATAGGCTTGTGGACTGCCAGAAGCTGCACCATGAAGTTGGCAAAGCTCAGCGGGATACCAGTTCTGCTCAGCATTTCCACCGCATTCCGGTTTTCCCGATCGATTTCCTCCGAGAACTTCTGATATTCGTCCAGGTGAAAAAATCTTCTGTACCACTCTTTCAACGCCAGGTCACCCTCTCGTGTTTCACTTGATGTTATTGTAGCACAGCAGCGGGAATCCTGCCATAGCTCTTTCTGTTTTCATGTCTTTTCCGCTGCGTTTCACGGAGTCCTGTTTCTCCCATCCCCGGTCACGAAAAATGCCACGGTTTCCTCATCCAAAAAGCAAAAAGGCCGCCGCACAGCGATGGCACTGCGGCAGCCCTGAAAGGGTCGGGATTACTTCTTGAGCATCACGGTCACGATGGTATCAGAGAAGTACGACTTGGAAATAATGGTATCCTCCGGTTTGTCGATTTCGGACACGGGCACGCCCATCTTCTGAAGGATCCGGTCCACAAATGCATTCTCAATATCCGTCGCGGTGGCGGAAACTTCCGCTCTCTCCTTCTCCTTCTCAGCCTCATTCTTGGCTTGGTACTCGATGTCAAACTGGTTGGTGCGGGTCCAGAAGGCGGCATCCACGGTTCCACTGGCCAGTGCGGTGGCACGGCCGATGCTGTCCACCTGGACAAGCTCAATGTTCTTGCCGATCCGCTTGCTGATTTCAGACAGAACAGCGGTGTTGAATCCTGCGGGAGTGCCGTCTGCGGCTACATAGTCAAACGGAGGGAGGGAACCCGTGATGGCCACTTTGATGGTATCCGCGCCAGGAATCTTCTCGATGGCGACAGGACTGATGTCTTCCCCATTAACCTTGCTGTTGATCTGGGTTTCCACCAGCTTATCAAGCGTGCCGTCCTCCTTCATGGAGACGATGGCCTTGTCGAACTCCTCCTTCAGTTCCTGACGACTCTGCAGCATCAGGAAGGAGAAGTCATTGGTGGACAGCAGGCCCATCACGATTTCAGCAAATGGCGAGCGGCTCTTTTTCTTGTTGGCGCGTCCGATCATGGTCAGGCGGTCATTCTCGCTGGTCAGGTAATCGCCCACACTCTGGTAAACTTCCATGGCGTCGATGTCGCCGGCATTGAGGCCCATCAGCATGGCGTCCAGGGTATCATAATAGACCACCACAGGCGTCACGTTGGGATCTCCCTTGTCATTCGCCTCCACATATCCGCCTTCCACCAGCATGGGATTTGCGGCCAGACGGTTGACGATGAAGGTGACATAGTCGTCCTCACTGATGTTGAGCATCGTGAGAACGCCGACTTTCAGCTTTGCGGGAGAATCTGCCACCGCGGCAAAGGACAGCACAGTCATCACCAGCAGAAGCGAAAGCGCCAGTGTCAGCATTCTTTTCATGTTCTTTTCTCCTTATTCCAATTGTATTCTATGATGAGGGTGCGTCCACCCGTTCATCTCTCCATGACGATGCGGATATGATTTCGTCCGTTGTCATTCCGGTATTCCAGCTTCTGGGACATTTTTTTAAGAATGGTCACCCCGAGACCCTCCTCGTCCTGAGTGAGGGGATCATATTCATTGCCGCTGCAGTGGGTCTCGATCTGGATAAGCCCGTCCGTCTCAGCGTAGGTGATGTCAAAATGGAGATCCACCTTGTCCGTATCCGGGAAACAGTTGCCCAGCATCTCGAGAATCAGTTCCTCACAGCAGATCTGCAGGCGGTAGATTCTCGCCAGAGAAAGACCATACTTCTCTCCAAAGGTCTGAAGACCGCCCTGCAGGGTCATCAGGTCAAAATCCTTCTCGGAAATATCATATGAGAAATACTTGATCTTCCGGATGAAGGCCACCGTCTTTTCCCGCTTCGGATGGTCAAAGACTTCCTCCGGCGTCCCCTGTTCATAGATTCCCCTGTCCGCCATGAACAGAACCCGCGTGGCGACTTCCCTGGCGAAATTCATCTCATGCGTGACGATGATCATGGTGAGATTCCGCTTGGAAAGCATCCGGATTACCGCCAGCACCTCGCCCACCATGGTGGGGTCCAGTGCACTTGTAGGCTCGTCAAAAAGCATCACCTTGGGCTCCATCATCAGGCTTCGGCAGATGGCGATACGCTGCTGCTGGCCTCCGGAGAGCACCCCCGGGTAGCTCTCCGCCCGGGAGGACAGACCGACCTGGTGAAGCAGGCCCATGGCCTTCTCCTCCGCATCCTTGCGGCTCATCCCCAGCAGCCGTACAGGGGCCAGGCAAAGATTGTCCATCACGCTCATATGGGTGAACAGATGGAACTTCTGATAGACCATGCCCATGCTGCGCCGGATCATGTCAATGTCGGCACCTTTGGCGGTGATCTCCCTGCCGTCAATTTTGATCGTTCCGCTGTCGGGCTTGGTCAGCAGCTCCAAAGAACGCAAAAATACGCTTTTTCCACATCCGGAACCGCCGATGATGGCGATACGCTCGCCTTCCTCCACCGTCAGGTCCACATTCTCCAGCACCCGGAGGGAATCAAAGGATTTGCACAATCCCCTGACCTCAATCAGACTCACCCCTGCATCCCTCCCTTTTTCTTTCTGTCAGTCAGTGCAAAGATCCCGAAGACCAGATAGCTGAATGCCAGATAGATCAGCATACCTATGGAAATGGTCAACAATGGCTGCATAGTGCGGGATGCTGTGTTGTTGATCACGCGGGTCAGGTCCGTGATGGTCACATACCCCACCACGCTGGTCCACTGGATCAGGTTCACGATGGTGGACTGGTAAACCGGCTTGGCAATGGTGATCACCTGCGGCAGCGTGATCAGGCGGAACGCGTCCCATCCGGAAAACCCGAGGGTCCGTGCCGCTTCAGCCTGTCCCTTGTCTGAAGCCTCCAAAGCCGCGCGCAGCAGCTCGGCGACATGTGCAGCCACATTCAGCGAGAAAGTGATGATCGCCACCGTGATGGGCGGAATCCCCGCGCGGGCCAGCACTCCGTAGTAAAGCAGCAGCAGGAGCATCAGGACCGGAGTTCCCCTCAGTACCGCAATATAGACCTGCGCCAACCGTCTGACCACCGGATTCTTCCTGGTACGCAGCAGGCAGACGAGTGCGCCCAGAATGGTTCCGAAAAGCAGGGAAAAGGCGGAAATCTGCACCGTTACCCCCAGTCCCTTCAGGATGGTCATCCAAGACCCGCCCTTAATCAGAATTTTATACAGTTTATCTCCCAGTGTCACCGACATCCCCCCTGAACCTTGTCATCAGTCTTTTCCGTCATGAATCGTTCATCCGGATTATGATGTGGATAATACCACAACATTCACAATCCATACAAGCATTTGATCAGATCAAATTCAAGAGAACATGCACGGCAGGGTTCAGTCGTCGATCAGGCACACATTGTTGTAGCTGGTCAGATAGGTCTTCCCATCCATCTTGATCTGAACCACATCGGAATCCGAGAAATCCAGCCAAGAGCTGACCTTTCCCTCCAGGCTTTCCCCATTGGGCAGCCGGATGATCGCACGGTCAAAGTGGAATTTGGTGTCCAGCTGCGTCCTGTTTCCGCGGGTCATCTCCCACCATGCCGCAAAACCACCGATCACAAGCACAAGCACAAGAAGGATCACTCCCCAGACTTTCCAGTTTTTCATTTTTCTATTCTCCTTTTCCGTTATGAGGTGCGATTGCCGCCTCAAAAGATATATACTAAATGTACTGCGCACGCAATGAAAAGTCAATTCTCTATCCCTTTTTCCTGTCCAGCTCCCGCAGCGGCTCCCCGCCTGCGCCGGCGTGCAGGACTGATCCCCGTTTCCTTGCAGCTCACCCTGGTCCAAATGATCCGCGTTTGTGACCGGTGCGTTCCGGATGCGTAAGATGTTCCCGATCCTGTACACCACCCCTTCCTTTCACTCCGCATCCTCCCAGTCATTTTCCCAAAGGACCTGGTGGCTCAGCGCCGCATCCGGAATGTCTGCCGGGGCTCATGCGGGAAAACGCCTCCTCAGATGCAAGGACTGCACCTGGCTGCGCAACTGCTGCAGAACATCAAACAGCCCGGGAACAGATACCCCCGGACTGTTTGATCCCCTGTTTTCAGGCGGATGCATTGTTAAGAAGCCGAACAACTAATCCAGAATCCGACCAACAATTGCAGTATGAATCATCCTGCCGGAAGGATGAAAAACCAGCCGTGAACCCCCTTGGATACTGAAACAAAAGGTGCCTGTGACGGCAGGAAAACAATATCTTCTTCCACTCGCAATAATAAATACGTATGTAATAATAGTTTTAATTCTTTCTGCCTGGTGGTTTTATAAGCGCATCAACCTCTTGCAGACCCGGACATTTCGAGAGATACCTCAAGTCCGTTTTTAGTTTTCCCTGCTGGCAGTCCCGGACTCTCCCGCGATGGCAGCTCCCAGGATCATCACAGCTCCCAGGATTCCCAGAGCACTCATCTTTTCCCCCAGCACGAGCCAGGAGGACAGCATCGCCACCACAGGGTCAATATATCCCAGAAAAGAGATGGTCCGGGCGCTCAGGGAATTCATGGAACCGATATACAACAGATAGGCAAGACCAGTATGCACCGTTCCCACAAGCAGGAGCAGCAGGGCTGTACGCGGGGTGATGTCCACGCCGGAAAACTCTCCGGTGAGCAGCAGGTACGGAAGCAGAGTCGCGGCGGAGCCTGCCAGCTGGTAGAGGGTTTTCCGGTAGGGCTCCACCACACCGAGGAGTTTGTTGGAGATCACCACCATTGCATACAGAAACGCCGCGCCCAGGCTGAAGGCGATGCCCTTCAGGTTGTCTGTCCCCGCATCCGCGCCTCCGATAACGCCGGATACCAGCACCATGCCGGCCAGGGAGACGGCGGCACAGAGAAGCGTCCTCATCGTCAGCCGCTCCCTGAACACCAGGGGGGAAAGCAGCAGCACGATGGTGGGCTGCAGGTAATACGTCAGCGTAGCCCGGGGAATGGTCGTATAGGTGAAGGCTTCAAACAGCAAAATCCAGTTCGCGCCGATCATGGCGCCGGAAAGCAGCAGCCACAGCCGTTTTCTCCTCCCGACCGTCCCCCCGCGCAGCTTTCCTGTCGCGAGGAGAAGAACCAGCAGCATCGCCGAACCGATCAACCCGCGGAAAAAGGCGATCAGTGCAGAGGGCAGCGGGATCAGCCTCCTGAAAACCCCGATGGTCCCGACAATGCACAAAGAGGCGATCATCTCTACCATGGCGCCGTACTGTCCTTTTGTGTTCATCCGCGTGTCACCTGTCCTTTCTCGAGCATGAAAAAACACCTTCCGCGACACGGAAGGTGCCTTCAATTGAACTGAGGAAGCGTTAAAGGGCTTCCACCCGCCGGACGGCGGGACAGTCTCTCAAAAAAAGATCACCATTGTCAGTTAGCTTCTCCATTCTTGCGAGCCGGCAGAGCCATCGTGATTCACAACCCTTCCTCATCTGCATTTTACATGATTTCAGAAGGATAATTCAAGAATTCCCTTTTACTTTCCTTCTTTTCAGTAAATATAACAGACATTACTCCCGTTATCTTGTCAACCTTGTACTCGTATATACATCCTCGTCGAAAAAAATATGCAAATTGCCGAAGCATCCTGCGGTATCAAAAACACCTTGACAAACCCCTTTGCCCCGCCGTATCATTTTACCCGTGCTAGGGGAGCGAATGCTGAGATTGTAAGAAATTACAGACCCTCAATACCTGATCCGGATAGTACCGGCGTAGGGAAGCGAGTAAACGGGGATGCCACGGGCTCCCCTGGATTTCTGTCATCTTCAGGCTCCCGAAAAACGGGAGCCTTTTTTGCTTCCCGAAAATCAAGGAGGATCAAAAATGGAAGCCAGTGTTGCCATCCAGAGTCTGCCTTCCGTGGCGGACGACGACGAACTGTGCCGCATCGTGGACGAAGTCATCGCCTACATCGCGGACACCGGATACCCTTACTTTGTCGGGCCCTTTGAGACCACCATCGAAGGCCCCTACGACGCGCTCATGGACATCGTCAAGGAATGCCAGCATATCGCCATCCGTGCCGGTGCGCCGTCTGTTGCCGCCTATGTCAAGATCACCTACAAGCCAGAAGGCGAGGTTCTTTCCATTGAAAGAAAGATTGGCAAATATCAGAAATAAGCTGCCCGCGCTGGCGGCTTTTATGCTGATTCTCCTGCTGTGGTGGGGGCTTTCCGCCTCCGACCTGGTTCCCGGGTATATGCTTCCTGGGCCCTCAAGCGTTCTTCTGACCTTTGTCCATGATTTTCCCAACCTCATGAGCAATACCGCGGTCTCCCTGCAGGAAGCCCTGTACGGCATGACCATCGGAACCGTCCTGGCCTTCCTGATTGCCACCGCTATGGAACGCTTCCGGATTCTGGAGCAGGCCCTTCTTCCTCTCATGGTGGTCACACAGACCATTCCCACCATCGCCATCGCGCCACTGCTGGTCCTGTGGATGGGCTTTGGCATGGCGCCCAAGATCACACTCGTGGTGATCACCACCTTCTTTCCCATTGCGGTGGAGCTGCTTGAAGGCTACAAGAGCGTAGACCCGGACGCCATTCTTCTGCTGAGGTCCATGAAGGCCAACCGGCTGCAGATTTTCTGGCACGTCAAACTTCCGGCCTCCCTGCCCTTCTTCTTCTCAGGTCTTCGCATTTCCGCCTCCTATGCCGTGGTGGGTGCGGTGATCTCGGAATGGCTGGGGGGATTTGAAGGGCTGGGGGTCTACATGACCCGGGTGCGCAAGGCCTATGCCTTTGACAAGATGTTTGCCGCCATCTTCATGATTGTAATCATATCCCTTCTGCTCATGCGCATGGTGGACCTTCTTCGCCACCTGTCCATGCCCTGGGCCCGTCAATCCGCGCGTTCCTGAAAAAATGACTGAAAAGAGGTCCCGATCAATGATGCGAAAGAAAACCTTTCTGATGATCTGCTTACTGCTGGCTTTGGCCATGGGCGCCTTCACCCCTGCCCAAGGTGAAAAAGACCTGACCCCCATCACCTTCTGCCTGGACTGGACGCCCAACACCAACCACACCGGGATTTATGTCGCAAAGGCCCTGGGTTACTACCAGGAGGCCGGACTGGAGGTCACTATCGTCCAGCCGCCCGAGGACGGAGCTGCCCTGATGTGCGCCGCCGGACAGGCTCAGTTTGCCGTGGAGGCCCAGGACAGCATGGCTGTCTCTCTGGACCTGGAGGATCCCCTGGGCATCACCGCCGTGGCGGCCATCCTGCAGCACAACACCTCCGGAATCCTCTCCCGCAAGGGCGACGGGATCACTTCCGCCGCAGGTCTTGAAGGCCGGACGTATTCCACCTGGCAAATCCCCGTCGAGCAGTCCATGATCCGCTACTGTATGGAAAAGGAAGGCGCTGACTTCAGCAAGGTCCGCCTCATTCCCAACAACATCACCGACGAACCCTCCGCCCTGGCCGCCCACCAGACAGATGCGGTCTGGGTCTTTTACGGATGGAGCGGCATCAACGCCGAGGTGCGGGGCATTCCCGTGGACTACTGGGATTTCCGGTCGCTGAGCGAAGAAATGGACTACTACACCCCCGTGATAATCGCCAACAACCGTTTCCTTGAAAGCTCTCCCGAGACTGCCCGCGCCTTTCTGGAGGCCACTGCCCGGGGATACGCCTATACCGTCGAACATCCCCGGGAAGCCGCGGAGATGCTCATCGCCGGCGACACCACCGGCTCCCTGTCCGATGCCCGGGAACTGGTCCTTGCCAGTCAGGAATGGCTCGCCTCACGCTTCATTGACGACGCTCCCGCCTGGGGCGTGTTCTCCCCCGAGCGCTGGAACGCCTTCTACAGCTGGCTGTACCGCAACGGGCTCACTACCCACGATCTGACCTCGGTGGGCTTCACCAACGCGTACCTCCCGGGAGAATGAGCCATGGAACTGCTTGAAGCACGCGGCATCTGCAAATCCTTCGGCGCCCGGCCCATCCTCCGGGATGTCTCTCTGGTGCTGCGGAAAGGGGAGACGGTCTCCCTGGTGGGCGTCAGCGGAGCGGGAAAAACCACCCTGTTCCATGTTCTCTCCGGCCTGACCCGCCCTGAGCGTGGCCAGGTGCTACTCTCGGGACAGGACATCACCGGGACCCCGGGACACATCAGCTACATGCTCCAGAAGGATCTGCTGCTCCCCCACAAAAAGGTCATGGACAATGTCCTCCTTCCCCTGATCCTCCGTGGCGTTCCCCGCGCACAGGCACGCGCTCAGGCGGAGCCCCTGTTTGAAACCTTCAGTCTGGAGGGGACACAGGACCTCTATCCCTCCCAGCTGTCAGGAGGCATGCGCCAGCGGGCGGCCCTCATGCGCACCTATCTCAACTCCTCCGGCGTGGTGATGCTCGATGAGCCCTTCTCCGCGCTGGATATGATCACCAGAGGACAGATGCAGTCCTGGTACGGAAAGGTCCGCGAACGCCTGGGGCTGTCCACCCTGCTGATCACCCATGATATCGACGAGGCCATTCTGATGTCCGACAGGATCTACGTACTCTCAGGCAGTCCCGGGGAAATCCGCCATGAACTGCAGGTTTCCCAGTCCAGGAACCAGCGCCTTGATTTCAATCTGAACCCTGCATTTCTGATCTACAAGCAGCAGATTCTCGACTGGCTGCGCCCCTGAACGCATTCCTGCCCCGGAAAAGGCGATGACCTTCTCCGGGGTTTTCATTTCTGTCCCTCCCGCCTTTTCCTCCCGATCGTATTCGTGATATACTATCTACGAAAGCACCCTGTTTTCTGCGGTTTCCGTGTGAAAGGCGGTGAATCTGATGCTTCCCTGGCTCCTTGCCCTGGCGGGGGGCGCCGCTCTCCTGCTTCTCCTGGGACTGTTCCTCTCCTCCCGCGCCATGAATGTCCGGCCTCAGAGCCTTGAAGCTTCCCGGGCCTGGCAGGAGCAGTATATAGATCTGTCCTGGCTGGAGAAGGTCCAGAAGAAGGACTACCTGGTGTCCTGCACAGACGGGTATCTCCTGCACGTCCACCTGCTTGGCGGCACGTCCCCCTCATCAAAAATGGTCATCCTGTCTCACGGGTATACCGACAACCACATCGGTTCCCTCAAGTATGCCCGGATGTACCTGCAGCTTGGCTTTGATGTGCTGGTCTATGACCTGCGGGGGCACGGGGAGAATGCCCCCGATTTCTGCAGCTACGCCGTCCGTGAAGGCCGTGACCTGAACGCGCTGATCCGGGATACACGAAAACGCTTCCCCGGCATCCGGTTCCTGGGCATCCACGGAGAATCTCTGGGCGGCGCCACCTCCATCGCTTCCCTTCGTGAGCACCCGGATATCGACTTTGTTGTGGATGACTGCGGATTCAGCGAAATATCCAGCATCCTGAAAGCCGGCATGCGCCGCCTGCACGTTCCCTCTTGCTTTTTCCCCGTAGCCTCCCTGTGTGCCCGTCTTCGCTATGGGCTGTTTTTCCACGAGATGCGGCCCATTGACAGCCTCCGCAGCAACACCGTACCCATTCTCTTTATCCATGGTCTGGCAGATGACTTCATCCCGCCCTACCACAGCGAAGCCATGGCCAGGGCCAACCCCGCCAGGAGCGAGCTGTTTCTGGTCCCCGGTGCCCCCCATGCCAGGTCCATTTTTACGGACCCCGAGGGATATGCCCGCGCCGTTTCCGATTTTCTCAAAAGCCTGAACATCCCCGTGGAGGACCACCCATGAGACTGACCACCCTGTGTTATATCGAACGCGACGGCTGTTACCTGATGATGCACCGCATCCGGAAGGATCAGGATGAAAACGCCGGAAAATGGATCGGGATCGGCGGCCACCTGGAGGACGGGGAATCCCCTGATGAGGGTATGCTCCGGGAAATCGCGGAGGAGACCGGCCTGCCGGTAACCGATCTGCGTCTGCGGGGGATTCTCACCTTCATCCTGCCCGCCTGGGGCAATGAACTGACCTTCCTGTACACCGCCCGCACCATGGAAAGCCATTTGCCGGAATGCCCGGAAGGGATCCTCCGGTGGGTCCCGGTATCCCGGGTACCCGAGCTTACGCTCTGGGAAGGTGACCGCGTCTTTCTTCCCCTGCTGCAGACCTGCTCCCGCTGTTTTTCCCTCAAGCTGGTCTATGACCCGGACGGGCGGTTGCTCAGCGTCCATGGACTTCCGGAAAACACCCCGGCAACGCCCTGAAGCCCGATCCTCCCCCATCTTTCCGCAGGTGGTTCTCCTGACCGCCCTACGGGAATCTCCCGGCCCAGATTCCCTTGCGCTGTCCTGTTCATACGTCCATTCCCCCGTCACGGCATTCAAACGCATTCTTTACACCATTCTGCGCCTGTTCCTGAAGTATCCGGGACAGAACACCTCGGGACAGTATCCCCCTCATTTGCCGCGGGCTCTTCAAAAAGAGAATGTCTGCTGCTATATTCACACAGCAGGAACCCTTGCCACGAGAATGCACTGCTCACATTTCATAGGAGTACATGAGTGTGCCTTTGAAACAGGTCCTCTCGAATTTCCTGCTGTGGGCACAGGACTCCTTTGATGTGAAGCGGATAGTAAATCTATAGCCCTCCCCCAAGGGGGGGGCAGGGTGCCGTGCGCGTTCAGCACATACAACAGCGGAAATATACGGAGCCCAAATCATCCGAGTTATTATTATATATGTTGCTTCACTGTATCACGCATGGCATTTTGATCATCGCATATCATTTCTATAGTTAAAAAAGGAGGGTGCACCAATGGCTTTATCCAGGGAAGACAGTGAGCTTTTTTTCAATCTGATGATGACGCTGCTCACATTTGTCAACAGGAAGAAACACGTCGTCAGGCCGTATGATGAAGAGATCCGACCCATGACGGACCCGAGCATCTCCATCGAAGTTGCACATTGCCTGTGGTCGGACGACACGCTCATCGATGCCTTTCTGGAGGAAAATCCCCAGCTTCCGGAAGAACACCAGGAAATCCTCAGGAGCTGGAAGCGGCATCGTCAGGGAAAATTCATCTTGGAACGGCATCTGAAAAAAGGATCCGTCTTCATTTCCCTGGATGATTCACAGGTCTATCTGGTGAACGGCATCACGAGGAACTTTGAAGATATCTACTTCGGGGCACGTCTGCCGCTGATGGTCACCATGACCCTGCTTCCGTTCCGCGATATCATTATCACCGACGGATACTTTGCCACCGCTTTCGGCCTCAGTTTCGGAGCGGGGATGAAACGGATGCTCAAGGACAGCTATATGACTGCCAAAAAGAGCGGGAACATCATCACATCGCTGTAACGGGAAAGCTCTCCACGCCTCCCCTGTCCCGCGCGTTCAGGGGAGTTTCCACCTTTTTTCTGTATATCAGCGGGAGCGGATGCATCTGCATCCGCTCCCGCATTATCATTTCTCCAAAGAGCTTTCCGGTATTTCCTGCGGGAATCTCTCTCCGCAGATCTCCCGGAGCATGCGGATTTCCCTCGCGTATCCCTCCGGTTCATTGGGCGTTTCCAGGATAAAGGGCAGGTGCGAAAGCGCGGGATGGGTCAGTACCCGGACCAGGTTCGGGGTGCCCAGAGCACCCTCCCCGATCTTTTCGTGCCGGTCCTTCCTTGCCCCTCTGGGATTCCGGCTGTCGTTAAGATGGACAGCCTTCAGTCGGGAGAGACCGACTACGCGGTCAAATTCCGTGAGAACCCCGTCCAGATCTCCAGCCAGGTCGTACCCCGCATCATGGACATGGCACGTATCCAGGCAGACGCCCATCCGGTCCCCCAGGTCCACCCGGTCGAGAATTTCCCGGAGTTCCTCAAAACGCGCCCCCACCTCGGTGCCCTTGCCGGCCATGGTCTCCAGCAGCACCGTGGTGTGCATGTTCCCCGTCAGGACCGCGTTGAGCATTCCGGCGATCTGCCGGATTCCCGTCTCCAGTCCCTGTCCCACATGGCTGCCCGGATGGAAATTGTACAGGCTGCCCGGAATGCCCTCCATCCTGCACAGGTCTTCCTCCAGGACCTGCCTGGCAAACTCCCGGATCCGTTCCTCCGCCGAGCAGGCATTGAGAGTATAGGGCGCATGAGCTATGATGACCGGGATACCGAGGTCTGGAGCCATTTCCACAAAACGGCGCTCATCCTCTGGGTCCCGGGCTCTTGCCCGGCCTCCCCGGGGATTGCGGGTGAAAAACTGAAACGTGTTGCCGCCCAGGGATCGGATTTCCTCGGCCATATGCTCATATCCCCCGGAAGCACTCAGATGGCATCCAAGGATCACTGCGGCTCCTCCTTTCTGTTCATGGCACCAAGTGCCCTGAACAGCAGAAACAGTGCAAACAGCGCTCCGCAGGTTTCTCCCACGGGCAGGGCCGCAACCAGGCCAATCTCCCCGAAAATGCGGTCAAAAACAATCATAAAAGGAATATAGAAGACCATCTCCCTGACAATCGCGTGGAGCATAGTGGCTTTTCCCATGCCCATGGCCTGCATGCAGTAGGAGGTGTTGTAGTTGAGGAACTGCATGGGAGAAGCCAGTGCACGGATGCGCAGGAAGAGAGTGGCATAGGCCACCGTCCTGAGGGCGGTTTCTGCATTTCCTGCTGTCGTGCTCAGAAACACCCGGCACACTGCCGGAGCGAAGGCCTCAAACAGCAGGATGCAGGTCGCGGAGATCGCCAGCCCGGCCAGTCTGGCCGTCCGGATGGTCTCCCGCATGCGCACGTGGTTGCCCGAGGCATAGTTGAAAGCCACGATGGGCAGCATTCCCTGGCAGATGCCCAGGTTGACGGCGTTTGGCAGGCGCTCCACCTTGAGAACGATGCCGATTCCCGCCAGCACCAGATCACTGTGGGCCGCCGCAAGGATGTTCAGGCAGATGTTGGCCACGTCAAACAGGCCTGTAAGCACCGCAGAGGGAACGCCCACGTTCAGGACATCCCGAACCAGCGAAGCACGGATGCTGCGGGCCGTCCTCAGGCTCAGGGACAGCGGGGCCCCCTCTCCCGCCCTGCGGCGGAACACCCACAGCAGGTACAGGCAGGCGCAGGTATTGGAAATCGTGGTGGCCAGCGCCGCGCCGGTCACCTCCTGGCCCCTGGGAAGCAGTACAAACATAAAGAGCGGATCCAGAATCAGGTTCAGGATCCCGCCCCCGCTCAGACCCAGACTGGCCTCCCGGGAATAGCCCGCATTGCGCAGCAGGTGTGCCAGTGTCAGAGAGACGAGGGATGGCATCCCTCCGATCACCATGACGATCAGGGCATAGCTTCGGGCATAGGAAAGCGTGGCGGAGGATGCGCCCAGAAAGGACAGCACCGGATTCAGAAACGCTCCCAGAAGCAGGGAGATGACCAGGGCCACCGCTGCGGAGCCATAAAGGCAGAACGCGCTGACCTGGCGGGCCTTGTCAGGCCGTTGCGCCCCCATGAGACGGGCTACCGTGCTGCCTCCGCCGATGCCAAACAGACCGGAAAGGGCCACATTGAGCATCACCAGCGTCAGCGTGACCGTGGTGGCGGCCATCATATAGGAATTACCTGTGCGCCCGATATAGAAGGTGTCCACCATGTTGTACAGAAGATTGATCACCTGGCTGATAATGGTTGGAATCGCCATGGTCATCAGGGCCTTTGGAACGGGGACGCTGGCAAAGAGCGCCTGCTTGCCCGTCTGCCCGTTTTCCGGCTGTGAGCCTTTGTTCATGTTCTCCTCCTTTGTCACCTGTGCCCGTGAAGCCCGCGGTCACCGCGTCAGGGGCACGCAAAGCATATCATTTTTCGCCCTTGTTTTCCATGGTCTGGCCGCACGAAGGCACATTTGCACCCCTCCCGCAGGCAGCTCAGGCAGACATCATCCGGGAACGCGGTTCCTCTTTTCCCATATCCCCGGCAGATCGTCCAAACCACCCCTATATTTTGAAAATTCCCTTGACATGTCCTAATTGTTAACCTATACTAACAGCGTTAGAAGACAAAAACAAAGCCGGATATTCGGCAGCAACGACTGGAGGATTGAATATGTATCCCCTTTCCATGGTTCCACAGGGCGAAACCGTGACCATTGCCAAGATCACCGGACGGGATGATGTCCGGCAGCATCTGGCAGAACTGGGCTTCGTCATCGGTACGGAGGTCACCGTCGTCAGTGTTCTCTCGGGAAATGTCATCGTACAGGTCAGGGACAGCCGCATCGGGCTGGATGTCTCCATGGCCAGCCGCATCATGGTCTGAACAGGAGGAAGAACATGAAAACACTGAAGGATGTCAACGTGGGCGAAACCGTCATCGTCAGGCGGCTTCACGGAGAAGGTCCGGTCAGGCGCCGGATCATGGATATGGGCATCACCAAGGGCGTGGAGATCCACGTGCGCAAGGTGGCCCCCCTGGGTGACCCCATGGAGCTGAATCTGCGGGGATATGAACTGACCATCCGCAAGAGCGACGCGGAAATGATAGAAGTTGAGGAATAGGACTTTCCTCTGAAAGGAATGAGGCATATGGACATCAGGATCGCACTGGCCGGCAACCCCAACTGTGGCAAAACCACCCTGTTCAACCTGCTGACCGGCTCGAACCAGTATATCGGCAACTGGCCCGGCGTCACCGTGGAGAAAAAGGAAGGCCGCCTCAAAGAGCACAAGGATGTCATCATTCAGGACCTCCCAGGCATCTACTCTCTCTCCCCCTACACGCTGGAGGAAGTGGTGGCCCGCAGCTACCTGGTGAAGGAAAAGCCGGATGCCATTCTCAACATCGTGGATGGCACCAACATTGAACGCAATCTGTACCTGACCACCCAGCTCATTGAACTGGGGCTTCCGGTGGTGGTTGCCGTCAACATGATGGACCTGGTGCGCAAGAACGGGGACAAGATCGACATCGACCGCCTCGGCAAGGCCCTCGGGTGTAGGGTGGTCACCCTCTCTGCCCTGAAAGGCGAGGGAAGCATGGAAGCCATGCAGACCCTGCTGGACACCCTCAGCCATCCCGCAAAGGAGCAGCAGCCCCATGTCTTCACCGGAAGCGTAGAACACGCCCTGGCCCATATCGAGGAATCCATTGAGGGCAAGGTGGACAGCCGCAACCTGCGCTGGTACGCCATCAAGGTCTTTGAGCGCGATGAGAAGGTGCTCGAGGAGCTCAGCCTGCCCGAGGACCTCAAAAGCCATCTGGAGCAGCACATCGTCGACTGTGAAAACGAAATGGATGACGATGCCGAGAGCATCATCACCAATCAGCGCTATGCCTATATCAACAACGTGGTCAACCGGGCGGTGGTGAAGGCTGCGCCCAAACACAGTCTCACCACCTCGGACCGGATCGATCAGGTGGTCACCCACCGGGTGTTGGCGCTGCCCATCTTTGTCCTGATCATGTTTCTCATGTATACCCTAGCCATGGGCTCCCTGCCCATTTCCATCGGCGCCCGTGCAACGGACTGGGCCAATGACGGGCTGTTCGGGGACGGCTGGTTCATCTCCGGCGGAGATGGCTATGAGGACGCCGCCGGAGAATTCGAGCTTGCGGAAAAGTCCATCGACGCTTACCTGTCCTCTGCCCGGGACAAAGGCGTGGATACCCGGGAAGCTGCTCAGGCCCTGGAGGAGGGAAAACTGAGCGGGGAAACCCTGGAGGCCTTCCTCCAGAAGACGGGCGACCTGAAGGCCACCGTCTATACCTATGACGATGAAACGGGTGAATCCGAGTCCCATGAGGTGGACGCGGCCGCCTTCCGCAAGGCGCTGGAGGTCAGGGAGCCGGATCCCGCCGCGTACGGTACCTATGTTCGTGGAATTCCGGTGGTGGTCTCCCAGTGGCTTGATTCGGTCCACTGCGCACCCTGGCTGAGCAGCCTGATCGTCGACGGCATCATCGCCGGCGTGGGCTCCGTTCTGGGCTTCGTCCCCCAGCTGATGGTGCTCTTCTTCCTGCTTGCCATCCTGGAGGACGTGGGTTACATGGCCCGTATCGCCTTCATCATGGACCGCATTTTCAGAAAATTCGGGCTGTCCGGCAAATCCTTCATTCCCATGCTGGTGGGCACCGGCTGCGGTGTACCCGGCGTCATGGCCTCCCGGACTATTGAAAACGAACGGGACCGGCGGATGACGGTCATGACCACCTGCTTTATTCCCTGCGGCGCCAAGATGCCCATCATCGCGCTCTTTGCCGGCGCGCTGTTTCACGGCAGCGGACTCGTGGCAACCTCCGCCTATTTTGCGGGTGTAGCCGCCATCGTGATCTCAGGCATCCTGCTCAAAAAATCCCGGATGTTCGCAGGTGACCCTGCCCCCTTTGTCATGGAGCTGCCCAATTACCACATTCCCAGCATGAAGAACGTGCTGCGTTCCACCTGGGAGCGGGCATCCTCCTTCATCAAGCGTGCGGGAACCGTCATTCTGGCCTCTTCCATCATTCTCTGGTTCATGAAGAACTTCGGCTTTGAAAACGGCTCCTTCTCAATGGTGACAGACAGCGACGACTCCCTGATTGCGCTTCTCTGCTCCCATATCGCCTTTATCTTTGCCCCTCTGGGCTTTGGAAACTGGGAGGCCACCGTGGCCACCATCACCGGCCTCATCGCCAAGGAACAGGTTGTCAGCACCCTCGGTGTCCTGTATCCCGGGGATCTGAGCGGACAAATTGCCATGGCTTTCACTCCCACCGCAGCCTACGCCTTCATGATCTTCAACCTGCTGTGCGCCCCATGCTTTGCGGCCATTGGCGCCATTCGGCGGGAGATGAACAGCGCCCGCTGGACCCTGTTCGCGATCGGCTACATGTGCGGCTTTGCCTATGTGGCGTCCTTCCTGATTTATCAGTACGGGCAGGTTCTCAACGGCAGCAGCATGGGCATTGGAACCCTGATCGCCGTCATCGCCAGTGTCGTCGTCCTGGTTCTTCTGTTCCGTAAAAATCCCCACAGCGGAGCTTCCGGGAACGTTCGCGCAGTGGATGCAACCGGAAAATAAGGAGGAATTTCCATGAACCTGTCCACCTTTCTTATCGCCCTGCTGGTCTTCTCCGTCTTCGCCGCCATCCTCATCCGGGGAATCGTCAACCGTCGCCGGGGAAAACACTCCTGTTCCTGCGGATGTGCCTCCTGCCCGGGCCACTGCGCCTGCAGGCCAGATGAAAAATAACATCCCATGACCTTTGAGGGCCCGGTCCTGCCAAAGCAGGACCGGGCCCTGTCGTTATGTCATTTCCGGATTTCGTGGAAGCAGGTGCTCTCCTTCGAGAAGGCATATCCATCCCGCCCGTCTTCCTTGACCCGATACAGCGCTTCATCCGCATCGCTGTAGGCCTTTTCCCCCGGCTTGTCCGGACCGGCCAGGTCAATCCCTATGCTCAGGGTGATGGGGCCATGGCCCTCCGCGTCCTCGCGAAGACGGCCCCTGACCTCATCCAGTATCCGGGTCACCTTTTTCCTGCCGGAGGTTCTATCTGTCAGGATCACAGCAAACTCATCCCCGCCAATCCGGCAGATACGGGCATCCCTGTCGAAGCAGCCGAGAAGCGTATCCGCCACCCTGCGCAGCACCCGGTCGCCCGTCTCGTGACCGTACTGGTCATTGTATTGCTTGAACAGGTCGATGTCCGCTAGAATCATGATCTGCTCCCTGCTGTTGTACTCCAGCAGGTTCCGTTCAAAGATCCGGCGGTTGTATACACCCGTCAGGCTGTCATGGTCGGCATCATAGGTCAGCTGACTGCGCACGTCCATGTTCTCCCGAAGAACCTGGTTGTAGGCAGACACCACATACTGCAGTTCCCGGACCCCGGACAGGGGTGCGGGCTGCTGGAGACGGATGCGTTCCAGAATCCTGCGCAGGGGTTTGAGAATCAGCAGCATCAGGCTGCCAACCAGAAGAGCCGTCAGAAGAAGCGTCAGCACAATCAGTATGAACTGCAGTTCCCTCATGTGCTCCAGCCGGGTTTCCCTCTCTTTCTGGTCCCTCTGGATATCCTTTTCCATTTCCCGGATGCTCCGGTCCACATCGTCACGGATTCTGGACTTGTACTGTTCATACAGAGGTGAATACATGAGGTACTGGGCCCTGGCCTTCTGCTCTTCCGGCGTCAGGTCTTTCTCCTCCGGTGTAAGGGATATCCGCCCAATGGTCGAGGCATAGGGGCTCAGGTCGGCCCCGATGGCGGTCATATACAGCCGCATGGCGGTATACTCCTGGACCTCCAGATGTTTGGAATCAGCCAGCGCCTGGCTGAGGAACTGGGTCGCCCGGACATAGGAAATCTGGCGCTTGACCTCCGCCAGCGCCTTCTCACGCCGTTTATCCTCATTGACTTCCCGAAAATAACCCTCCACATATTTGAGGTCTCCCGAGGATACAAATGCCCTGGCCTGATCACTGAGGAAATCCGACGCATTTTCCATATCGGCGACCCTCTGATACAGTGCCACATACTTGTTGGTAACCTCAATCAGCTCTACATAGCACTCGCGCATCACAAAGGTCGTGGCCAGCAGGCTGATGCTGATCAGGATGGTGGAGGCGATGAACACCACGATCAGGCGGTCCAGGCGGATTCCGCCCATCCGCAGGGATTCCCTCGCTTTGAGGTCCATACTATGTCAGGCAGGCCCGCTTCCCCTGCCCTGCCCCCTTTCCCATGTCGATACATCCTTCCAGCACTGCAGCGTTGTCAAACACACATGCTTATTCTACCATGAGACCAACGGAATCTCCACCACCAGATTGTTTTGTCAGATCAAGCTTCTCCGCATACGGTATCCATCGAAGAAACTCTGTAGTCCAGTCTCGCGGCATCCTGCATGGCAGGAGATGCATCTTCCCCTTCCCTCCACCCAATCCGCACAGATACCGAACAATTTCTTCATGAGGAAAGGGATTTTCCGCCGCATCCAGTCCGTATGATCATGATCGTCTCTCCTCTTCTTTTCACCCCGCCCCATGAAAAAAG
>CACYCQ010000162.1:0-6056 GCA_902772995.1 uncultured Eubacteriales bacterium
CGTCCGGTGATGCTTTCTTCGGACATCTTGATTTCCTCGGGCGTTCCGCAGGCAATAATCCGTCCGCCTTCTTCACCGCCGCCCGGCCCCATGTCGATGACGTAATCCGCATTCGCGATCACATCCAGGTCATGTTCGATCACAAGAACTGTTGCTCCGGCTGTCACGAGACGATCAAGCACGCCCAGAAGAACCTGTACATCCAAAGGATGGAGCCCGATGGTTGGTTCATCGAACACGAAAACGGAATCCTCCTGAGAGCGGCCCATCTCGCTGGCCAGTTTCAGGCGCTGGGCTTCACCGCCGGAAAGGGCAGGCGTATCTTCGCCAAGGGTCAGATATCCCAGACCCAGATCATGCAGCACGAGCAGTTTTTCACGGATTCGCCTGTTCTGTGCAAAAATCACAAGTGCTTCATCTACCGTCAGGGCCATCAGGTCGGGCAGGGAATAAGCAGGACCGGAGGGCTCTGGCTGCCAGAGAATCCCCGCAGCCTTCTCCCCATAACGCTTTCCCCCGCAGTCCGGACAGCTGATGGTGACGTCCGGGAGGAACTGCACGTCAAGGGAAATTTGACCGGTCCCATCACAGGTCGGGCAGCGGAGGGAACCGGTGTTGTAGGAAAAATCGCCGGCCTTCAGTTTTTCGGACTTTGCCTTCTGCGTTCCGGCGAACAGCTTGCGCAGATCATCCAGAATTCCGCTGTAGGTTGCAACAGTGGAACGGATATTGATGCCGATAGGGGATGCATCGATCAGATTGACCCGACGGATTCCCTCCGCGTTGAGGGACTTTACCGGGAAAGGCAGCTTTTCTCCTGCGCAGCCTGCGTTCAGCCCGGGAATCAGGCTTTCCAGAACAAGGGTGGTTTTGCCGGAACCGGACACGCCGGTGACCGCGGTCAGTCTGCCTTTGGGAATATCTACGCGGAGTTCGTGGACGGTATGGATCGGCAGGGTTTCCATGTGGATTGTCCCAAGACGGAACATTTCCTCCGGCCTGGCCGGTTTTCTGACGTCCAGTTTGCAGGTGCCCGTCAGGAACGGTCCTATTTTGGATTCGGCGGTGGCAGAAATCTCTTCAATGCTTCCCTGTGCAAGAAGATGACCTCCCTGTGCTCCGGCGAGGGGACCCAGTTCGATCATGTGGTCGGCCTGTCTGAGGACCCGAACGTCGTGGTCGACCAGCACGACAGAGTTGCCGTCTGCTATCAGGCTGTCCACGACTTCCAGGAGACCGTCGATGTTGGACGGGTGAAGGCCGATGCTGGGTTCATCCAGCACATACAGGACACCGGTTGTCTCATTTCGGACCGCACGGGCGAGCTGTACCCGCTGACGTTCTCCGGTGGAGAGCGTACTGCTGGTACGGTCAAGAGACAGATAGCCCAGCCCCAGATCGCTGAGACGCCTGGCATTGTCCAGAAACGACTGGATGATGCTCTCCGCCATCTGACGCATCTCCTCCGGCAGCGTATCGGGAACGGTCCTGACCCAGGAGATGAGATTTGACAGGGACATGGACGTTGCCTGCGCCAGATTGCAGCCCGCGAGAGTCGTTGAACGGACTTTAGCGCTGAGACGTGTTCCAGCGCAGTCAGGGCAGGAGGTTTCATGGAGGAATTTCTCCACCCGCTTCATGCCCTTTTCATCCTTGACCCTGGAAAGGGCATTCTGAACGGTATAGACGGCGTTGTAATAGGTAAAGTCCATTTCCCCGGCGGTATTGGTTTTTTCGTTCATATAGAGAATATGGTGTTTCCGGGCAGGACCGTGAAAAACGATTTCCTTTTCCTCAGGAGTGAGGTCCCGGAAGGGAACATCCGTGCGCACCCCAAGATCACGCGCAATATCCTTCATGAGCGACCACATCAGACTCTGCCATGGGGCAACAGCGCCTTCATCAATGGTCAGGGAATCGTCGGGGACCAGGGAATCCTCGTTCACGGTACGGACGATACCGGTGCCGGAACAGGTGGGACAGGCTCCGTCTGAATTGAAGGACATGGCTTCCGCTCCGGGACCGTAAAACTGCTCCGAGCAGATCGGACAACGGGTGGGCAGCATCAGCGCAACGTCCATGCTGGGAGGACAGGGATGCCCGTTGGGACAGCAATGGCTTCCCAAACGTGAGAACATCAGGCGCAGACTGTTCAGCAGTTCCGAAGCTGTGCCGAAGGTGCTGCGGACTCCGGGAATCCCCGGCCTCTGATGCAGTGCAAGCGCGGCGGGAACATGACGGATCTCGTCTACTTCCGCCTTGCTGGCCTGCGTGATCCGGCGACGGGTATAGGTGGAGAGGGCTTCCAGATATCGGCGGGACCCTTCTGCATACAGCGTTCCAAGCGCGAGAGAGGATTTCCCTGATCCTGAAACGCCTGAAATGGCGACAAGCTTGCCCAGGGGAATGTCCACATCGATGTTTTTCAGGTTATGCACCTTTGCTCCCCGCACAATGATTTCCCGGGGTGCAGTTCGTTCTTTGGTCATTTGAAGAATCCTTTGATTGCTTTTTTCGATGTAAGGTGTCAGAAACACCCGCCAGGTCTCCAAGGGGACCTGGAACCGGAAAGTGAGGATTGCAGGAATGAGGGAATTCACTCCCCTCCGGGGAAGGGAGGACCTGCAGGGATACGGGGTTGAGGGAATTGTCATCAGAGAATGGAATTACGGATGGTTGTCTGCAGTGCATACGAGTGCTCTCGCGTGCGTTGGCAGAGTCGTCTGACACGAACGCAGGACAGCGAAGCGTTGAACCGGGCAACGACTGACTGACCAAAGAGGATCACCGCCAAGGACCTGAATGAAAAGCGCTTCTGCCTGGCCGCAGTGTCTTCTCGTGCAATTTGACATGCGCTCCTATGAGAAGGCTCCACGTATTCCTGTCAGGACGTCACATTCGGAGACTGTACACCCGGCAGTGGAAAGTCACTGTCTGCTCTTCTCCTTGCTCAGGCCAGCCATATCACGTTCAAGACGGAATGTGGTCACGAAGGTCAAAAACAGAATGATCGACAGGATCATCGGGATTCCGTTATAGAATGCGCGAATCGTCGAGATCACGGTTTCCGTCTGTGCAATCCCCTGGGCAGCTTTTGTGCCGTCGAGGCCGGCCCAGGCCATAGCTCCGCCGAATATGGCGACGCCGAGTCCGAGTCCGAGTTTCTGAGCGGCGGACGTTCCGGCGTTGCCTATACCGACTGCATCGATACCCGTCTTGAATTTGCCGTAGGAGATCGAGTCAGCCACGAGTCCCAGCGCCATTCCCGAAGACATGCCCAGGCCGCAGCCCTTCAGGACGTTGCACAGAATGATGAGTACCAGGCTGGATTCGCAGAAATTGAAAGCGATAAACCCGATAGTCATCAGTGCCGTTCCGAGTGTGAACACCATACTCTTGCCGAGTTTTTGCATCAGCAACGGCGTCAAAAGCATGACTGCGAGCTGGGAAACTGAAACGGAGTTAGCAAGCAGGCCGAATTTGGAATAGTCCTTGAGAACATACAGCGCGTAATTGGTGCCGCTGGCAGACATAAAGATCATGATAAGGTAGGTGAAAAACACCGCAAAAAACAATATGACCCAGTATTTGTTTTTCAGCAGTGCCTTGATTGCAACTGAAGGCTTTGTTTCACCGGTTTTTGTTCCTGAATCGTGTACCCGTTCTTTGGTGGAAAAGACAGTGATAAGTGTTGAAACAAGCACAAAGACACTGACGATGATAATCGCGCCGGTAAAGCCTGCCTGAGTGTTCGGATTGTTGGCATCATCGCTGAACAGAGTCAGAAGGGGGATAAAGAAGGTGTTGGTTAAAATGGTGCCGATTGACTGGAAAAGCTGCTGGATGTTGCCAAGTATACCGCGCTCCTTTCCGTTTCTGGTCATCAGGGAAACCATGGAAAAATACGGTACCTGCATGAACGTCAGAAAAACGGAATTGACCAGATTATAAATGACAAAAATGTAGATATACTTCAGTAACGTAGGAAAGCTCTTTGGAACGAAGAAAACCAGGACCAGGCTGACCGCCATCGGAAGACACATGCGCAGCAGCCATACCCTCGCCTTGCCCATTTTCGAACGGGTGTGATCAACAATGTTTCCAATTATAATATCGGATACTCCGTCGATCAACTTGGAGACCGCGAACAGAATGGAAAGGATACCGGCATCAACAAGGGCAACATTCATCATATAAATCATAATGAATGAGCCGAGAACGCCGGTGAGCATTCCTCGTCCACAGGAGGCCATTCCAAATCCGATCCGCTCTTTCCAACACAGTTCCTGTTCAGGATCATCATGTTTTGTTGCCAATTGAATCATGACACATTCTCCTTTTCAATTTATTGTGAATCTCTATGATGCAATGGATTTATTGAAAATTCTGGAGCTTGATTCGATGCCGTTCCAACTCCAGGTTTTCTTCTCTGTATGTATCCCGTTTCTCCAAAGCAGTATTCATAAGGAGCTGCTTTTCTGACAGCAGACCGGATCTTCTCAGCCTACGCAATACGGAACGGATGGTTATAGGCCTTATCCATAGTTGGATAAACCGTTCGAAGGACCCACTGTCCAAGCAAAGCTTTTTTGGAAAGCGTAACTCATCGTACACGCTGTCGGTATAGAATTCAGGAGCATTTCTCTGATATCTGATTACCGGCATTGAAAATCCAGGACAGCGTTCGCGGTTTGTCCCCCAGCTATGGTGAGGAATTGGAAAAAGCAGTAGGGGAGTGCGGCTAAAAAATGCCTCCTTTGTTGACCTGCCATTGACTATGCGTCAGTGATGAGAACAAAGGAGGCATGTAGCCTATCACATACAAGATGGAAATGCGAGTACCATATTGTGTGGATCATCAAATATCGAAGGAGAGCACTATATGGAAGGGGCGGGTGGATGTGGGAGAAGTCCTGCGGACATACAGCAAACACAGGAATGTTGAGAATGCGGCGGGAAGTGTAATGGCAGACCATATTCACCTGGGAGCTGCGATTCTGCTCAAACATGCAGATTCGGATTTTGCAGGATAGTTGAGGGGAAAATCAGGTATACGGATACTCGACAGACATCCGGAACCTGTGGTGATGATCCGGCAATGTTTCCGGCTCTTCTGCCATAACCGGCCCGTCAGGGATGCCAGATGCTGGCATCGCTCCATAGCGAAAAGTCAGGGCGGGTATCCTGTTCAGGATACGTATGCCCTGCTGGATTTGTATTGGCTTTGGGACTGTTTGATGCGTTGATCCTGGTCACTTTTTCACTGATGTAATGCGTTTGATCCTTTGCCATTCTTTATCGACGGAAGAAGGCGGCTTCATCGTTGCGAGTGATGGATCCGTGTCTATCGATATGCCTGTTCTCGCCTTTCCGTCCTCTGATTTCTGCCCGCTGAGTCCTTTACCTTTACGAAGGTCATATTGACTTCATCGGCCGTTACCTTGTCCTCTGTTTCGATGTTTACAAAGGCTTTGACCACATCATCCATGATGACACCCGAGTCAGCACCCGGAATCCCGTAGCCGGCCATGATGTACGAGACCTGTCCTGCGGCGGCTCCTCCTTTTTCTGTTGCACGGTTATAGTCCTCCCGCGCCCAGATGCCCTCATAGAATCCGTTGCTTGATTTAAACGTGACAAACTGGGAAATCCGTTCGCCCGGCGGCAGAAGCTTTCTCTTGAATTGTCTCAGAATCTCATCTTTCTCTTCCCACAGATATCCCTGTTCCTCGAGCAGCTTCACAAGCTCCGGGCCGGTAAGCTCTGTGATTGCGAACATCGTCGGCTGACCATATTGATCGAGGCACCGCTCATCAAATGAAGAAGGAGACTTGAGAGGGAGCTTATCCGTATCCGTCCTGTTTGAAGATCCGAACAGGCCCATAAGCTCCTGCAGAGGATTGTCCGTTGTCCCGGCGTTTGAACTGATGCCAGAAGTCACGGGTTCAGACATCGCGTTATCCGACGATGACGGGATAACCTGTACGGGTTCATTTGACTGTACGGCAGTTGATGAAAGATCCGTTTTCTCCGGCTCATCCACTGCAAGATACTCA
>CACYCQ010000163.1:0-5853 GCA_902772995.1 uncultured Eubacteriales bacterium
ATATACGGCTCAATCAGCTGCTTGTCTGCCAGCTTTCGGATCGTTTTGCTGATCGCGCCCTTGGTCAGGCGCAGCGTTTTTGCCAGAAATGTCACATTCGCGTTTTCCGATTCACAGATTGTCTTGAGGGTATGAAGCTCGGTGGTGCCGTACCCGGGCAGATGATCCGGGTGGGTGATTTCATTGAGGGTTTCCTGCTTTTCCAGGAATTCGGTCATTAACCGAAAGATTTCGTCTTCCATGATGGGCTTCTTTCCGGGTAAAATGATTTGAAATGATGAAAATAGTATAACAAAACTTGTTTCCGTTTTCAACAAGTTTGTGACCGCCCGGAGGATCTCAAACGCCATGCTCCATGGCCAAAGTCCGCTCGGTTCCATCCGTCCATCCCCGTCATTCTCAGAACCGTCCTGCGTCAGACACCGGTTTGCCCGCTCACCTTTGATCGGCGCGGTCACGGGAAGCCACGCGCAGTTGGAGAGGGGGGCGCCGGGTGATCCGGATTCCCTGAGACTGCCCCCCAACGGGCGGCGGATATGATCAGGCTGCCTGGCGTGCGCGGATCCGGACCGTTTTTCCGGAGTCTGACGGGAGTGTCTGTGCCATGCGGCCGGTTCCCGCGACGGCAGGAAAACATGGCAGACCCTGCGTGATGTGCCTGACAAGCGGACAGCATGTCACAACCATGCTGACCTGCGGAAACTGTCCGGAGCAACAGGGGAGAGTGCGCTTTGCCAGGAAAGAAACCTCGTCAGAGAACCGAATATCTGAAGCGGAAGCTTCAGAAATCAAAATGGCCCGCAGTCCGGCTCGAAAGAAAGAACCGGACTGCGGGCCTGCCGCGTTACATACCAGTGCCAAATGAAAAAGCCGTCGGAAGGGAGAAGCCCCCCATATCGACGGGGTTGACAGTGCTGCGCTTTTCTGCATCAGAAGAATGGCTGCCAGCTACATGAATCTTTCCTGCAGTTTTCTCAGAAATCTCCCTGCAATAGGCGAAAAAACCTGATACTTTTTCCAGATCAGGTACAGTCTGGTTTCCAGCTTCGGAGACAGCGGGCGGAACGCCAGTCCCGAATCCGCTGAGGTATCTATCAGATGCTCAAAGGTCAGCAGAACCCCCAGACCTTCCTTTGCAAACATGGAACCGTTGTAGGAAAGCCGGAAGGAGCCTTCCAGCCTGAGTTCCCGCATCCTGTCGCCGCACCAGGCGGGCAGATCGTTCTCCCAGCTCTGTTCGGAACAGAACAGGGGCAGCCCGATGAGATCATCCACCGTGATGGTTTCTGCGAAAGCGGATCACCTGCCTGAAAGACCAGACCCCATACATCCGCCTCCGGGAACGCCAGCGCTTCATATTTGGCGGCGTTTGGCGCTTCGGCCAGCACGGCAAAGTCCAGCAGGCCCTTGTCCAGTTTCTCCGTCACCTGCTCCGTGTCACCGCTGGTGATGTGATACCTCAGATCAGGATATTGCCTGCGGAACTCCCTGATCTCCCGGGCAAGATACTGGATCAGGTGCGATTCGGCCAGACCGAAGTAGTTTTTTCCGCCTGTGATGTCATCCATGGACACAAATTCCTGGGTGATCCGGTCTGCCATGCTGACCAGGTCTTCCGCCCGCTTGCGCAGCAGCACGCCTTCATCTGTCAGCCGGATGCTGAAGCTGTGCCGGGTGAACAGCTTTTTGCCCAGCTCATCCTCCAGCGCCTTCAGCGTCTTCGATAGAGTCGGCTGGGTGACATGCAGCTGCCCGGCTGCACGGGTCATGTTTTCCTCCCTGGCCACCGCGAGGAAATAGCGCAGCGTTCGAATTATCATTCGCCCCTCCTTGAAATGCCAAAAAGGAATATCATGATATTCAGTATAACCATTGGCAAGGGATCCTGCAAGGGGATATGATGTGCGTGTCCTCAGAAAATGACGGTCCCGGGAGGAAGCAATGAACGCGGAAAGCGCCATGATGTGCCTGAAAGATATCGGATGCCGTCCGGACAGGGCCGCCCGTCTGGCGGAGCTTTTTGACGCGGACAGTCTGACGCAGGCAAAACAGCAGCTTCGCTGCCTGCGCTGTGAACTCATGGAAGAGCTTCATGTCTGCCGGCGGCGGGTGGACCAGCCGGACCGGCTGATCCGGGAAACGGAAAGAGCCAATAGTGCAAAATGAGCAAGGAGGAAAAGACCATGATGAACACCGAACCCCTGAACCTGACAAAGGAATGGGACAAGACCTTTCCCGTGAGCGACAGGGTGGAACACAGCAAAGTGACCTTTGTGAACCACTTTGGGATCACCCTCGCTGCAGATATGTACATCCCGAAGGGAGCAGACGGCAGACTGCCTGCCATCGCTGTCAGCGGCCCGTTTGGAGCCTGCAAGGAACAGTCCTCCGGCCTGTATGCCCAGGAGATGGCGGAGCGCGGTTTCCTGACCATCGCTTTTGATCCGTCCTTTACCGGCGAGTCCGGCGGCTTCCCCAGGGCGATGCACTCCCCGGATATCGATGTGGAGGATTTTCAGGCGGCGGTGGATTTCCTGTCCTGCTGCGACAGGGCGGACCCGGAGCGCATCGGCATCATCGGGATCTGCGGCTGGGGCGGCATGGCGCTGCAGACGGCCTGCATCGACACGAGGGTCAGGGCGACGGTGACCTCCACCATGTACGACATGTCCCGGGTGGCAGGGAACGGGTACTTCGATTCTTCCGACAATGAAGAAGCCCGCCATCAGATGCGGACTGCGGTCAATGCGCAGAGGACGGCGGATTATCGAACCGGCAGCTATGCGCGCCAGGGCGGCGTTGTGGATCCGCTGCCGGAGGACGCGCCGTTCTTCGTGAAGGATTACCACGACTACTACAAGACGAAGCGCGGCTACCATCCCCGGTCCCTCAATTCCAATGACGGCTGGACGGTCAATACACAGACATCCCTCATGAACATGCGGCTGTTCACGTATTCCCGTGAAATCCGCAGCGCAGTGCTGATGATTCACGGTGAAAAGGCCCATTCCTGCTATATGAGCCGGGATACCTATGCGAACATGACGGCGGGCAGCGAGTATGCGGGCAACAAGGAACTGCTCATCATCCCCGGCGCGGTGCATACCGATCTCTATGACCGGAAGGATATCATCCCCTTTGACAGAATTCAGGAGTTTATGGAGGCGAATCTGAAATGAGCAATGTACTGGTCATTACCACAAGCCTTCGGGCAGACAGCAATTCAGACATCCTTGCGCAGCACCTGATCGCCGGAGCGAAGGACGCGGGCCATCGGGTGGAGCATATCAGCCTGAAGGGCAGGAGCATCGGCTTTTGCAAAGGCTGTCTCGCCTGCCAGAAGACGCACAAGTGCGTGCTGAAGGACGACGCCGTCATGATTGCCGGCAAGGTCATGAACGCGGATACGCTGGTCTTTGTGACCCCGATCTATTATTACGAAATGAGCGGGCAGATGAAGACGCTGCTGGACCGCATGAATCCGCTGTACGCGTCTGATTATCGGTTCCGCAGCGTGTACATGCTCTCCACAGCGGCCGAAGACGAAGCGTTTGTCTCGGACAGGGCCGTCAGCGGTCTGCAGGGCTGGATCGACTGTTTTGAGAAGGCGGAGTTCAGCGGCTCGCTTTTCTGCGGAGGCATCAACGATTCCGGTGAAGCCGCCGGGAAGACGGAGGAGCAGCAGGAAGCCTATGAATTCGGCAGATCGCTGAAATGAGCGAAGCCAGGGGGCAGCCTTGCATGATAGAGAAAACCATTGAGGCCGCTGTACGGGGGCAGCCTGGTCACTTTGCGCCATGTACGCGTATCCCAATGACGAGGCTGTTTGGCGAGGCATGGAACGAGAAGAAAGAAGCTGTGAAATAACGGTGTCCGGTCTGTCTCCTGCCTGTATTCCCTGTCTTTGCTTTGGCTGCCTGCGCGCAGCCGGATATCGAAACTGGGAACTATACGCGGCATACGGATTATCAGCCGCAGAAGACAATACACCGCATCTTCCGGCAGCGTTGTTATTGAATTGAAACCGACTTATCTGGAAACCCTGAGTGTGGGGGAACACACCATCAGGGCAGTATTCACAGATGGTAAGGCTGATGCAAAGTTTACGGTAGCTGCAGGTACACTCAATCCGGAGGGTTTGCCTCAAACAGGGGACAGCGGCAATGTGTTTGTCTATGCCTTTATCGGGCTAATTGCTCTTTTTGGAATTGTCCTGATGAAAAGAATCCATTAACCAAGAGCCTTCGGGCTCTTTTTTGACTGACCTTGATCATATCCCGCGATTGTTTGTACAAATGGATAAAAAGAAAGAAGCCCTTGATCTGCAAGGGCTTCGCAGTGTGTCAGTGGCGGTTGGACTTATGCCAGCGACCCCATCAGTGTGAACGATATGCTGCTTGATCTGCATAGTCTTCAAAAACAGATGAAAGACGTTCACACGCACTGAATCCCTGAGCATACCGGATTTTGACGCATCCCCTTCACCGGTCGGGGGTTCATGGGGATTCACAAGGGAAAGGTGTTCAGAATTGACAGTGCGTGTTCCCATACTGCCGATCAGAAAACATCAGGGATTCTGAACAGCGGCGGATCCTTATTTTGCCAGAGCAGAACCCATGGCGAAGGCTTTTTTCATTTCTTCCGGGAACACGGTTTCATGCCTGCGGTACTTGGCTTCCGGATTGAAAAACCAGGGCCAGTCCGTTTTGCTGTAATCCTTCAACTGAAGCGTGTCGCCGCTGACCAGCACTTCCGTGGGACCGACAAACCCGCTCAGTGTCCGCTGATAATTCTCCAGCAGGTTCAGGTAGAGGGTATCAGGCGCGTTGCTGGTCATGATCAGCAGTACAGGGATGGGATGCGCGTTGCAGCAGGGAGTATCGACATTGTAGGTCAGATTCTGGAAAATCAGCCGCTCATACAGCGCCCGGAAGGATGCGGTCAGCTCACTGAGATAATTCGGTGAGCCGATGATCAGTCCGTCTGATTCCCGGATGGCGTCCAGGACGGGGGTCAGCCCATCCCGGCAAATGCAGTGGCCCTTGTTCTTTTCCTTCTTGCAGCCGAAACAGGAGATGCATCCGGTGTATTTCTCCAGCCGGAACAGGTCAAAGCGCTCCACGGTGGCACCGGCGGCTTCCGCTCCCTTGGAGGCTTCCCTGATCAGTGTGTCGGTATTCCAGCCCATGCGAGGGCCTGCATTGACGGCGATGATTCGTTTGCTCATATTTTCTGATCCTCCAATGATTTTTTAAACGCTGTTCCTGTTTTGAAAGCATCTGTGATCTTATTTCCCAGGGAAAGATAGCGCGTCTGTTCCTCATCGTAGATGATGGGGCGAAGTTTTTCCAGATCGATTCTTCCTTTGTCATTCAGGATCGCTTCGTCGGCCAGGATGCGCTTCACTTCACCCGTGACCTGTGTATGGCTGCCGACGGTCACAGTATGCACCACTTCGCATTCCAGCGACAGCGGCAGTTCATTGATGATGGGCGCATGCACAGCCAACCCCTCGCTGGTGGTAAACCCGGCATTTTTGATCTTGTCCGCCAGATGGCCGGATTCCACCCCGAGATAATCCGTCTCCTTCACCTGATCCACGCTGGGGAAGCCCAGGACAAACGCCCTGGTTTCCAGCAGACCGCATCTACCGCGAAATGGAGAGTGCCGGCCTTCCTGATCCGGAGTATCAGCAATCAGAATTCATGCTCTATGCTGTATTGAGGAATAAGAATTGGGGCAAGGAGGATTCTTCCTGGCAATCAAGTGAACATCAAGGTGAACATGTCACAGTGACTGAAACGCAGAAGAAACTGATAGCGTTCTGTGCAATCCCACGAACCAGGTTGGAGA
>CACYCQ010000164.1:0-4201 GCA_902772995.1 uncultured Eubacteriales bacterium
ACCCCTTCCACAATGCCGTTGTCCACCGTCAGGTATGCGTTCCTGAACACGGCCAGCTCCTCCCAGGATCTGGAGGTCACGATGTTCCCGTGAAAAATCTGCATGCGGCTTTCCTTCCTTTCCCTGGCTTTCCTCAGGCTGCGGCATCCGGCCTTCCTTTTCCAAAGGCACCCTGTGCGGCAGTCCCGGAAGGCGTCTCTTCATTCCCTGCTTTCCTTCGGCGTTTGCGCCGGAGGAGTTTCCTCTCCTTCACACACTTCCCATCTTACACCATCCATGCGCAAAATCAACAGGGCGGTCCGCACCGCCGGCCAGGCGGGACAAATCCCCCTCCAGGAGCCCGGACGGGCCCCCGGAGGGGGATGTTTTCATTTGATGCTTCAGAACACGGCCCGGGGATTACTCGACATCCTGCAGGGCGTCGTACCCTTCCTCGCCCGTGCGGACCTTGATGACGTTCTCCACGTCGTACACAAAGATCTTTCCGTCGCCGATATGTCCCGTATAGAGAACCTTCTTGGCGGTCTCGATCACATCCCGCACCGGGATCTTGCTGACCACAATCTCCACCTGCACCTTGGGCCGCAGGTCCGTCTCCACCGCAACGCCGCGGTAGAACTCCGTATGGCCCTTCTGCATGCCGTAGCCCATGACATGGGAGACGGTCATTCCCGTGATCCCGAGTCGGCTCATGGCATCCTTGAGGGCATAGAGCTTTTCTTCCTTGAAGACGATGTCAACCTTGGTAAACTTGTGTCCCGTCCTTTCGGCGGCAGGCTCGCGCATGACGGGTACCTCCTGCGGCGCAGCGGGCGCTGCTGCGGGTGCCGCCGCGATCGGCTCTTCGGTGCTGAATTCCGAATATTTATCCACAGAGGGCATGAAATCCGCATACGCGCTGGGCAGGCCGTGCTCGGTCACGTCAAGGCCCGTCAGTTCATCCTCTGCGGCCGCTCTCAGGAACCTGGCCTTCCTGAGGATCAGGAAGAAAGCCAGCATGGTCACCCCTGCCCAGGCAGCCACGCAGACAACGCCAAGCAGCTGAATCCCCAGCAGTGAAAAATCTCCGGTGTAAAGCAGGCCGCGCAGACCCGCAGGCGCCTCTGGCGCCGCCAGAAGCCCCACGGCGATGGTTCCCCAGATTCCGTTGGCGCAGTGGACGCCGACCGCACCCACGGGGTCATCGATATGCAGCTTCAGATCCAGTCCTTCCACAACCGCCACCACCAGGATTCCCGCCACGACCCCCACGACGGACGCGCCGAGGGCATCAAAGGCATCGCAGCCCGCCGTCACGGCCACCAGTCCCGCAAGGGAGGCGTTGAGGCACATGGACACGTCGGGTTTTCCGTTCTTGATCCAGGTGTACACCAGCGTTGTGCAGGTGGCCACCGACGGGGCAATCGTCGTGGTCAGGAAGATCGAGGACAGCTCCGTGGGCGTGGTGGCCGCCGCGCCGTTGAAGCCGTACCAGCCCAGCCAGAGAATGAAGACGCCCAGCGCGCCCAGGGGAATGGAATGGCCGGGAATGGCGTTGACCTTGGTCACCCTGCCCTGCCTGTCCCGCACGTATTTGCCGATGCGGGGACCCAGAACCGCAGCTCCGATGAGGGCCGCGATTCCGCCCACCATGTGGATCGCGCAGGAACCCGCATAATCGTGGAACCCGAGCTTTGCCAGCCAGCCGCCGCCCCAGATCCAGTGGGCCTCAATGGGATAGATCAGCAGGCTGATCACGCCGGAATACACGCAGTAGGCGGAAAACTTCGTCCGCTCCGCCATCGCCCCGGAGACGATGGTCGCCGTGGTCGCGCAGAAAACGAGGTTGAACACGAAAGTGCTGGCATTTGTAAACCCTTCGCCGTTTGCGGAGATAAACTCCCCGAAGTGAAGGAACATATCGAGGTTCGGCTTGCCGATCAGGCCCCCCAGGGCATCCTCTCCCATCATGAGCGTATAACCCAGAAGGGAAAACACCACGGTTCCGATGCAGAAATCCATCAGGTTCTTCATAATGATGTTGCCGGCGTTTTTCGCCCGGGTAAACCCGGTCTCCACCATGGCAAATCCCGCCTGCATCCAGAACACCAGCGCCGCACCGATCAAAAACCAGAATTCAACAGTCATTCTTTCCGCCTCCTGTCGTGTCGATATGGGAAAAGGCAAGGACACCTTTTGTGGGAACACAAAAGACGCCCTTGCCTTTTCATGTCATCCGGTCCGGTATGCGCACTTCCGGAAAAGAAAAAGGCGTCCTTGAGCTGAACACTCAAAGACGCCCTTGCCTTTTATGGGCGATACTATACCCGGTCCGTTCAGGATTTGTCAACCGTTTTTTTTGATACGCTGCGCAGCCCGCGGGCAGGGGCAGGCGGTCCGGCAGCTGTGTCTCCCCGGAGCGCCGGGAATCCGGGTTGCACATGTATGATATACTTGTCCATCATTTCCGGTCGGAGGAAGGCCTCCTTCCCCTTCCGGTCAGTCTTGGAGGTTTGCATGGAAACCCGTTCCCGCTTCTTCGGTCCCGCGCTGATTCTTCTGGCCGGCTGCTTCTGGGGCAGCATGGGCATTTTTGTCCGGCACCTCAGTTCCGCCGGATTCAGTTCCATCCAGATCGTGTCCATCCGCGTCACGCTGGCGGCACTCTCCTTCTGTGTGCTGCTGCTTGTGAAGGATCCCTCCGGCTTCCGGATCTCTCCGGGCGATCTTCCCCTGTTTCTCGGTCTCGGACTTGGGAGCATCCTGTTTTTCACCGTCTGCTACTTTTCCGCCATCACGATCATGCCGCTCTCCACAGCCGCCATTCTGCTGTACACCTCCCCCATCTGGATCATGCTGATGTCCGTCCTGTTCTTCCATGAACGGCTCAGCTCCCGCAAGCTCCTCGCCCTGGCGCTTGCCTTCGGGGGCTGCGTGCTGGTCTGCGGCATTTCAGGGAAGGGGATCACCCTTCCGGGGCTGCTCCTGGGCCTGGGGTCCGGCATCGGCTACGGCCTGTACAGCATTCTCGGTTCCGTGGCCCTGCGCAGGGTCCCGCCCCTCACCGTGACCACCTATACCTTCGTCTTCGCAGCCGCCGGTTCCTGGCTGATCTGCCGGCCCGGGCAGATGCTTTCCCTGCTGTGCAGCGCCAGGGACCCCTGGTCCCTCGGAGGCTTCTGTCTGCTGACCGCCCTGGTCACCGCCGTCATCCCCTTCCTGGCCTATACCACCGGTCTGTCCTGCGTGGAGGCCAGCCGCGCGGGAATCCTCGCCACCATCGAGCCTCTTGTGGCCACCCTGATCGGCTCCCTCGTCTTTGACGAGCCCCTGACCTTCATGTCAGGCGCCGGCATTGTCCTGATTCTCTCCGCAGTCGTCCTGCTGAACCTCAGGTCCCCGTCAGCCTCCCGGGGATAAGACCCGGGCCCCGTCCGTTACCCGGTCAGGCATCCGCCCGGCCAGGGCCACGGCGCTTTCATCGCGGAAAACCGCACCGGACTTCCCGCCCTGTGTCCCTGTTCAGATCCCCTGAAGTCCTCCGGGACATCCTCCCCTTTCAGCAGGTCCTGCTATCTCCGGATTCCCTCCATGGCAACGCCGCCGACATAGAGCACATGGCCGTCTCCCGTGACCCTGCCGGGATCGCCCTCAAAGGAGGCGATGAAGGTATCCTGCGTCAGCGTCCAGGTGCTGCCCCCCTCAAGGGTCACATCGACCAAGCCCACATTCCGGGACACCTCCTCCCCCTTTGCATTGAGGATCCGCCCTCCGATGCACCCCCTGAAGGAGGAGCCGTTCTTCAATGTCAGCTTCAGGGTGGAATTGTCGCCCACGAGGATCTCCCCCGAGAGCAGCTGCCCGTCCGCCACCAGCTCCGCCGTGTTGCCGTCGCCCTTCCAGCCGTCATTGCACACCGAAAGCAGCACGTCGCTGCCCGCATTCACCAGCTTCACGCCGCTCAGGGTGATCACTGCCCGGGTATTGGTGACATGGAACATGTGCCCGCTCAGACTGGTCAGGCTTCCGCCCGTCATGGTGAATGCGGCGCTCCCGCCGTCTGTGCCGGAGCCCCTGGGGCGGCAGATCATGACGGCTTGCTGGAAGTCCGCTTTTCCGCCGTACAGGGTGCTGTTGGCGGTCAGGCTGCACTCCTCAAGCGTGACGGAGTTCATGCCCTCCATGCGGACCCCCTCGGAAAGGCTGGAGACCAGGGTCGCGT
>CACYCQ010000165.1:0-3305 GCA_902772995.1 uncultured Eubacteriales bacterium
AAAACATCCGGACAGAGGGGGCTGAGAGACTGAGACCTGCAGACAAAAAAACCTCCCCGGTGGAGCGCCGCCAGGGAGATGTGAGGGGGCTGCAGACAGTCCTCAACCGCATGATGAAAAACCTGTGAACTGCAGACCACGGGAAAAGGGCCTGGGAAACCAGCGTCGCCCATGGAACTGCTTTGTCGGGGCTTCTCTGCCGCTGATCAAAGTGATCCCCGGGAAAAACTCAGTTGCCGCAAGGCAGGGGGCGACTGCCGGTGAGCGGATGGGGGGTGGGGGGTCCGGGGAAATCCCGGGCGCAAAGTCCTGCGCGCGGTTTCCCCAAAGGCCCCCTGTCCGGGCGCCTAGCCCTGAGCATCCTTCAGAAACGCTTCAAATTCACTGGCGGGAACAGGCCTGGAAAAATAATATCCCTGCACGTAGGTGCATCTCATTTTCCTGAGCATTTGGAGCTTTTCCTCCGTCTCCACACCCTCCGCGACCGTGGGCACGTTCAAATATCTGGCGATGTCGATCACGATTTCAATCAGCCGGGACTCATGCTCATTCCGCAGTCCATTCACGATGAACTGGCGGTCAAGCTTCAGCAGGTCAATGGGCAGATTGGAGATCATGTTCAGGGATGAATACCCGGAGCCGAAGTCATCCATTTCGATGTGGAAACCGATATTCCGGAGCCGGTTGACCATGGTGACAATCTGTGAGCTGTCCCGCGTGTAGGCGCTCTCGGTGATTTCCAGACGGAGATCATCTGAATCCAGATGATATTCCTTCAGGATCTCGTTGAATTCCTCGGTCAGCTTCGGGTCATACATGTCAATCCGGGACACATTGACGGAAATGGGCAGCGAGATGGCCGAGCGGTCCTTCCAGACTCGGATCTGCTGCGCGGTTTTTTTCCATACATAGGAATCCAGCTGCTTGATCAGGCCGTTCTCTTCAAACAGAGGGATAAATACATCCGGGCGGATCTGTCCCAGACGGGGATGCTGTCAGCGGACCAGGGCTTCAGCGCTGGACAGGACGGGTTTGTCCGGCCGGATATCATACTTGGGCTGAAAGAAGACCTGAAACTGTTCCCCCGCAATGGCCGGGTGAAAATCCTCGATCAGCTGCTGGGAGAAGATTTCCTGCGCATGCAGCTGTTCATCATATTTTCCGATGGCGTTTGTAAAGGAGCTGCGCACCGCATCCGCAGCGGATTTGGCGTGGTCAAATCTCCGCTCAATCTCCAGAGATTTGTCCGCGTTTTCATACACGCCGATGCGAAGGTGGACGCGCTGCCTTCCCCGTCTGCCCAGAGACGTGGAGATGCTCTCATAGAGATTCTGCAGATCAAGACCATGGGGACAGTAGGCCAGAAAGGTATCCGCATCGCTGCGGCAGCATATTCCGCCGTGGTTTTCAATGATCTCATGGAGCTGTTTCCCGATGCACTTCAGAATGAGATCCGCCCAGGACCTGCCGTGGCGCTCATTGATCATGCTGAAGTGGTCGATGTTCAGCACGATCGCATCCATGTCGGTGCCGTGGCGGTCCAGCTGGCTGGCGCGGCGGTAGAAGAACGGCCGGGTATGGAGTCCGGTCAGGGGATCGAGCTCTGCGCTGAGGAGAACCTTCCGGTCCTCGTTCATCTGGATGACCCGTTTCACCCGGAGCTGGAGGACAGCGGCGGAGGGATAGGGCTTGGAGAAGAAATCGTCCGCGCCGAGCTTCAGGCATTCGGTTTGAATCTGTGCATCCGAGGTGGCAGGGATGACGGGCAGATGGGAGAGGTCCGGACTTTGACGGATCCGCCTCAGCACCTCTGTTCCCGGAATCCCCGGAAGGTCCGGATCCAGCACGACGAGGGATAGACGGTCCTTTGACTCAAGGAGCAGCTGCAGCGCCTGTCTGCCGTCCTATGCAAAGAGCAGATGATAGGAGCAGCCAAGAATCTCCTTCAGGGTTTTGCGGTTTTCTTCCTGATGCTCGGCAATCAGCAGGGTGTGCTGACCGGAAGAGGCCGAAGTATATGTTTGCATTTGAGAATCCTTTCAAACTCTCCCGCAAATGCAGGGACATGAGCCGGGAGAAAGGGACCTGCAGGTGAATGTGCCGGAACGCCGGTACCGGGAATCATATCACTCCGGGGATGCTTTTCCATAGCCAAAACCCCGCCCGGGGAACCCTGAAAGGGCGCACTGCTGAACAGACGTGCGGAAACGGCAAAAAGCCCGCAGCCTGTGCTGCGGGCGCGGGAACCGGGGGGATCAGCGCTTGTCCTTATCCACAAACTCAAGGGTAAGGGTGGAGAGGAAGCCAAAGAGCAGAACAAAGAGGAACAGGTCGAACCAGTATTCGACCACGTTATAGGGGCTGAATTCGTAATCCTTGTTGTAGCTGGCCTCGGCCGCCTTGGCCTGGATGACGGACTTCACCTTTTCAGGCCCGATGGCGCTGATGATCTTGCCCAGGGTGGTTTTGAGGGTGATGCCCTTCTCCCTGTAGGCGTTGACGAGAGGGAAGGAGGCGAGCTTGTCCACCAGTTCGCCCACGGTGGTCACCGTGCCAAACTGCATGTCCCTGTACCTGTCAAGGATGCCGGAGGATTTGACCCTGTCCACCACATCGCCCACGGTGATGGAGGGCGTCAGGGGCTTGTCGAGGATATCCTGCATGTCTTTATTCTTCAGAGCGGCTTTGATGAACCCCCCCGCGGTGAAGCCGGGAACCAGCTGTTTTTCCAGATAGGGCTGCACATCCTCCAGGCCCATGAGGGATTCCAGCAGTTTGCGGACGGTGAGGGTGGGAACAATCGATTCAGACTGGATGGCCTTGTAGGAATCGGATTCCTCCAGGGCACTGGTGAGTTCACCGACCGTAAAGATTCCGCCGATTGTCCTGCTGCGCAGGTCGCGGATAAAGGAGTTCCCGTTGTCGCTGAGCAGGTCAAGCACCTGGCCCACGGTGACGGTTCCGCCCACTTCGGAATTCTCCATCTTCTGGAGGGTGTTCCAGATGGTGACCAGGGGCTGATTGTTGTAATCCGCCTGAGTGGCGATGACCTTCAGTCCGGGATTGGAAATGGTCAGACTGGTCAGAGGTTTGCTCCATTCAGGCAGGGCCAGCATGCCGCCGGAGAAGACCAGCTGGAAGATCAGCACAAAGGGCATGATGGTCATGGCGGCGGTGGTGGTCTTGGCCAGCGTGGAGACCCACAGGGAAAGCATGTCCGAGGCATAGGTGATCAGGAACATGGAAATCCCCAGGTCAAGCATGAACCAGTTGGTGATCAGGGGCTTGCCCAGATCATACCGGAC
>CACYCQ010000166.1:0-3485 GCA_902772995.1 uncultured Eubacteriales bacterium
CACAACCTGCTGCAGGTTCACAATCTCGATCTCAAAGCTTTCCCTGCCAAAGTCCATCAGGTATCCCAGCCGGATCGTCAGGTCCTTCTTCTGTCCGATTTTCAGGATCCACGGCGCACAGTTGTCTCCGCAGGCGGAGGCGTTAAAGATATGTTCTGAATCAAATTTCATCAAAATCAGCGTCTTTACGCTGCCGGAAAGCCGCTCAGTGGGAATTGCTCCCAAATAGGGACTATCGATGAGTCTGGGTCCAACCACCACAGATCCGTCGATGTCCCGAATCATCTGCCTGGACATCGGATCCACGATCCATTCTTCTTCATAACGGTTATTAAAAAACGCATCCGGATTAAAGATATATTTCTCGGAGTTGATCTCTCCGACCCAGATTCTCAGCATTTCCTTTCTCCATCTTCCCCTCCCTGCCGAGCTGATCCCACCCCGTCCCTTCCCCCGGCATCTGCCTCCGCTGTCGTCCCTCATGCCGGGGTCATCGGGTTTCCGGGAGAGCAAAACATCCTGCCGCTCTCCCATCGTCCAGGTCTTTCCCGGCAGGCAGCATTCCATGATCCATTTGGGCGCTGCAGTCTTCCAGGATTCTGCCGGGAGGTTTTTCCGTTTCTTTCGTCCATGTTCGCTCTTTTCTTATCGTCGCCGACTGCAAACCATGCCCGTGTCGAATCCTTCGTATCATGCTTCAGGATAAAATGCAGCTGCTTGATGATCTCTTCGCTCAGTTTCCTCTTCCGCGAACTCGATCACATCGTCAATCGCCCGAAAATGATGAACCGTTTCCAGAATATCGTCTACAGGAACACCCTCTCCGGCATCAATCGTATTCGTCTCGAAAATCAGCCTTATCTGATCTTCGGTAAGTTTGCTGCCTTCGATATGGCTCGAATGATAGGTCATCCGCACCTGGAGTTCGTGATAGAGACCTCCGGATATTCTTGCTTCCTTTTCGTCCCGCAGGATCTGCAAAATCGCAATCTCTGATTTTCCCTGCATAGGGAATCTGCATCACAGTTAAGGAATCCGGCAATCTTCTGCAGCGTCCTTGAGGAAAGCTTCTCACCCTTGGCGATTTTCGCCATGGGTCGAGAGGAAATCCCAATTTCTGCTGTCAGGTCCGTCTTCGTAATCCCTCTGTTCCGGAGCTGTTTAACCAAACCCTCACAGGATACCATCTGCCCCCTTCAACACCTTTACTTACTACGCCCCATTTTACTTGTGAAGTAAAGGTTTTGAAGAAGCGTTTACAAAAAAGTAAAGGTTTACGTGCACAGTGGCGAAAATGGATGCCCGCCAAAGCGCTGTTTCGTGTCATCGACAGGTCCTATACCAGCTTTTTTACCAAAGCCTTTTTTTCGAAAAATGAAATCCCGTAGGCCATGACGGATTCATATCCGGGAAAACCCCGCAGATACTGTTTCTCCACAATCTGCCTTCTCCCCTCCATTGCATCCTTTGGCATGTCTTCTTCCCTGTCGGATTTCTTTGCTTCCAGGATCATTCCTCTTTTTCTTCGTTTCTCTCTGACATCGATGTCCGAGCGCCCCAGTCCGTTTTCCTGATTGGATTTCACCGCATACCCCAATCCGGAGATGATCCCTGTCAGGAAAGCGTGATAGTAATTCTCATGGTAATCGTGGTAGCTGATGGTATCAAACAGAAGATCCGTCATCCGTCGGGACGCAGTTTCCTCGTCCCCGTTCCACAGAGCATCCATCAGCTCTTTCTGTTTTGAACGATCCAGGGTGTCCCTGAAAAACCTCACGACGGTTTCCTCGAAGATATTTGAAATCTCCTCATTTGGGATGATCAGTTCCACCGTATCTCCCTGCGCTTCAGAATCAGCCTTCGTCAGATATCCGGTCATCAGAAGGACGCTCCACAGGTTTTCTTCAGACTCATGCAGGGTGTCATACGTCAGTTCATCTGAAATCGTCTGATGGATCGTGCCGCCATTGAGCAATGTCTCAAACTTGTCGCTCACATCGAAATCGGCTCTTTTCACAAAGGTCAGCAGTATCCCGTTGCTGCTCGTGTTTTTCCAGTAGTTTTTCGGTCTGGCCGTCGGTGTATCCAGCAGTGCGGAGACATAGCTCACCACATCCCAGGGGCAGTACACGGGGGTATTGCCGAAAACATAGCCATCATACCAGGCACGGATGACCTCCTGTTTGTCCGGCAGTCCCGTGTCCGTCAGGAGCTTGTTCACCTCGTCCCGGGTAAATCCGAAAAACCTGGAAAACCTTTCATCCAGGACGGAATAGGACATGAAGTTATTGGTCCCGGTAAAAATGCTTTCCTTGGCGATTTTCAGGCAGCCGGTGATCACTGCGAATTTCAGATATTCATTCGTCTTCAGTGCGGCATCAAACATGCCCCGGATCACATCCAGCATCTTCTGATAGACCCCGCTTGCCTCCGTGCTGAGTTCACTTGCCTTTGCCAGGGGGACGTCATACTCGTCAATCAGCAGAATCACCGGTTTGCCAAAGTGCGAAGCCATCATCCGCATGAGGGTCTTCAGAGAGTTCTTCACTACTGCGAGATTCCCATTCATCTCCGCCAGTTCCTGAAAGATCTTTATATCTTCAGCATCGACCTTATCGCTGTCCGCAAGATATCTGTGTTTTCTGCACAGATCGGCCAGTTTCACCAGCAGCGTCTTATAGGCTTCCTCAAAAGAAAGTGCCTCCACGCCCTTCAGCGTGACAAAAAGCACCGGATACTGATTCATCCATTCTTCACAGAATTCCTTATGCTCCATGATGTCCAGCCCTTCAAACAGATCATGGCTGTCGCCTTTCTGAATGCTGAAGAAACACTCCATCATGCTCATCATCAGCGTCTTGCCGAAGCGACGGGGGCGAGTGAAAAGTGTGACTTCGTTGCTGGTTTCCTCCACCAGCTGATAAAGCAGCTCCGTCTTATCCACATAATAGGCATGGTCTCTTCTGATCTCGTCGAAGTACTCTTTTCCAACGGGGATTTTCATCATTCCGTTCGCCTCCTTTCGCCTGCCCTGATTTCAAATGGGCATCCCCTGCCCGGTATAGAAAACGCCTCCCTGCCGGCATCCTTTCTGCTGTCAGCAGCCAGACAGGTCTTCTCCGGAATTCCCCTTTGCACAAACGCTGCCTCCACAATGTACCTGCCTCTGGTTTTTCCTGTGTCTCACGCAGGACCTCCAGAGCTTCCGTCCAAAGTAGTCCACAAGGAACTCTGGAAATGCGCTCAGGACAAATACCCCTTTCTCCTTTGTCCTGTCTTCCAGCGTATACACTTCAGCCGGGGTGATTCTCCCGGAATACCCTCCATTCTCCAGTGTATCCCCTGAGCCACAGAGGCAGGAGACTCTCATTGCAAAAACGTCTATGATCTCCTTCCAGGTTTCATCATCATAGGTCTTCAGATGAGGATAAACAGCGCGTGCTGCGGAAGCTCTTTTATATTCCTTCAGCTCGGCAGGTGCCACA
>CACYCQ010000167.1:0-7813 GCA_902772995.1 uncultured Eubacteriales bacterium
CGTGTTTTCACATAATTGTTAACAGTTTTTCCAGGGTTGTCCACCGCATCTCCCGGGGTTTTCCACAGTTCATCCAAGGTTGTCCACAGTATTTTGAAGTTATCCACATGTCATTTTTCCAGTTATTCCTTGATTTATGCACATTCCTGCACGGTTATCCACACTTATCCACAGTTGTGCACAGCATCTCTGTTCAACCATGTGGATAACTCTGAATGTGTAATTGTTAACCCATGTTACGCGATGTTGCAGAGTATTTAACATTTCCTTAACATCTGCAAAACCCGACCGGAATCCGGTTCAGACCAGGGACAGGGAGGGACAGGCATTGAGCTCCAGCCCCGCGGTTTCCCCCTTCATCAGCCGGTAGAACGCCGCGCTGCCGATCATGGCGGCATTGTCGGTACAAAGCACCGGCGGGGGCATCCGCAGCTTCAGCCCGGCATCCCGGCAGCGCCGCTCCAGCTCCCGGCGGAGTCCGCTGTTGCTGGCCACGCCGCCGGCGATGGCCAGGGTCCCGGCCCCGGTCTCCAGGGCGGCCATCACGGCCTTTTCCGAGAGCTGCTGCACCACGGCATGCTGGAAGCTCGCGGCGATGTCCGCCGCGGGAACCTCCTGTCCGGCCTGGCGCAGCCTGTGCACCGCGTTGATGAGCGCGGTCTTGAGGCCGGAAAAGCTGTAGTCGTACCTTCCCCGGGTCTGCACATGGGGAAGGGCCAGCGCCTGGGGATTCCCCTCCGCGGACAGCCTGTCCAGCAGAGGCCCCCCGGGATAGGGAAGCCCCAGCACCCGGGCCGCCTTGTCAAACGCCTCGCCGGCGGCATCGTCCGTGGTCTGCCCCAGCAGCTCATACTCCCCGTAATCCCGCACCCGTACGATGTGGGAATGCCCGCCGGAGGCCACCAGGCACACGAAGGGCGGCTCCAGGTCCGGGTGCGCCACATAATTGGCGCTCACATGCCCCTCGATGTGGTTGACCGGCACCAGGGGCTTTCCGCAGGCATAGGCCATCGCCTTCATGTGGGAAACCCCCGTCAGCAGGGCGCCCACCAGCCCGGGACCGCAGGTCACCGCCATGGCATCCATCTGCTCCAGCTTCATGCCCGCCTTCAGCAGCGCCTCGTCCACCACCACGTCCAGCTTTTCCACGTGGCTCCTGGAGGCGATTTCCGGCACCACGCCGCCATAGACCGCATGCAGGGGGATCTGCGAAAAGATGACCGAGGAGAGCACCTGCCGTCCGTCCCGGACGACGGCCGCCGCGGTCTCATCGCAGCTGGATTCCACCGCCAGGAGGGTGGCATGCCCCTCCCGCATCAGTCTGCGTGTAGTTTCTTCCACTTGTCTGAGATAGTTCACTCTTTTCCTCCCGCCTGCAGATTCCGCAGGGTCATTCCATGCACCAGGACGTACACCCCGGTCAGCAGGGCCAGGGTGATGAGCATCCCGGAGAGAGCGCGCACCACCGTCAGGTGCAGGGCATGCTCAAAGAGGGTCGAGGGCATCATGCGGATCAGGATCTGTGTTTCGGGATCCATCATCCAGAGCTGATTGTCAAAGGCCACCCGGTGCACCAGCACAAATAACCGGGTAAAGCCCAGGATGCCCCCGGCAAGCACCGAGACCGCCACGACCAGCCCGGCGAGCACCGCCCCTGCCAGGAGGGCCCTGGACGCTTCCCTCCAGGAATTCCTGCAGAGGGCAAGCAGCAGGACCCCGATGCCCGACACGAGAAGCATCCCCCGGGACAGGCGGTCAAGGGAGCTCATCAGCCTGCGGACATCCCACATGTGCTGCACTTCCTTATCTCCCAGCACGCGGGGGAGCGTTTCGCTCTCCTCCCGCATGAAGGCCGCCAGTTCCCGGGCCACCTCCTCCTGGCTGTCCTCATCAAGGCCGATGGCCCCGGTGATGTCCTCCCGGGTCACCTTCTCCCTTCCCTCCCTGCGGTACAGTTCCTCCACCGCGCTGCGGGAAAGGCTCCCGTACAGCGCGCTCTCCCCGGACAGGCGCACCGCCGCGCCAAGAAGCGATGCCGCCGCCACCAGCAGCAGCACCAGGGCAAACCCTGCCCCCAATCCATTTCTCTTCATGATGCTCCTTGTGAAAAACGAAAGGGCGCATTGCGCCCTTTCCGGTATTACTGCATCTGCAGATATGCTGTGATGAACCCGTCCAGTTCGCCGTCCATGACCGCATCCACATTGCTGGTCTCGTAGCCGGTCCTGTGGTCCTTGACCATGGAGTAGGGATGGAACACGTAGGAGCGGATCTGGCTGCCCCATTCGATCTTCTTCATTTCTCCCTTGATGTCCGCCATCTTCTGCTCCCGCTCCCGCTCGTGCAGCTCCACCAGCTTGCTCTTGAGCATGCGCAGGGCCACCTCGCGGTTCTGCACCTGGCTGCGTTCATTCTGGCACTGCACCACGATGCCCGTGGGGATGTGGGTCATTCTTACGGCGGAGTCCGTCCGGTTGACGTGCTGTCCGCCCGCGCCGCTGGCGCGGTAGGTGTCGATGCGCACATCCTCCATGTCCAGTTCCTCCATCTCCTCCTCGATGATGGGCGAAACGTCCAGGGAGGAGAAGCTGGTATGCCGCCGGGCATTGGCGTCAAAGGGGCTGATGCGCACCAGGCGGTGCACGCCCTTTTCTCCGCGCAGGAAGCCGTAGACATTGTCCCCCGTCACCTCAAAGGTCACGCTCTTGACGCCCGCCTCATCGCCGTCCAGCAGATCCAGGACCTTGACGGTATAGCCGTGGCGCTCGCAGTAGCGGGTGTACATCCGGTAGAGCATCTGGGTCCAGTCCTGGGCCTCGGTTCCGCCCGCGCCGGCATGGAGGGAGAGGTAGGCGTTGCAGCTGTCATAGTCGCCCCGCAGCAGGGTCTCCAGGCGCAGGGCCTCCAGATCCCGCCGGAGCTCCTCGATCTGCGCCCCGGCCTCCTGCACCAGCTCCTCATCTTCCATTTCCTCGGCCAGCTCCATGGTGGCCTCCACGTCGTCGGCCCGCTCGCCCAGGTGCTTCCAGTGGTTCACCTTGTTCTCGGCGATGCGCACCTTCTTGGTCACCGCGGTGGAACGCTCCAGATCATTCCAGAAATCCGGCTCGTTCATGGTCTCATGCATTTCCGCCAGCTGTTCCTTCAGTCCGGCGATGTTAAAGTGACTCACCTGCCTCAACGATGCTTTCGCGGATTTTTGCCATTTCCTGGCGGTAGATGTCCAGTTCGATCACGTTGCTTCACTTCCTTTTCTTGGGTCGTTGGGTACATGGCATCTGCCCGCAGGGACTTACGCGTTCCTGCCGCAGCAGTTTTTATACTTCTTGCCGCTTCCGCAGGGGCAGGGGTCGTTCCTGCCCACCTTTTTGGAGGACTTGTGGGGACCGGAGCCGCCGCCCGCCTGCTGGGCCTGCTCCAGGTTGGTCTCCTGGACCCGGGTGACCTCCTGGCGCTGCTGCACCCGGATCATGGTGTTGTACACGGCGCGCACGGTGTCATGGCGGATGAGGGCCACCATCTCGTCAAACATCTCATAGCCCTCGATCTGGTACTCCGTGATGGGGTTGTGGTTGCCGTAGGCCCGCAGCCCGATGCCGTCGCGCAGGTGGTCCATGGCGTCGATGTGGTCCATCCACCGCTCATCCACATAGCGCAGCAGCCAGACCCGTTCCACTTCCCGCATGTCGATGCCCGCCTCCGCGAACACCCCTTCACGCAGGACATAGTAGTCCTCGGCCTCCTTCTGGAGCATGGACACCAGCTCTTCCTTTGACGCCTTGACGATGTCGTCCCGGCGGGCCTTGAAGAAGCCCCGCCGGATGCACAGCTGCTCCAGATTGGTTTCCAGTCCCTCCAGGTCCCAGTCCATGGCCACGTCGCCGTTGCCGCAGTGCAGCGCCACGGCGTCGCTGATCAGCTGGTCGGCCATCTTGCGGATGGTCTGGCGCATGTTCTCGCCCTGGAGCACCTGGCGGCGCTGGCCGTAGATCTCCTTGCGCTGCTCGTTCATGACATCGTCATACTGCAGCACGTTCTTGCGGATTTCGTAGTTTCTGGCCTCGATGCGCTTCTGGGCGTTCTCGATCTGCCCGGTGAGCATCTTGGCCTCAATGGGCTCGTCCTCCTTGAGGCCCATCCGGCTGATGAGGCCGCTGACCTTCTCGCTGCCGAACAGGCGCATGAGGTCATCCTGCATGGACAGGAAGAACTGGGAGCTGCCCGGGTCGCCCTGGCGTCCGCTGCGGCCCCGCAGCTGGTTGTCGATGCGGCGGCTCTCGTGCCGCTCGGTGCCGATGATGTGCAGTCCGCCCACGGCGACCACCCGGTCATGCTCGGCATCGGTGCGCTTCTTGTAATCCTGGTAGAGCCGGGTGTACTCCTCCCGGGCCTTGAGCACCTCCTCGCTGACGTTGCGGTTGAAGCCCGTGGCGTCCTCGATGATCTCCTCTTCGTAGCCCTTCTGGCGCATGGCCTGGCGGGCCAGGTACTCCGGGTTGCCGCCCAGCAGGATGTCCGTGCCGCGGCCGGCCATGTTGGTGGCGATGGTCACCGCGCCGAAGTGTCCGGCCTGGGCCACGATCTGGGCTTCCTTTTCATGGTGCTTGGCGTTGAGGACCTCATGCTGGATCCCCCTGCGGGTCAGCATGTCGGAGAGCATTTCGCTGACCTCCACGGACACGGTGCCCACCAGGATGGGCTGGCCGGTCGCGTGGCGCCGCTCGATCTCCTCCACCACCTGGGAGAACTTGCCCCGGACGGTCAGGTACACCAGGTCATTCATGTCCTTGCGGATCATGGGCAGGTTGGTGGGAATCTGCACCACGTCCAGGGAATAGATCCCCTTGAATTCCTCCTCCTCGGTCTTGGCCGTGCCGGTCATGCCGGAGAGCTTGCTGTACATGCGGAAATAGTTCTGGAAGGTGATGGTGGCCAGGGTCTTGCTCTCATGCTGGACCTTGACGTGCTCCTTGGCCTCGATGGCCTGGTGCAGCCCGTCGCTGTAGCGCCGGCCCAGCATCAGGCGGCCGGTGAACTCGTCGACGATGATGACCTCGTCGTTCTGCACCACGTAATCCACATCCCTGCGCATGAGGGCATGGGCCCGCAGCGCCGCGTTGATGTGGTGCATCAGCTCATTGTTGTCGATGTCCGCAAGGTTGCTCACGCCGAACCATTTTTCCGCCTTGCGCACGCCCGCCTCGGACAGGTTGCAGGACTTCTTCTTTTCGTCCACCACGTAGTCCTTGCGCATGGCGGCCTTCTCCTCCTCGCTCAGAGGATCCTCCTCGCCCCAGTGCACCTCCTCGGGCTCCTCGCCCTTCTGAAGGGTGCACACGAACCTGTCCGCCCGGTCATACATGTCGGTGGATTTTTCACCGATGCCGGAAATGATCAGGGGGGTCCGGGCCTCATCGATGAGGATGGAGTCCACCTCGTCCACGATGGCAAAGTTGTGTCCCCGCTGGACCATGCTCTTCTCGTAGATGACCATGTTGTCCCGCAGGTAGTCAAAGCCCATCTCGTTGTTGGTGCCGTAGGTGACATCACACGCATAGGCCTCCCGGCGCTGCTGCTGGTCCAGATCGTGGACGATGACGCCCACCTTCATGCCCAGGAACCGGAAGATCCGGCCCATGTCCTCGCCCTGGAAGCGCGCCAGGTAGTCATTGACCGTCACCACATGGACGCCCTTTCCTGTCAGGGCATTGAGGTAGGCGGGCATGACGGCGGTCAGGGTTTTTCCTTCACCGGTCTTCATCTCCGCGATGCGGCCCTGGTGCAGCACGATGCCGCCGATCATCTGGACGCGGAACTGGCGCTTGCCCATGACCCGGTCCGTGGCCTCGCGGACCACGGAAAAGGCTTCGGGCAGCAGGGAATCCAGACTCTCGCCCCCCGCCAGCCGCTCACGGAATTCATCCGTCTTGGCGCGCAGCTGCTCATCCGTCAGGGCCTTGTGCGCCGCCTCGAAGGAATCGATCTGGTCCACCGTTTTCCCCAGACGCTTCAGTTCGCCTGCGGTCGGGTCAAACAGCTTTGAAAAGAAACCCATATATTAAACCTCCCGGTGATTTCAAATTTTCCCGCATTCTAGCATTTTTCCTTCGGCTTTTCAACCGGGCCCCCCGGCGCCCTTCCCCCGCACGTGCTCCCTCTGGATGCGCAGGACCTCCTCCCAGGAGTCGTAGCGGTAGATCTGCACGCCGTTCTCCCCGTACACCAGGCGCTCCGGGTCCGCCAGGGGAGTGGGGTCATTTCGCTGCTCCTCGTCGTCCGTATACACAAAGAGCGGTCCCTCAAATTCCCCCCGGGCGCTTTCCCTAGTCTGCAGCCACTCGTAGGGCTCCGCGCCGGAGGCGAAATTGCCAAAGCAGGTCAGCCTGAGCTTCCCGTCGCTCAGCTCCGTGAGCACATTGCCGTTCCAGAAGGTGGAATAGCCGTGCACGTACCCCTGCTCCACCAGCCACGCCGCCGCCTTTTCCCTTGCCGTCTCCCGGGAGGTCTGCTCCTCCCGGACATAAAAGAAGGCGTTGGCCGCAAAGCCCAGGGTCAGCGCGCACAGCGCCGCGCTCCTCACCCAGCCCCGCGTCCTCTCCGAGACCCAGGCAAAGACCATGAGGAGCATCAGCAGGATGCCCAGAATGTAGTAGGCCACGCTGGTCCCCGCGGCCGGAAAGCCCTCCGCCGCGCTGTTGATGACCATGCCCCCGCCCACGGCGCACAGGGCCACCTGGGCCAGGGTCCCCCGGGGACTGCCGCGGAACCTGACGGCGGCCATCCCCGTGAGCACCGGAAGCGCAGGCACCAGCACCAGGACCATCAGGTTCACCGCGCCGCTGCCGGAAGCCAGGGCCACGCCCGGGCGGTAGCCGAAGAAGTCACACAGCGCGTCCAGCTCCTGCAGCACCCGGACACAGGAGGGGGCGGCGCAGCGGACCTGGCCGTAGCTGCGGAAGGAAAAGCTCCCGGAGAGCACCCGGGCGTTGATGACATAGCCCGCCGCCATGCCGGCGCACAGGACAAGGGCCATGAGGGCCTGCTCCCGCCTCTGCCGGTCCGCGTCAGCGCCAAGGGCGCGCAAGGAGAACGCGGCCCCCACCGGAAGCGCGCACATCATCAGCATGCGGACGCCGGACAGGCCGCACCAGACCCCCAGCACCGCAAGGAGCACCGGCACCCACCAGCGGCCCGGCCGCCAGCTGAGCACAAGGGTCAGCGCCCAGCAGCATGCCGAAAAATAGACGGTGTAAAACCCGCCCCAGGAATACAGAAAGGAGTAGGTCCATCCGAGGGGAAGCACCATCGCCGCCGCGGCATAGACCGCCTCCTCCCCGAAGCCCGCCCTGCGGGCGAGCACCAGGAAGGACAGGGTGCACAGCCCCATGAGCACCGCGATGGAAAACAGCCTGGCCGCGTGCCACGAAGGGAACAGCGCCAGCGCCAGCTGGTACACCGGCACCGGGCTGACCACCCGAAGCTCCGTGGAATAAAACCATTCCGGGCTGACCAGGGACCCCGTCTCATTGAGGTGCGCCGCCAGGACGAATTCGGAGGCCCTGTCCGCATCCATGTTGTGCCGTCCCAGCCGGGCATACAGCAGCAGGGAGGCCGCAAGGCACAGCCCGAGCATCGCCCAGGGCAGCAGCCTTCTCACCCGGCCGCTCGCTTGTTTGTCCATCCGCTTAAACCTCCTCACATCCCGCCGGTCTCAAAGGTCACGCTGACCCGCGCCGTGATGTCGCCCTCTCCCGGCCGGATGCCGGAGGCCCCCGCCGCCTTGTCCGCGCGCAGGGCCAACCCCTCGGCATAG
>CACYCQ010000168.1:0-38602 GCA_902772995.1 uncultured Eubacteriales bacterium
CCGCCGCAGAGGAAAAGGCTATTCCGGAGAAGTCTGATGAGGCGACGCCCGCCGAAACCGCCGCCAGGCGCGGCAGCTTCCCGGTGAAGGGCTTTGCGGATTTCACCGTAGTGGTGGAGGTGGATGACGAAGGGAAGATTCTCTCCGTTTCCGTCCCCGAGCATCAGGAGACTGCAGGCCTTGGCGCTGACCTGATCGCGGATTCCGCAGTCTTTGAAGCGCTGGTTGGCAAGCCGGTTGCGCAGGCCCAGATTGACGTCAAAACCGGCGTCACCCTGACCTCCAATGCCATCAATGAAGCCCTGAAAAAAGCTGCCGAGGAATTCGCCGCTCCTGCCGGCGAAGCGGCGGCTGAAACCAAAGTTTATGAAGCCACGGGATTTGCTCCCATGAAGGTGGCCGTTCAGCTGGACGCGGACGGGAAGATCCTGAGCGTCGAGGTGAAGGAACACAACGAAACCGCGGGTCTTGGCGCTGACCTGATTGCGGATGCCGGTGTCTTTGAGGCACTGGTCGGCAAAAATATCGGTGAGGCACAGATCGATGTGAAGACCGGCGTGACCCTGACCAGCAATGCAATCAATGATGTTCTCAGCCAGGCTGCCAAGGAGGTCCAGAAATGAAGAAATACTTCAAAATCTTCATGAACGGCATCATCGATGAAAACCCCACGTTCCGTATGGTGCTGGGCATGTGCCCGACGCTCGCCATCACCACCGCCGCGAGCAATGGTATCGGCATGGGACTTGCCGTTACCTTCGTTCTGATCTTTTCCAATCTCGTGATTTCTCTCATGCGCAAAGCCATTCCAGACCAGATCCGGATTCCGGCCTTCATCGTGGTTATCGCCACCTTCGTGACCATCGTCCAGCTCATCATCAAGGCTTTCTTTCCCGCTCTGGATGAATCCCTGGGCGTGTTCATTCCGCTGATTGTGGTGAACTGTATCATTTTCGGACGTGCTGAAGCTTTTGCCTTTAAAAACCCGCCCGCGGATGCCGCAGTCGACGGCCTGGGCATGGGCATCGGCTTTACGCTGGCCATCACCCTGATTTCCGCGATCCGTGAAGTCTTTGGCGTTGGGACCCTGTTCGGCGTGCAGGTGATGCCCGCCGGTTTCCCGCCCATGGGCATCCTGATCAAACCCGCCGGCGGATTCATCGTGCTGGGTCTGACCCTGGCCGCTATGAACTGCCTGCTGCCGAAGAAAGCGTAAGGAGGATTATCCAGATGAATGCAGTTCTTACCATTCTCATCGGCTCCATCTTTGTCAACAACTTTGCCATGTCCCGCTTCTACGGCATCTGCCCCTTCCTGGGCGTGTCCAAGAAGCTGGAAACAGCCTTCGGCATGGGTATGGCGGTGACCTTTGTCATGGCCATCGCATCCCTGGTAGCCTACCTGGTCAACCAGTACCTTCTGATTGCTTTCAATCTTGAATATCTCCAGGTCATCGCATTCATTCTGGTCATCGCTGTGCTGGTGCAGATTGTCGAAATGATCATCCGGAAGATTTCTCCCGGCCTGTATCAGGCGCTGGGTGTCTATCTGCCGCTGATCACCACCAACTGCGCGGTGCTGGGCGTTGCCCAGCTGAACGTGACCGAGGGCTACAACCTGGTGCTCTCCGTCCTCAATGGCGTGGCCTCCGCACTGGGCTATACCCTGGCTATCTGTCTGTTCGCCGGAATCCGTGAACGGCTCTCCCTTGGAAATCTTCCCAAGTGGATGGAAGGCTTCCCGGGAGCCATGATTGCCGCCGGCCTCATGGCCGTGGCCTTCAACGGATTCAGCGGACTGATCTGATCATCGACGAGGGAGGATAGAAAGAATGAGTGGTATACTTGCTATCGTAATTGCCGCCCTTGTCCTGAGCATCCTGGGACTGCTGTTCGGAGCCGGACTGGGTGTGGCGGACCATTTTCTGAAAGTCCCCACCAACCCGAAGGTGGCCGAACTGCGCGAGGTCCTTCCGGGTGCCAACTGCGGCGCCTGCGGATATCCCGGCTGTGACGGCTATGCGTCCGCCGTCGGTGAGGGAAAGGCGGAAATCGGTCTTTGCGCCGTAGGCGGCCCCGCCTGCGCTGCCAAGATGGCAGCCATCATGGGCGTGGAATCCAACGGCGCAGGCACCAAGCTGGTTGCGACCGTTGCCTGCCAGGGATACGGCGAACACTGCAGACCCAAATCCACCTATGAAGGCATTCAGGACTGCGTGGCGGCTGCACTGGTCAACAGCGGCACCAAAGCATGTCAGTATGCCTGTCTTGGTCTGGGCACCTGCGAACGCGCCTGTCCCTTTGGCGCCATCAAGGTCGATCCCGTCAAGAAGATCGCCGTGGTGGACCAGGAAAAATGTCAGAGCTGCAAAAAGTGCGTGGCGGCCTGTCCGCAGCATGTACTGAGCATGCAGCCCATTGACCGGGTGGTCACCGTCGGCTGCCACAATCCTGAAAAAGGCATTGCGCTCAAGGAGAACTGCGACCGCGCCTGTATCGGCTGCAGCGCCTGCGAAAAGGCCTGTCAGTTTGACGCCATCCAGATGGTCAACAATGTACCCGTCATCGACTACACAAAGTGCGTGGGCTGCATGGCCTGCGCAGATGCCTGTCCCACCGGCGCCATGCAGGCTGACTTTGACAGCCGCCTGGAAGCCTACATCAACCAGGAGCTGTGTGTCGGCTGCAATATCTGCAACAAGCAGTGCAAGTTTGATGCCATCGAAGGCGGTCTCAAAGAGAAACACCGCGTGCTGGGCGCCTGCACGGGCTGCGGCCTGTGCGCCCAGAAGTGCCCGAGAAAGTGCATCACCATGCGTGAGCGCAGAGCACCCCGCAACAAGATGGACAAGGCCAAGCCCCTGGCAACTCCCGCGAAGCCCGCTCCCGCAAAGCCTGCTCCCCAGGGGGAGAAGGCCTGAAGTTCCCGGTAGAATTGGGCAACTGCCCATGAATACAAAATCGTCCTGAGGGACATGAAAAGGAGAGTACCTGCGATGAAGTATGTTTGCGAACCCTGTGGCTATGTATATGACCCTGCAGAGGGTGATCCCGACAACGGCATTGCTCCCGGAACGGCTTTCGAGGATCTCCCTGATGACTGGTGCTGCCCGGTATGCGGCGTAGGCAAAGACATGTTTGTCCCTGAAGAGTAATCCCTGCTAAAATAGGCGGCCCGAGCAATCGGACCGCCTTCCTCTGTTTCATGAACGGTTGCCGCCGCATGAGAAAGGAGAGTTGCCATGCCACTGCATATCGTCACAGAAGCCAATCGCTGTCTTCAGTGTAAAAAGCCCCTTTGTCAGACGGGATGCCCCGTACATACCCCCATTCCGCAGGTGGTGGGCCTTTTCAAGGAAAACCGACTGATGGAAGCCGGCAAGCTACTCTTTGAAAACAACCCCATGTCCCTGGTGTGCTCCGCAGTCTGCGATCATGCCCGACAGTGTGCGGGTCACTGTATCCGGGGCAGAAAGGACAGCCCCGTCCATTTTTCCAGCATTGAAAACTACATCTCCGACATGTATCTGGACCGAATGAGTGTGGAAATCCCTGAGAAAAAAAAGCAGAAGGTGGCCGTCATCGGCTCGGGACCTGCAGGAATGACCGTGGCCATCCAGCTGGCCATGGAAGGCTATCCCGTGACCATCTTTGAATGGCACAGCCAGATCGGCGGGATCCTGCGCTACGGAATTCCGGAATTCCGTCTGCCCAAGACCATTCTGTCCCGTTACCAGAAGCGGCTGGAAAGCATGGGCATCCAGATCCGGCTCAATACCACCATCGGATCGGTGCTGATGATCGAGGACCTTCTCCGGGACGGATTTGCCACGGTGTTTATCGGAACCGGGGCTGAAAAGCCCAGAAGACTTGGCGTGCAGGGAGAAAGCTACGGAAATGTGCACTTCGCCCTCAATTACCTGGCCAATCCGCAGGCAAACCGCCTGGGCAACTCCGTGGCCGTCATCGGCGTGGGCAACGCGGCCATGGATGTGGCCCGCACAGCCCTGCGCAACGGTGCACAGCATGTAACCATGTACGGCAGGAATGCCAGCATTACAGCCTCCTCCAATGAGGTCAGCTATGCACAGCTGGACGGTGCACAGATCGTCACCGGCATGCAGATCGTTGAAATCACCGAAAAGGGTCCCGTGTTCCAGAAAACCATTCTGGATGAAAACGGCCAGATCACGGGACTTGAAGATGAACGCATCCAGGTGGAAGCCGATTCCACCATCATCGCCATCAGCCAGGTTCCCAGGCGGAAGCTGGTGCGGACGACGGAAGGCCTCGAAATGACGGAAAACGGCCTTCTGGCTGTTGACGAGCATTACATGACCACCCGTCCCGGCGTTTTTGCGGCGGGCGACGTGGTCACGGGAGCCAAGACAGTGGTCCATGCGGTGGAAGGCGCCAAGCAGGCAGCCCGGGCCATGATGGTCTACATGAACGAGCAGCGCGAAAACAGAACCTGAATCTCCGCTTTTCCTGAAGGGATCTCCTCTAAACCGCCGAAAAGCGGGGCAGGAGGTCCCTTCTTCCTTTGTGGTGCACATCTCCGGAGACTGTGAAGAGGCAGATTGAGGAGGAATCTAAAGGTCATGTCAAGCTTTTTTTGACCGAATAAGCTCGAAGGGGTATAATGCGCACATGCCCGTGCTCCCCGGAGGGGCATGGAACCCCTGGAAGGAGTCAATCTGATGGTTTATCTGGATCATGCAGCGACCACCCCTATGAGGGCTGTGGCCCGGGAGCAGCTTCGGTGTTCCTCAGAGCAGCTGTGGGGGAACGCCAGCGCGCTGTACGGTCCCGGACGCGCAGCTCGCGCCGCGCTGGATCAGGCGCGCGCACGCGCAGCGGAACTTCTGGGGGCACAGTCCCGTGAGGTGCTGTTCACCTCTGGAGGCACGGAGTCCAACAACTGGGCCATGACTGCACCAGACCTGCGCCCGGGGGACCACATTGTCCTCTCCGCAGTGGAACACCCCTCTGTCCTTCAGACTGCCGCAAGCCTGGCCCGTCAGGGCGTGGAAGTCACCTATCTTCCGGTAGACTCCGCCGCGCGGGTGAACCCCGGGGATGTGCAGCGTGCGCTTCGGCCGCAGACCCGGCTAGTCAGCGTGATGATGGCCAACAATGAGACGGGCACAGTGGAACCGGTGCAGGAGATCGCCGCGCTTGTCCGCCAAGCGGGCGCACTGTTTCATACCGACGCCGTGCAGGCCGCGGGGCATCTGCCCATTTCCTTTGAGACTCTGGGGGCTGACTTTCTGTCGCTCTCCGCACACAAGTTCGGCGGTCCCAAAGGGCAGGGCATGCTGCTCATCCGCAGGGGCGTCCGGGTGCTGCCCTTCCATCACGGCGGCGAGCAGGAACGGGGACTGCGCGCGGGAACCGAGGACGTGCCAGGCATCCTGTCGATGGTCGCGGCGCTGGAGGAGGCCAACTCCCTCATGCAGCTCGAAAATGAACACATCCTCGCCCTCCGGCGCCACCTGGAGGCGGGAATTCATGTTCTGTCTCCGGAGGCCCTCATCAGTGCGGAGCACCGGGAGCGGCTCCCCGGACATGTGCATGTGATCTTTCCGGGGATTCACCCTGACCTTCTGTTGTTGCGACTGGACATGGCGGGGATCTGTGCCAGTTCCGGCAGCGCCTGCACAGCGGGTATCCGTCAGGCTTCCCATGTCTGTGAGGCGATGCATGCCCCGCAGGGAGCCGCTCTGCGGCTGAGCCTCGGAAAAGACAATACACAGGAGGAAATCAGCATTACCCTGGAGAAGCTCGGCGCAATCCTCCGGGACCTGAAGAAACAAGCATGATTAATGGAAATACCACAGGAATCCGGAAAAGCATTCTGGATGTTCTTGAATCTCTGTATGACCTGGACCTGACCGGCGAGATGTTTGCTCCTGCAGAGCTGCTTGAGGTGCTCGCGCAGATCACCTGTGCCATCGGCCGGGAGATTAGCGTATACCTGTCCCGCAGCGGTGCCGTGCTGGATATCAGCATTGGGGACGGCGCAACGGTGGAGCTTCGAAGCATCCGTCTGCGGCGCAATGACCGCAGGCTCTCCAAGGTCCGCTGCATTCATACCCATCCTGGCGGGAATCCCGAGCTTTCGGATGTGGATATCAGCTCGCTGCGCACCATGCGCTTTGACGCCATGGCTGCGGTCGGCGCGCAGGAGGGAAGGGCCACGGGGATTCAGGCCGCCTTCCTGGGCGCTGAGGTCCGGGGCATGCTGTCCGTGGAGAGGACGCCCATCCTCCCGGTCAAAAGGATCCCGCAGTTGGACTGGATGCACCGCATTGAGGAGGCGGATGCGCAGGTTGCCAACGGCTCCAAAGGCTGTGAAGTCCGGGAGGAGGCCGAGCGTGTTGTCCTTCTGGGGCTGGGCAATGAGCACAGCATGCAGGAACTGAAGGCGCTGGCAGAGGCTGCGGGCGCGCGGGTGGTGGGCAGTATGGTTCAAAGCCGCGCCAAACCGGAACCGGGTACCTACATCGGGTCCGGCAAGGCGGAAGAACTGTCTTTGCTGTGCCAGGCCGCCGAGGCGGACACCCTGATCACGGATGATGAACTGACGGGAGTACAGGTACGCAACCTTGAAAACTTCATGCGGGGGGTCAAGGTCATCGACCGCACGGAGCTGATCCTCGACATCTTTGCACAGCGGGCAAAGACCAGGGAGGGCAAGCTGCAGGTGGAGATGGCCCAGATGGCTTACCAGCTTCCGCGGCTGACGGGAAAGGGTCAGTCCATGTCCCGCCTGGGTGGCGGCATCGGCACCCGTGGACCCGGAGAGAGCCAGCTGGAAATGGACCGGCGTCGCATCCGCCGGCGGATCACCGAACTCAGGCGGGAGATTGCCTCCCTGGAAAGCCAGCGGGAACTTCGGCGAAGCAAAAGAGAAAAGAAGGGCATCCCCGTGGTCGCGCTGGTGGGATACACCAACGCAGGCAAAACCACGTTGCTCAATACGCTCAGCGGAGCAGACGCCTTTGCCGAGAACATGCTGTTTGCGACCCTTGACCCGTTGATGAGGACCGTCAGGACCTCCTCCGGCTGCGAGTTTATCCTGTCGGACACAGTGGGCTTTGTCAGCAAGCTTCCCCATGATCTGGTGGATGCCTTCAAATCCACACTGGAGGAAGTGATCAGCGCGGACGTGCTCGTGCTGGTGCAGGACGGGACCAGTCCCGTGATGCAGCAGGAAAAACAGGTGGTGCTGGATGTTCTCCAATCCCTGGGAGTGGTGGACAAGCCCCGCATCGACGTTGTCAACAAGGCGGATCTTCCTTTGATCAACTGCGGCAGCGGGGAACTGCTGATCAGCGCGCGGACCGGGGAGGGGACAGATGCGCTCATGAAACGCATCGAGCAGGAGATTTCAAGAGATTCACTCCTTGTACAACTGGTCATTCCCTATGACCGGGGAGAACTGGTGAACCGTCTCCACCTTCAGGCCGGCGTACTGGAGGAAGCCTATGAGGCAGACGGCGTGCACATGCTGGTCCGCACCCAAAGAAAACAAATGGATATGATGGGTATAGGGGCCTTTGAGGTGAATATTCCCATCCGCACGGCACAGCAGTCTGATGGTGGGATGCCTGACCCCTCCGATCAGCAGAAAGGAGATTCAGACAGATGATAGTGACCCACGCCCTGGCGGCTGTGGCTGCCGGAGCGGTACTGACATTCCAGTCCTGGGGATACATGGTTCCGCACAAGAATCCCCTGGATTCCCTGGTACTGATCAACAAGGTATACCGCGCGCCCAATGCCCCCATCGCATTAAGGCTTCCCGATGTGGAGCCGGTGGAAGAGACCATCCGGGGGAATACCTATATGGTTCCGAAGGCAGCGCAAGCCCTGGAGGAGATGTTTGCAGAAGCTGCAAGCCAGGGGATTCATTTCTATACCCGCAGCGGGTACAGGAGCTATCAGACGCAGAAGACGATCTACGAGCGCAAGGACCGCGAAGGACGGTATTCCAGCGTGGCCAAAGCCGGCTATTCAGAACATCAGAGCGGCTATGCCATGGATGTGGAAGGACAGTCCACTCTGGGGAAAGGTCTTGTGGAGGCCATCGGTTCTTCTCCTGAAGGCATCTGGCTGGCGGAACACTGCCATGAATTCGGGTTCATCCTGCGATATCCCAAGGACAAGCAATCCATTACCGGGTATATTTATGAACCCTGGCACATTCGCTACGTGGGCAGGGAGGACGCGGCCCGAATCCATGAGCAGGATGTCACCCTGGAGGAGTACCTCACCAAACTGCGCAGAGACCGCATCGCATCTCTGGAGGTGGATAAAGAGCAATGATTCTGAAAAGGACGGCCATCTGGACAGTACTTCTGCTGTGTCTGTCAGTCTCCCTTGCGGCTGCGGAAAGCCTGAATCTGGAGGAGATGCTCGCGGCACAGGAAGCACAGGTCATGAAGGAATGGACCTATCCCATTCCGTATGACCTGCTCAAAACCAGCGATACCATCCGGCTGGCCAACAAGACGCATCTGCTGGAGGAAGACTATATTCCAGGGGACCTGGTCCGTCTGAAGGTCCGCAAGATCAGCTCCGACCCCATCGAAATGCGGGCGGTGGCCTCTGCAGCGCTGGAGGAACTGTTTGATGCGGCCAAGGCGGACGGTGTTACCCTGTATGCCCACAGCGGATATCGAAGCTACCGGACCCAGAAGACCATGTACTACAACCGCCTCAAGAGCAATAACGGCAAGGATGACGGCGTGGTGGCCCTTCCCGGCTCCAGCGACCATCAGACGGGCCTGGGCATCGACGTGATCAACAAGGCGGGAATCGGCAAGCGGTTCACTCCGGCCTTTGCCGAGACCAAGGCCGGAAAATGGCTGGACGAGCACTGCTGGGATTACGGATTCATCATCCGGTATCAGAAGGACAAGGAAGACCTGACAGAGATCATCTATGAGCCCTGGCACCTTCGCTATGTGGGCAAAGAGGTGGCGCGTTATATGCGGGACAGGCACCTGTGCCTGGAGGAATTTACGGAGGAATGGCAGCGTGCCGTTTCGGAATATGAAGCAAATTAAGGGAGGACATGATTATGAGATTCTTGCTGACCGGCGGAGCAGGCTTTATAGGTTCGCATACCTGTGTGGAAATGCTGAATGCCGGATATGACGTGGTGGTGGCAGACAACCTGTACAACAGCAGCCGCAAGGTGATTGACCGGGTAGAGGAACTGACGGGCAAGAAGGTCATCTTCGAGGAAGCGGATATGACCGATACCCAGGCTGTGGAACGGATTTTCTCACAGTATCAGCTGGACGGCGTGATCCATTTCGCAGCCTACAAGGCGGTGGGAGAATCCGTTGTCAAGCCCCTGGCCTATTACCGCAACAATCTGGACTGCACGCTGACGGTATGTGAAGCGATGCAGCGTCACGGGGTCAAGCGTTTTATCTTCAGTTCCTCCGCCACAGTGTACGGAATTCCGGACCATATGCCCCTGGATGAGACCATGCCCACCGGCTGCACCAACCCCTATGGCTGGACCAAATACATGAATGAGCGGATCCTTACAGACACGGCTGCAGCCAATCCCGACTGGTCCGTGGTTCTTCTGCGGTATTTCAATCCCATCGGTGCCCATGAAAGCGGCAGAATCGGAGAGATGCCCAACGGCATCCCCAACAACCTGCTGCCTTATGTGACCCAGGTGGCGGCGGGTAAACTCCCGATGCTGCATGTCTATGGCAATGACTATCCCACCAGGGACGGAACCGGTGTGCGGGACTACATCCATGTGGTGGATCTGGCAAAGGGCCATGTGGCGGCAGCAGCCTATGCCACGAAGCATACGGGCGCGGAGATTATCAACCTTGGAACTGGAAACGGCTACAGCGTGCTGGAGATCATCCACGCCTTTGAAAAGGTGAACGGGCTGACGATTCCTTACCAGATCGAAGCCCGCCGGCCCGGAGACATTGCAGAGTGCTGGGCAGACCCTGCCAAAGCGGAAAAGCTGCTGCACTGGCATGCGGAAAAGAACCTTGAGGACATGTGCAGGGACAGCTGGCGCTGGCAGTCCAATAATCCCAATGGCTACGAAGACTGACCCGCAGCACCTGACGTCCGTCTTGAGATGCATGGAATGGATTTATTCCAAATATCAACACAGTGGCAAAGTGATGAGATCGCTTTGTCCGGACCTGATTGGGGAAATCTTCATTCCGAGGTGATGAGAAAGAACACAATGGGAGGAACTCCTTTACTTGGATGGGTTCCACAGACGTACCGGAATGTCAAGAACCTCCGCAGTTTTCGGGAATGATCATTATCCTACCACATCGCGTATGTGTTGTTTCGATTTCCACTTTAAGCCGCCTTCGGGCGGCTTTTTGTGTCTTTTTGTGTCTTCAGGAAGAGATGACCAAGCCGAATAAACATCCGCAGGGAGGGCCAGGTGTCCCTCCAGGGTATTCATCCAGGGTAATCAGGATGTGACATCTTCAGGAAAAACTTGTACGTGCCCGTCTTTTGACATATAATCAACAGGTCAGCTTTCATTCATTTTCAAGAGGAGGACCGTATGTACAGACTTCTGCTGGTGACTGACAAAAACGATATCCGAAACCTCTATGAAAAATATCCGGAATGGGAAAACCTGGGCTTTGAGCGGCCAGTAGTGGTGGGTAGCGCACAGCAGGGCATCGACCAGATGGCCCATCACCGGTTCGATACCGTCTCATGGCTGTTGTCCGTCAAGGAAGCCAAGACCTTTTACAATTACATCTACAAAAGAACTGATGTGATGGGGATGAGCACACAAAGGGATGTCCAGCATCTCCGGCGGGAAATCAGCAATACCCGCAGAGCCCTGGCTAGCAGAGACGCATTGCGTCAGATCCGTCAGGGAGATGAAATGGCCACGGCCTTCCGGGAGGAATTCTTCCTGGATTTGCTTCGCGGAACCCCCTATGACAAGGCGAAGATCGATGGACGTTCCGCGATTAACCGTGACGCGGGCATCCATCCGGAATGGCCGGTCTGTATGGCAACCTTCCGGCTGCCGGACGGAGACAGCTTTCTTGCGGAAGTATGGAAATATGGCAGGGACAGACTTGAAAACGCCCTGTGCAACATCTTTGAGAACGGTTCGGAAGAATACGAATATACCCTTCTGATGATCAATCCGCACCATTTACGGCTGTTGTCCGTTCCCAGGTCCCCCAAAAATGAAGATGATGTGTATGCCAGTATGCTCGAGCATCTGCATCACTGTGAGTCCAATCTTGAGAACTATTTCGAATTGTCCATGAATATCCGGCGGGTGGTTTCCTATGGCAATCTGTATGCCCTCGGGGAGGAAAATGCAAGACGGAACGCCCACTGAGAAAAAGGAGTAGATGTCGTGACGGAAGACATGTTCAAATCCGGGGAAGGGGAACTGATCCAGAATCTCTTTGGCAGCCGGGACGAGAATATCCGCCGGCTGGAGGAAATGACCGGAACCACCATCTCCCTGAGAGAAGGCAACATTGTCGTGGAAGGCGGAAATGAAGACCGGGTGGATGCCTGCAGGGAGGTTCTTTCCCACCTGATGCAGATGGTCAAAACCGGGGAGAGAATCACTCCGGCGATTGTCCAGTATGCCATAGGCCTGCAGAAAAGGGGAGAGCTCGACCAGCTTAGCGGTCTGTTTACCGAAGTCGTCGCCAAGACTTTCAGGGGAAAGCCGATCCGATGCAAAACGGTGGGACAGAAAGCCTACATCGACGCCATTCGGACCCATACCCTGACCTTCTCCGTAGGCCCTGCAGGGACAGGAAAAACCTACCTTGCCATGGCCATGGCGGTCACTGCACTCAGAAACAAGGAAATCGAACGGATTGTCATGACACGGCCGGCGGTTGAAGCCGGAGAAAAGCTGGGCTTTCTGCCCGGAGATCTCAATCAGAAAGTCGATCCGTACCTGCGTCCGCTATATGATGCCATGTTTGAAATGCTTGGGAGTGAGACCTGTCAGCGGCTTCAGGAACGCGGCGTCATTGAAGTGGCTCCCCTGGCCTACATGCGCGGGAGGACACTGAGCAATGCCTTTATCATCCTGGATGAGGCACAGAACACGACTAGAGAACAGATGAAGATGTTCCTGACCAGAATCGGATTCGGATCCAAGGTCATCGTAACCGGAGACCCTTCCCAGGTTGATCTTCCCTATGGAAAGACCAGCGGTCTTGATGAAGCGGTTCTCGTCCTTGAGGGCGTCAAGGACATTGCCATCTGCCCCCTGACACATCAGGACGTTGTCCGGCACGAGCTGGTCCAGGCAATTGTCAAAGCATATGACGATCATGCCTCCCGGATGAAGGAGAAGAAGTCCTATGGAAAAGAAAAGTAGAAGTCTGCTGACAGAGCAGACCCCCTTGGGCAAACGTCTTCGAACAGGACTGTTCCTGATTATCAGCTATTTCATCATCCTCTTTATCTCGGTAGCGGCCCTTTCTCCGGAACGCTATGACGTGAAGGTGGGGGACGTCTCTCCGGCTACCATCACCGCCGCCAAGGATATTGTGGATGAACTGACCACCGAACGGCGCAGGAAAAGCGCGGAAGACTCTGTCTCCCCGGTGTACTACAAAGATGAAAGCGTCTCGGAAATCGTGATTTCCGATATCAATTCATGCTTTTCTGAACTGCGGGCAGTCCGCGCCCTCGGAGAACAGATCCGTCTCAACTGGGCAGACAGCAACAATACATATACAGAGGATAACTTCACCAAAGCCTCCGAGCTTTTGACCATGCTGAATCTGTCCACCTATCAGCTTAGAACCCTGATGAATACCAGCGAGGACGATCTGGAAAGCCTGTATCAGACGCTCCTGTCCGCCGTACGGACCATGCTCCTGTCCTCCATCAACGAAGGACAGATCAATGACGCGATTTCCAGCATCCAGCAGATTGTCTCCTACAACACCCGAACCGACCTGTGGTACAACGTGGCCATACCGACCCTGCGTGCCTGTTTGCGCGCCAATATGCTGATTGATCAGGTTGCCACGGAGGAGAACCGGCAGAAAGCCCGGGACGCCGTGGATCCCACAACCTACAAGCAGGGCCAGAATATTGTGGTCAAGGGAGACCGGATTACAGAGGTTCAGTATGCCGTGCTCCAGTCCCTGGGCGTTCTGGAAGGCGAAAAGATCGACTATTTCATGTATGTCGCCGGGGCGGCGATCACTGCCCTCATCATGGCAACCTGTTTCCTGCTGGTGGTCCTGTATGCCCGGGAAATGCTCGATTCCATGATGAATGCGATGGCGCTGATGCTGTGCCTGATCGTCACCTTGGTTCTTTGTCTGCTGACAGGGACAAAACTGGGCGTCTGGGCCATGCCGACAGTGCTGCTTCCGCTGCTGCTGGTCAATCTGCTGGGCATCAAGCCGGCATATATCGGCAATCTGATGCTGACGCTGATGATGACCTTCCTGACGGTGCAGTCGGTGGACCTGGATACCTCCCAGACCCTGAGCATTCTGCTCATCTGTACAGTTGGCGGCACCTTTGCCATTTTCATGATGAAGCACAGTGCAACACGGATCTTTGTCGTGCTCACCGGAATCCTGACCGGCATTGTCAACGCAATGATCCTCAGTTGTGTCACACTGCTGACCAGCGATGCCAAAGGCGGCATACTCACCAATGCCAGCTATGAGGTATTGGTTTCGCTCCTGTCCGCTATTATCTGCATCGGGCTTCAGCCCATTATGGAATCCGCCTTTAATCTGGTTACACCCTCCAAGCTGATCGAACTGTCCAACCCCAACCAGCCGCTGCTTCGCAGACTGATGATCGAAACCCCCGGAACCTATCATCACTCGATGGTGGTGGCCAACCTGGCAGAGGCCGCTGCAGAAGTGGTGGGAGCCAACGCACTGCTTGTGCGGGTGGGCGCATATTATCATGACATCGGCAAACTGGTCCGGCCGATCTATTTCAAGGAAAACCAGATGGGAGACAATCCCCATGACCGGACTGACCCCAAGGTGAGTGCCGCCATCCTGACAGAGCACACACAGGACGGTGCCGATCTGGCTCGCAAGCACCACCTGCCAGAGCCGATTATTGAAATGATCCAGCAGCATCACGGGGACACACCCGTCATGTATTTCTACGCCAAGGCCATTGAACTGTATGGCGAAGATAAAGTGGACATTCAGGATTTCCGCTATGTCGGTCCAAAGCCCAGGAGCGCAGAAGCCGCCATTCTGATGCTCTCAGACACCGTGGAAGCCGCCGTCCGGGCCATGAGGGAACCGACAAAGGAAAAAATCTCAGAACTGATCGAAAAACTGGTACGTGGAAAAATGGAAGATGGACAGCTGGATGAATGCACACTAACCTTCCGGGATATTGGAAAAATCCGGCAGTCCTTTGAAAATTCACTCCAGGGCGTGTTCCATCAGCGCATTGAATATCCGGATGTGAAAGTCAAGTCGCAAAGAGCGGCGGAATCGGGAAGCAAATGAAACTTGAAATCGAAGACCTGACGCATACCCTGGATTCATCGACACAGGATCTTCTCCTGAGGTGCGCGGAGGCATCTGCAGCAGCTGAATGCATCCGCCTGCCGCTCAGTGTCTATGTCAGGGTGACAGGAGATGAAGAAATCCATGAAATCAACCTGCAGACACGGGGGATAGACCGCGCCACCGACGTGCTGTCCTTTCCCACTGTCCGCTACCCTGACGGGAAAACCGCAGGATGCTGTGAGGCTCTTGTACGAAAGGAATGGGATCCGGAAAGTCAATCCTGTATGATCGGAGATATCCTCATCTCCATCGATCACGTCAGAGAGCAGGCTCGGGAATATGGTCACAGCGAACACAGGGAGCTTGGCTATCTTCTGACGCATGCCATGATGCACCTGTTCGGGTATGATCACATGACCCCGGAGGAGAAGAAAAGGATGCGGTCCAAAGAGGAAGATGCATTGAAGATTGCAGGTCTTCCGAGAGAAAAGGAGATAACAATATGACGGATACTGAATTGATTGCCATCGCTCAGAAAGCCAGAGAAAACGCCTATACGCCTTACAGCGGGTACCGGGTCGGCGCAGCACTGCTGGGCGAAGATGGTATTGTCTATTCAGGATGCAATGTGGAAAATTCGGCTTATGGAAATACCCTCTGCGCGGAAAGAACCGCACTGGTTAAAGCCGTCAGTGAGGGATGCCGCCGGTTTGTCAGGATAGCGATTGTATCCTCAGGTTCTGCTCCTTATCCCTGCGGAGCCTGCAGACAGTCTCTCTATGAGTTTGCTCCGGATCTTGAAGTCATTGTAGCCTGGGATGGACATGTTGAAAAAACCACTCTCCGTGAACTGTTGCCTCATGGCTTTGGACCGGAATCATTGGAAAAGCGAGGATGAGATGATGGACACTCAGCCATTCCATTCCGGATTTGTTGCTATTGTCGGAAGGCCCAATGTGGGAAAATCCACGCTGATGAATGCGCTCATCGGAGAAAAGGTCTCCATCGTTTCCAGCAAACCCCAGACCACCCGCAACAGGATTATGGGGGTGGCAGGCGGCGAAGACTGGCAAATAGTTTTTCTAGATACTCCCGGAATGCACACCCCCAGAACCCGGTTGGGCGAATACATGGTCAAAAGCATTGAAGATGCCATGGAAGGCATCGACTGTCTGATTGTGATGGCAGACCTGACAGCCATTGGCCATCAGGACCGGGAAATCATGAAACAGATGGCAACCAAAAAGGTTCCGAGAATCCTGGTGCTCAACAAGATGGACCTGGTGGAGGAAAAACGAGTTTTTGAAACGCTCGCTGAGCTGGCTTCCTATGAATATGATGCGATGATTCCCGTCAGTGCCAGAACAGGATCCGGTCTGGAGGAACTCAAGAAGATTCTGAAGAAGACCCTTCCGGAAGGCCCTCGCTACTTTCCCGAAGACATGATTACCGACCAACCTGAAAGGCTGATTATTGCGGAAATCATTCGCGAAAAAGCCCTGCTGCACCTGAAGGACGAAGTTCCCCACGGCATCGGCGTGGAAATCATGCGGATTGAAAAAAAATCCGAGACCTTGACAGATGTTTTTGCCACGATTTACTGCGAACGCTCCAGCCACAAGGGCATCATTATCGGAAAACAGGGGAGCATGCTGCGGACCATTGGCACTGAAAGCCGGCAGGATATTGAAACCCTGATGGATACCCGGATTAATCTGAAACTGTGGGTGAAGGTCAGGGAAGACTGGCGAAACAGGATTTCGGATCTAAAAACGCTGGGATATGAATGATTTCACCTGGTCTGTAAAAAGACGGCTGTTCTTTGGGAATTCCGAGTAACGGGCACCCAGTCCTGTCACAGCAGCGCCCTTATCCCTTGCGCAGAAGGTTCCCGCATGAATCCTCCTTCCTAAAGAGGAAATGGACATTTCCTGATGCTTTGAAATTGATCGGATGAAATACTGTTGCAGGGAACGTGGCGTCTTGCTTTGGAGAAAGGTATGCTCCCCGCCTTTGAATATGGAAGGGCAGATTATCTTTTAGTTTAGTCCATGGGAGGTTTTCGGCACGAACTGCTATACACCGCCAGAAGTACAAAAAAGATCCATTGCAGACATTCCCCAGCTTTTTATCCCTGCATGTGAGTCACAGCAAGAAGGAAGGAGGATGCCTGCAATGGATCAAATTCATACCATCAAAGAACTCTGCTGCGATAGCCTTCCCCATGAGGGTCAGGCTGGCCATGCGCGTTCAGCACATACAACAGCAGAAATATGCGGAGCCTATGTCATACGAGTGACCTATGCAATCCATTTTGGATCGATACAGCATATGTAAATATTAGATATACAATTTCCTGTTAGAAAACAAACATCGTTTACAGCTCTACAGCCATACATGGCGCTGTGGTCCAGTACCCCGCCTCCCAATGAGAACACACACCATCTATCCTGCGAAACTGCCAATGGTACTTTTTGAGATTTAAACCATATGTTTAAATCTCTTTTTCTTTTGTCTCGGAACGCCTGTCTTTCCAGAGTTTACATGCTGCGGCAATCCGTTCATCTTCCCTGATCAGGGCATCCTGCGCCGCCTTTTTCTGCCGCTCATCATTGGCAATTGCCAACATCAGCCGAATCCTGTTTTCCTGATTGACTTTCGTGGCAGAGAGATCATAGTCGATGGGAACGATATTGATCCCAGGATGTACCTCCGTCAGCCTCCGAATCATTCCTTTGCCGTTGATGTGATTGGGAAGACACCCGAATGGCTGGGCACAGACGATATTCTCATAGCCGTTTTCAGCCAGCTCCAGCATCTCCGCTGTCAGCAACCAGCCTTCGCCCATCTTACTTCCGTAACCGATCACCCCTTTCACCAGCTCCTTGGTATGCCGGTAGGGGGTAGGGGGAACAAAGGAAGGACGCAGGCGAACGGAGTTGATAAGGATCCCCTCCAGACGTTCCGCATAAGCCATCAGCAAGGTGACTGCAGCCAGCTTGAAGGGATTGCCTCCATAAAGGTGGATATCCTCAATACGGTTGTCAATCTTGAAGAGCACAAAGCTCATCAGCCCGGGCAGCATGTATTCACAATCCTGCTTCTTCAGGAAATCTTCAAGCCCGTTGTTTCCCAGCGAAGAATATTTGACATAGATTTCTCCAACGATGCCGACTTTTGTTTTCGGTTCTCTGGAGCGGGGGATGGCGTCAAATTCTCCGGTGATTTGTTCCAGGTTGAACCTGATTTCCTTCTGGCTGAGCCCCTTTCCCTTGTCAAACTGTCGGATAAGCTCATTGTTCCACTTTTCAATCAGGGCATCTGTGGTTCCAGGAACCTTTTCATAGGGACGGGTCTGATTTGCAACACACATGATGCAGTCTCCGTAGATGACGGAGGAGAACAGCTGCCTCAAAAGCTTCAGCGTTATCTTAAACCCGGGTGCGCTGTCCAGACCGGACAGATTGGCAGAGATGACGGGAATATAATCCAGTCCTGCTTTCTTCAGCGCCTTGCGCAGCAGAAAAATATAATTGCTGGCTCGGCATCCGCCGCCTGTCTGCGATATGATCAGGGCGACCTTGTGCAGATCATACTTTCCGGAATGCAGGGCATCCAGAAACTGTCCGATGACCAGAAGAGCGGGAACACATGTGTCATTATGAACGTATTTCAGTCCTTCAGCCATGACATTGGGGCCATGGTTATGCAACACGACCGCATTGTAGCCATTAAGTCGGAGAACCTTCTCGATGAGAGAAAAATGGAATTCGAGCATGTTGGGAACAAGGATGGTATACCCCTGTTCCTTCATCTCCTTGGTAAAAACAACGTGATTAGTTTCCACTTGAGGATGATCCTTTCTGTGCCAAGAGGGTTTCCTGCTGGTCAATGGCCGCAAACAGGGAACGCAGACGGATCCGGACAGCGCCCAGATTTGTGATTTCGTCGATTTTGATCTGTGTATAAATTTTCCCGTTGGATTCCAGGATATCGCGAACCTCATCGGTGGTAATGGCATCCACACCGCAGCCAAAGGACACCAGCTGGACCAAGTTCATGTCCGGCTGGGTCGAAATGTACTTGGCGCTGGCATAGAGTCGGGAATGGTAGGTCCATTGGTTCAGGACATGAACCGTTTCTCGTTTCATATGGGCAGAGAGTGAATCCTCTGTCACCACTGCAGATCCAAAGCCTGCGATCAGCCGGTCGATGCCATGATTGACCTCCGGATCCACGTGATAGGGACGCCCGCACAGAACGATAATCGGCCGCTTTTCGCTGCGTGCTTTTTCAATCATTTCCTCACCCTTCTGCCGGATGTCCTGCATCCAGGCCTCATAGGCGGCATAGGCGGCGTCACATGCTTTTTTTACTTCCCTGCGGGTCATCTCCGGGAAATGCCTATGCAGGATTTCATAGAGTTTTCCAGGGAAATGATGCCGATGATCAATGCCCACGTAATCATGGATAAAATCCACATTCCGAATATCGGGCATGTTGGCCGAGATGACCTCGGGATAGTAGGCCACCACCGGGCAGTTGTAGTGGTTGTCCCCCAGATGGTCGTCGATATTGTAGCTCATGCAGGGATAAAAGATCGTCCGCACGCCCCTGTTGATCAGCTCCTGGATATGGCCGTGCACCAGCTTTGCAGGAAAACAGACTGTATCGCTGGGAATGGTCGCCTGACCCCGGATATACAGGCTGCGGCTGCTGAACGGAGATACCTCCACATCAAATCCCAGATGGGTAAACAGCGCGTGCCAGAAGGGGAGAAGCTCATACAGGTTCAATACAAGCGGGAGCCCGATTTTACCGCGTGGAGCCTTTTCCGGATGGGACTTGCTGAGGGCAAGCAGCTTCTCCTGTTTGTATGCCACCAGATTCAGATCGCTGGCAGCCTTTTTTCCTGAAACAGGACGGTCGCAGCGGTTTCCGCTGATATATTTTCGACTGCCGAAACGGTTGATGGTCAGTCGGCAGTGGTTTTCACACAGACCGCAACGGGTCTGGGTCACCTCGTGGGAAAAGTGCTCTAGGGCGTCTCCGCTCAGAATGGTGGACTCACCAGGATGAAGCGCGCGCTGTTCCCTGGCGTACAGGGCAGCACCATAGGCGCCCATCAGACCGGCAATATCCGGGCGGATGACCTCCACTCCCAGTTCCTTCTCAAATGCCCGCAAAACGGCATCATTGAGGAATGTGCCTCCCTGGACCACAATGTGTTTTCCCAGGTCCTGGGGACCGGCACAGCGGATAACCTTGTACAAAGCGTTCTTGACCACGGAAATGGACAATCCTGCGGAAATGTCCGTCACATCCGCGCCATCCTTCTGTGCCTGCTTGACAGAGGAATTCATAAAGACTGTGCAGCGGCTTCCCAGGTCCACCGGACGGCGGGCGGCAAGGCCGAGCTGGGCAAAATCCTCGATTTTTGTGCCCATGGCCCCGGCAAAGGTCTGCAGAAAGGAACCGCAGCCGCTTGAGCAGGCTTCATTGAGGAAAATGTTGTCTATGGCTCCGTTGTGGATTTTGAAGCATTTGATATCCTGCCCGCCGATGTCGATGATAAAGTCCACCTCCGGCAGAAAGGCCTTTGCGGCGGTAAAATGCGCAACGGTTTCCACCAGTCCGAAATCCACGCCGAAAGCGTTTCGAATCAGGTCTTCGCCGTAGCCGGTAACCGCACCCGCACGGATGGTAAACCCGGGATACCTCGCCGCCAGGTCCTGCAGAAAACTCCGCACATGCGGCACAGGGTCACCGCTGTTGCTCTGGTAGCGTGTGAAAAGCAGTTCCCCCGAATCGGAAATCACCACGGACTTGATGGTGGTGGAGCCGGAGTCAATGCCCACATACACCGGACCTGAATAAGTCTCCGGGTCCCGCCTGGGCACCCTGGAGCACTGATGGCGCCTGCGGAAGGCGGACAGTTCCTCCTCGTTTTCAAAAAGAGGCGGCATGGCCACATAGCTTTCGGTGCTGTGATAGGCGTCAATGGCCTCCATGCAATCCGAAAGAAGCAGGGCTTCGGAAGCTGTGACCGCAGCGCCCAGAGCTACATAATACAGGGAATTTTCCGGGCATACGCCGTGCAGGTTCAGGGTTTCATCAAAGCATGCACGCAACTCGGACAGGAAGGTCAGGGGGCCTCCAAGATACAGGACATGCCCGGAGACCGGCCGGCCCTGTGCCAGTCCCGCGACGGTCTGGTTGACCACTGCCATGAAAATGGATCTGGCGACATCCGCCTTGCGGGCACCCTGGTTGAGCAGGGGCTGAACATCGGTCTTGGCAAAAACTCCGCAGCGCGAAGCGATGGTGTAGATGCGCTCTGCCTGCGAAGCAAGAGTGTTCATCTCCGAGGGTGTCACGGACAGCAATGTGGCCATCTGGTCGATGAACGCGCCGGTTCCGCCCGCGCAGGATCCGTTCATCCGAACCTCCAGAGTGCCATGGAGGAACAGGATTTTCGCATCTTCTCCGCCCAGCTCGATAATGACATCTGTTCCCGGCGCAAAACGGTCCGCGGCAACCTTGGTCGCATATACCTCCTGAATGAAGGGAATATGGGAGCCCAAAGCCATACCCATTCCGGCAGAACCGGAGATGGCCAGGCGGCAGGGCTGCCCCTGAACCAGGTCCCGGTCAACCTTCTCAAGCAGTTCCCGGGTCTTCTGGGTGATCAGGGAATAATGACGCTCATAACAGGAAAAAAGGATCTGTCCACTCTCATCCAGCACAACGCACTTGATGGTAGTGGAACCGATATCCAGGCCAATCTGATACATGGAACAACAAGAGTCCTTTCTATAAAAACAGACGATTCCGAAGATCCGTCTGAGTCAAAAACACAGGAATTATATAGGAAAGAAATCCATTTGGCAAGGCTGTGCCCGGATCAGTCCGGAATGGCACGGTTATAGAAGCTGTCCCTGCATACCCCGTCAGAGAGAGTCCTGCCTGCCCGATCAGCTCCCGTCAGATCCCTTGATCAGACTTTCTGAGCAGCATCGTATTCTTCGCAAGGAACGGTTTTCAAACTCCCTTCCGGCCACAGGCATGAGCGCCGGGGCAAGAGGAGGGGAGAGGGGCAACCTGACATGCAGACGAGGATACAGACCTGGCCAACGGATCGCATCAGGGGCATTCCGCCTGGAAGAATGAATCGTCCAATCCTTTATCGCTGCCGAAAAAAGCAGTCAGCGAATATCCTTTATCCATCAGCGCCATCCCTGCGTTGTCTCTCCGTTAAAATATGTTTATTGATTATATCCTCAAGATCAGAGAAACTCAATTCCTTTTTCCCATCCTGAGTGGTAAACCCGTCCCGGGTAAACAGCAGGCCCGCCTGGTTCAGGCGGGCCTTGTCAGGCAGGCAAAACGGGACGTCACATGCTTCTGCGTCCTTCCATGGCACGGGCCAGGGTCACTTCATCTGTATACTCCAGGTCGCCGCCCACAGGCAGACCATGGGCGATCCGGGTGACCAGTATTCCCCGGGGCTTGATCAGACGGGCAATATAGTTGGCCGTCGCCTCACCCACAATGTCCGGATTGGTCGCCAGGATCACCTCCCGGATGGGCTCCCTGTCAAGGCGCGCCATCAGCTCGGAAATTCTGATATCCTCGGGACCCACACCGTCCATGGGTGAGATCGCGCCGTGCAGAACGTGATAAATGCCCCTGAAATCCCGCATGCGCTCCATGGCAGCCACATCCCGGGGATCTTTGACCACGCACAAAAGCTCGCGCTGGCGTCCCTCATCCGTGCAGATCGGACAGGGGTCCTCAACCGTATAGTTGCCGCAGATGCTGCAGTAGCGGATCTGCTGCCGGCCTTCCCACAGGGCATCGGCCAGCTCCTTCACCTTTTCAGGGGACATGGATGCGATGTGATAGGCCAATCGCAGCGCAGATTTGGAACCGATCCCCGGCAGCCTGGAAAGCTGCTGAGCCATGCGGGCAATGGGTTCAATCTGTCCGGCCATTTACAGCAGCCCGCCCAGCATCGGATTCAGCTTGTTCATGCTGGTTTCCCGGTCCTCAGTGGACTTCTGTACGGCATCATTGACCGCTGCCAGGACCATGTCCTCCAGCATCTCCACATCCTCAGGATCCACCGCATCCGGAGAAATCCGGATGGACTGGAGCACATGCTTGCCGGTCATGGTGCAGCTCACCGCGCCGCCGCCCGCTGTACCTTCGTAGACCTTCTCATCCAGCTCCGTCGTCATTTTCTGGAGCTCTTCCTGCATTTTCTGCGCCTGACGCATCATCTGCTGCATATTGCCCTGCTGACCGGGAAATCCCCGGAAACCACCTTTTGCCATGGGGGGGTACCTCCTTGTTAGTTTACGCCATTATACAACAGGACCGGGGTCAAAACAAGCCGCCGAAACTGAGGCTCACGACCCGGTATCCCGTGGACGGGCAAGCAGCTGGTAAAACAGCTCCTGCCCGGTGTCCTCACAGATAAAGTTGGCGGTGTCCGCCTGGGGATGCAGGACCGTTTTGAAAGGATCGGAAAACATTCGGAAGGTGCCCGCCTTCATCACCCGGTAAGCTCCCCGCTCAAACTCCTTCATGGGCGTGATGCTGCCCACCAGAAGCACAAGCACCACAAGAAGCCGGACCGGCAGGCGTGTCCGTGCATCACACAGAGTATGCAGCGTGTAGCACATGAGCGTCAGCAGTCCCGGGATCGAGGCACGCATGGAAAAATCCATGTGATAGCCCACCTTGAACATGGGAACCCCCAGCAGGATAAGAAGCGTAGATGCAAAGACCGGGTCCCGAAAGTAGCGGGGCAGAAGCAAAAGGGCCAGAGCCAGCCATTCCACCAGGCAAAACACAAGAAGCGCTGACAGTGCCTCCGGCAGCGTATAGGCATGCAGATACAGATCCAGACGGAAGGGGGCGTCGGAAGACGAATGATTGGCAGAAAGATACAGCAGGATGGGCAAGCTGAATGCCACGGCAAGCAGATTGCAGGCGGAAAAGGGAGCACAAAGCAGAGATCCCGCCCTTCCCTGCCGGAGCGCAGCCGCCAGGCGGACAAGGAACACAAGCACGCACAACGCCACCATGCCCACCAGCGGAAGCGGGGAATACAGCAGTGTGGAAAGCCCGATCAGGGCCCATACCTTCACCCTCCCGGTTTCATGCAGCAGCATGCAGGTGGCCAGCCATGCCGGGACAGCCTGATTGAAAACCCAGAACAGACAGGTGGTATTGCTGGAATACTGCCAGAGCTGCGCCCACCATTCAATCTGGTCGGTCCAGTCTCCCCGGAGAAAACACACAAGACCGTCCATCCCGGAAAAGAGCACAAACACCAGCAGCATCCCGCAGGTGCCGGCAAGGCGGGTGATGCCCGTGAGCGAGGCCACCAGCAGGAAGCACAGCAAAAGAAACCACACCGTCTGAAGCGCCAGCGCTGTATTGGCGACATCCCAGACAATGCCGGGGCCTATCAGCGCCCCTGCTGACCTGCCGATCAGTCCAGGCACGATCCAGAAGCCGATATAATAAGTCAGGGCATGGGATGTTCCCGGAAAATAGACAGGCCAGGGATGCTCAAGCAGATCGTGGAAAATTGCGTTGCGGCCGTAAAAATCGTCATTCTGATAAAAGAATCCGCCTATTCCCGAAAGCATTGTCCACACAAGGGCACACAGAATCATGGCCACAAGAGCAGGCAGTGAAAGGGCAAGGGTGTCTTCGCCTTTCCCGAAGGCTGTCTCAAGCGGTGCCGCAACGCGACCCTTTGAGTACAGCAGCCCTGCTGCCAGAGCCAGAAGCGCTGCAGGGATCCCGAAAAGCGGGCGCAGAAATGTCAACAGAAAAAGGATGACCGGAAGCAGAAGCGTCCAGATTGCACACACCAGAAGGCGCCTTCGTGAAAAGGGAATCAGCATAGGGTTCACCTCTATAATCCCCTGAAAGCAGGGAAGATCAAACCCGGAACATTCCGGGAAAACAGAGCTGCTTTCATTGTATTCCCGCATGGGCGGCTTGTCGAGGGAAGTCTGAAATTTGCATATTCCTGCGTTCAACCGCGTTCAATCTGCCTTGCTTGAACTGAAGGGGCATCTCTGCTATAATCACGCTGATATTTTGCGTCTGAAAGGCGATGAGAGTTTTGCCCCGTCTTGAACCCTACCGCCGGGACCTGCCCTACAGTTATGCGCCTGGGCTGTTCCCTGCCGCGAATGCCATGGAGTATGCCCCTGAACGCTGCCTTCGGCTGCTGCTTTCAGAGAAAAGCCGGGAAAGTGAGGGAGCTGCCAGGCTTTCGCAGCGGTGCGAGGATGCGGGGGTCCGCATCGAATACGCTGACCGCGTGCTTCGCAGCCTCTCCCACAAAGACAACTGCTTTGCCGCCATGGTCTATCGCAAGGAGGAACAGACACTGACGGAGACATCGGACCATCTGGTGCTCCACCGGCCCAGTGACAGCGGGAACATGGGCACCATGATGCGCACGGCACTGGGTATGGCCTATGGCGAGATCGCCATTCTGGAGGAGTCCGTGGATCCGGATGATCCCCGGACTGTCCGGGCATCCATGGGCGCGCTCTTTGCCCTCAGGGTCCGCCGTTTTCCCGAAACCGGCGAATATCTGGAGCGCTATGGTCCCGGTCGCCAGCTGTTCCCGTTTATGCTGACGGGGTCCACGGACCTGGAGCAGGTTTGCCCGCTTTGCCGGCCCATGTCCCTGATTTTCGGAAATGAAGCCACCGGCCTGCCGGAGGGCTTTTCACGAATCGGAACGCCGGTCAGAATCGCACACAATGACCGGATCGATTCACTGAACCTGGCGGTGGCGGCCGGAATCGGTATGTACACGCTGCGCGCCAGACGGAAGGAGGAAGGATGATGAGAATCATCTTGGATGCCACGGGCGGAGATACCCCCGATGTCAATCTGAAAGGGGCCATTGACGCCCTGCTTGCCTATGAAGATATCACCGTCGTGCTGGCCGGACCGCAGGACCAGCTTCTTGACGCCATCAACCAGATGGAGGCGACTACCCGGGACAGAATCGGGAAGCGCATGGAGGTGCTGGATGCGCCGGAGATTATCACCACTGATGAACATCCGGTCATGGCCCTTCGCCAAAGGCCCCGTTCGCCCTTTGTCCTGGCTGCAAACCAACTCAGGAATCATGAGGCGGATGCGTTCGTTTCAGCCGGATCCACCGGGGCATTCATGGCCTCCGGCCTGTTCTACGCCCGGTGCGTACCTGGTGTTGCGCGTCCCGCGCTGGGCGCCATGATTCCGGTGCCCGGGCGGCCGCTGCTGCTGGTGGATTCGGGCGCCAACGTGGACTGCAAGCCGGAATGGCTTCACCAGTTTGCGCTCATGGGCAGTATCTATATGAAAGAAGTCCAGCAGGTGAGTGCGCCCCAGGTGGGTCTTCTCAATATCGGTGTGGAGGAGGTCAAGGGCAATGAACTGACCCAGGCCGTCTACAAGCTGCTCAGGGAAGAGAAACAGATCGTCTTTGCCGGAAACATTGAAGCCCGCGACGCGATTGCCGGCTCCTGCGATGTGCTGGTGGCAGACGGCTTTGCCGGAAATATTCTGATCAAGAACATCGAAGGAACCACCAGCGTGCTCTTTGGCCTGATCAAAAAGGGCCTCATGAGCTCTCTGGCCGGGAAGATCGGCGCACTGCTGTGCCGGGGAGCGTTCAGAAACATCAAGCGTTCCTTTGACAGCAGTGAAGTGGGCGGCGCGCCGCTGCTGGGCGTGGGGGGCGTCATGATCAAAGCCCACGGAAATGCCGACGCCAAGACCATCACCAGTGCCATTCGCCAGGCCAGAACCATGGTCACAGCGGATGTTGTCGGAAAAATCAGGGCAGGCACAGCACACGAAGCCTGACCTGCGCACGAAAGAAGAATGAGATATATCAAGGAGGTCGCCATATGCAAATCGAACATCTGCTGCAGCTTGCAGCAGACCAGCTTGGGGTTCCCGTGGAAAGCATCACCATGGAGAGCCGCTGGAAGGAAGATCTGGGCGCAGACAGCGCCAGCATCATGCTGATGATCATGGACATGGAGGACGCCACAGGTGTCACCTTTGATGATGAGGCCATCACCGGCATGCAGACTGTCGGGGACGCCGTCGCGTACCTGGAAGCACACATGGCATGACGGACAGGGATTATTCGGCGCTTGAGAAGCGCTTGGGATACCGCTTCCAGGATACCGGCCTTCTGGACCTGGCCCTGACCCATCCCAGCTATGCAGTGGAACAGCATCTCCCCGACAATAACCAGCGTCTGGAGTTTCTGGGAGACGCCGTACTGGAGGTCAGGGTGTCTGAAGTGCTCTACCACCGCTTCACCCGGCTTCATGAGGGCCAGCTGACCCGCCGGCGGGCATCGCTGGTCCGGGAGGAGAATCTGGCACGGGCTGCAAGGGAAATCGGTCTTGGCGCCTGGCTGCATCTGCCCAAGGGAGAGGAAAGGGAAGGTCTGAGGGACCGGGCCAGCGTACTGTGCGACACCATGGAGGCCGTGATCGCCGCGGTCTACCTGGACGGCGGGTACCAGAAGGCTGCCAGCCTGATTGACCGGGCGCTCAAGGACTACACACAGGGCGATGAGGACGTGCGGGATGCCAAGTCACGGCTTCAGGAGCTGCTTCAGAAATGGGGAGAGCCGGCCCCGGCGTATGAAATCGTGTCAGAAACCGGCGCTCCCAATGCCCGCGTCTTTACGGCCCAGGTGCGCCGGGGAGACGGGACTCTGCTGGGAAAAGGCAGCGGGACCCGGAAGCAACGAGCACAGGAGGCGGCGGCCGAGGTCGCCCTCAGCGTGCTGATGGCGTCAAGCGAGGAAAAAACTGGAAAGTGAGGTCGCGGGGTTGCGGCTTAAACGACTCGAAATCTACGGATTCAAATCCTTTGCGGACAGGACGGTCGTGGAGTTTGACCAGGGCATTACCGGCATTGTCGGGCCCAACGGCAGCGGAAAAAGCAATCTGTCGGATGCGGTCAGATGGGTGCTGGGAGAGCAGAGTGCCAAGTCCCTCCGCGGCGGAAAAATGGAAGACATCATCTTTGGTGGAACGGAGCACCGGCGCAGGATGGGACTGTGTGAGGTCTCTCTGGTGTTTGACAACGAGGACCACCAGCTTCCGCTGGACTTTTCGGAGGTTATGATCACGCGCCGGGCCTACCGGGCCGGCGAGGGAGAATACCTGATCAACCGGACGCCCTGCCGCCTCAAGGATATCATCGATCTGTTCCGGGACACCGGAGTGGGCAAGGAAGGCTATTCCATCATCGGACAGGGACGCATCGACGAAATCCTGTCCCAGAAAAGCGAGGACCGCCGCGCCATCTTCGAGGAGGCGGCAGGAATCGTCAAGTACCGCGCCCGCAAGGAGGAAAGTGAAAAACGCCTGCAGAACATGCGTGAGAACCTGGTCCGGGTGGCGGATGTCATCGCGGAACTGGAAAAGCAGGTGGAGCCCCTTCGGCAGGCCAGCGAGAATGCCCGGCGTTACCTGTCCCTGAGGGACCAGATGCGAAGCCTGGAATGCACCGTCTACGTGGTGCGCGCGGATGCCTACGAAGCGCGCAGCCGGAAAGACGGCGAGGCGCTCTCTGACATGATGCACCAGGCGGAGCAGATGGAGGCGTCTATTGCGCAACTGGCCCTTTCCCGGGACCAGATGGCTGACAGAGTGGGTGACCTTGACCTAAAGGTCAACGAAGCCCATGGCCGGGTGCTGTCTCTGACCCGCGAGCGGGAAGCGATGCAGGGAAGCATGAAGGTACTCAGTCTGGAGATCGCCCAGCTGGAACGGGATGTTCTGTCCCTGACCCAGGAGGTGGACGTCAGAACCCTCCAGATGAAGCAGCTTCAGGAACAGCTCCAGGACAACAAATCAGGAATGACGCAGGAGACTGCGCAGCACGCGTGTCTGTGTGCCCAGCTGGAAGAAGCGCAAGCCAAACTGCACACCGAATCCGACGCGCTGCTTGCGGCCGAACGGATGCTGGATGCCCACAAGGAGGCCCTCATAGAGGCCATGAACCGCCGTTCCAACGACATGACGGCGGAGGCGCGCCTCTCCACTCTGCGCCAGGAACTGGATCGGCGTCGTCAGGAGGCTGACGAAGAGCTCAGCAGACGGGACGAGGAGCTGTCTGCCCTTGAGGAGAGCCTGAATTCTGCAAAGGCGGAGCTTTCCGCCATTTCAGAGGAGGTCGGGCACAGGGAAACGGCCATTCATGAAAGTCAGGAGCGTCAGCAGGAGCTTTCCCTCTTGCAGCAGAAACTGCGTGAACAGGGAGATTCCCTGAATGTGGAGTGCTCCGCACTGCGCAGCCGGCTCCATGTCCTGCAGGAGATGGAGCGGGATTACAGCGGCTATGCCCAGTCCGTTAAACGCGTACTGCAGCAGTTTTCGCGCAGACCCGGGGTGCATGGCGTGGTAGCCAGCCTGATCTCCGTACCTGAAACCCTTGAAAAAGCGGTAGAATCCGTCCTGGGCGGAGCACTGCAGCACATTGTCACTGAGGATGAATATGTCGCCCGGGACATGATTGAATGGCTCCGGAAGGAAAAGGCCGGACGGGCCACCTTCCTGCCGGTGTCCACCATCCGGGGACGGACTCTGACTCCCCAGGAGAGGGAAGTCCTCTCCATGCCGGGCTGTATCGGCCTGGCCAGTGAACTGGTCTCCTTTGATCCCCGCTTTCGGGGCATCATTGAAAACCTTCTGGGACGGACAGTGGTGGCGGAAAACCTGGATGCCGGCATCGCCATCATGCGTCGGGGACGCCAGGCCTTCCGCCTGGTGACCCTGGAGGGAGACGTGATGCACTCCGGCGGTTCCATGACCGGCGGAAGTGTCCAGTCCCGCATGACCAGCCTGCTGTCCCGGGAACGGGAAATCAAAGAGCACATTGAGCGCATCGCAATGACAGAGGGACAGCTTTCCGATCTTTCATCGCGTGCGCAGCAGCTTGCCTCACAGATGCAGGATCTCCGGAAGGAACGGGAAGGGCAGTTTGCCCTCCTGAATCAGGTCCGCATCGACGCCTCCATTGTGGAAGAGCGGATACGGCAGCTGGAGCAGCACGGAAAGGAACTCTCCCAGGCCAGGGAGAACACCCTTGAACTGCTGCGCCAGATTGAGGCCAATGCCCGGGAAGTCAGCTCACAGCTGAATCACGTTACCGTTTCCCGGGAAGATGAGGAACATTCCCAGGAGGAAATGAACGCCCGCACGGAAGTCCTTCAGGGACAGGTGCAGCATCTTCGGCTGAGTGTGGAACAGCTCCGCTCCGGAGCAGAAGCGCTCAGGCTGGAGGTCAGCGGCTGCGCCCACAGAATTGAAAGCCTCCGCAGGGAGGCGGAACGCCTGGAGGGAGAGCACCGCAAGTGCGCCATTGACATCGGGGATGCACAGGAAAAAATCGGCAGCAAGACCCTCGAGCACCAGAACCGGCTTCAGGAGCTGGCAGGAACCCGGGAGCTTTTTGACCGGCGGGAGAGCGAGCTGGAAGAGGAAAACAGCCGCCTTGCCACCCTTCAGGGAGAGCGGGAGGATGCACAGCGCCAGGTCATCAGGCTGGGCAATGACATGGATACCCAGCGCCGCAGCCAGCAGGACCTGCAGGACCGCATCCACAGGCTTTCCTCACAGCTGGAGAAAATGAAGTCCGAGGTGGACGCCCTGTCTTCCCGGATCTGGGATGAATATGAGCTGACCTACGCTCTCGCCCGTGCCCACCTGGATGAAAGCATTGACGTGAAGGATGCGGAGAAGCAGGTGGCCCGCCTGAGGAGCGAAATCCGCTCCCTGGGACCGGTCAACGTGGCCGCCATCGAGGAGTACCGCACCTGCCAGGAGCGCTATGACACGCTGACCTCGCAGCGGGACGACCTGCTGAAGGCCGAACGGGACCTGCTGGGGATCATCGACAGCCTGAAGCGGCAGATGGAGACCCAGTTCCTGCAGTCTTTTACCCTGCTGCAGCAGTACCTGAGCGAGACCTTCCAGCGTCTGTTCGGCGGCGGCACCGCCAAGCTTCAGCTTCAGGATGAAAAGGAGGCTCTGACCTGCGGCATCGATATCGTAGCCCAGCCTCCGGGAAAGAAGCTGCAAATGCTGTCCCTGCTTTCCGGTGGGGAACGTGCGCTGACAGCCATTGCCATTCTCTTTGCCATGCTGCGCCTCAAGCCCACGCCCTTCTGTTTCCTTGATGAAATTGAAGCTGCGTTGGATGACGGCAACATTTCCACTTTTGCGGAATACCTGAAGAATTTTTCAAAAAACACCCAGTTCGTCATTGTCACCCACCGAAAAGGAACCATGGAGCGCTGCGACTGCCTGTACGGCGTGGCCATGGAGGAAAAGGGCGTGACCCGGATTCTTAGCGTGCAACTCAAGGATGTGGACGAACGGGCAGTTCAGTAATGGAGGTACTATGGGAATCTTTGGATTTGGAAAGAAGAACCGGGAACCCGGGGACAAGGAGCCGGAACGCGCCTCCGGAAAAGAAGCCCCGCAGCAGGAAGAAGCCCGCGGCGGCCTCTTCTCCAGGCTCTGGAGCGGCCTGACCAAAACCCGGACCAATGTGGCCGGACGCGTGGACGAACTGGTGGAGGCCACCCAGGTCATCGACGATGACTTCTATGAAGACCTGGTGGACATCCTGATCATGAGCGACATGGGCGTCTCCGTCAGCGACCGGGTTATCAGCCAGCTGAAGGAGAAGGTGAAAAAGGATCGCATCACCGATGCCCGAAAGGCCAGGGAACTGCTCAAGGACATTCTGGTGGCGGAGATGGACAAGCCGCGTCAGCCCCTGTCCTGGCCCATGGTCATGCTGGTGGTGGGTGTCAACGGCGTAGGCAAGACCACCAGCATCGGCAAACTGGCCATGCGCTTCCGCAATGCCCGCCACAGCGTCGTTCTGGCAGCTGCGGATACCTTCCGCGCGGCGGCGGCGGATCAGCTTGAGATCTGGGCAAACCGGGCCGGCGTCCCCCTGGTTCGTCATTCCGAGGGTGCGGATCCCGCGGCCGTGGTATATGATGGCATCCAGAAGGCCAAGGCCTCCGAGGCGGACCTTCTGATCGTGGACACCGCCGGACGCCTGCACAACAAAAAGAACCTCATGGACGAGCTGGGGAAGATCCACAAAATCATCGCCCGCGAATATGAAGGCGCTGATGTACGCACCTATCTGGTCATCGATGCCACCACGGGGCAAAACGGCCTCGCTCAGGCAAGGGAATTCGCCTCGGTAACGGATGTGTCCGGCATTATCCTGACCAAACTGGACGGGACAGCCAAGGGCGGCATCGCCGTGGCCATCTCCAGTGAAATGGGGCTTCCCGTTTCCTATATCGGCGTTGGAGAAGCCATTGAGGACCTGCAGGCCTTTGATGCACGCCAGTTTATCGACGCCATCTTCTGACCCTGCACAGAAAGGACGCTTCTTGTGAGAATTCTCAGACGTCTGCTTCATTTCATAGCCGTGAGGCTTCTGGGGGTGACCCTTGTGTTTGCCCTTCTGATTCTGTCCTTCTATACGGCAATGAACACGGCCAACATCTGGGTGCTCATGGATGAGGGACTCCAGATGAGGGCCGGCGCCGTACTTACGGGAAAAAATGCTGATCGGCTGTCCAGCTATTTCCGGGAGGATTTTCTTTCCGCTGATCCGGTCCTGCAGGTGGGCCTGTCTGACAGAAGCCCGTACAGGGATTACACCATCCGTTCCTTCCGTCACGATGTACAGATTCTCTCCATCTGGAGCTGGCCCTGGGAAAAAACCGCCCGGGCCGAAGTGGTGGAGCGGGTGCCATCCATTGACGGCACCATCCGCAGCAGCAGCCGGGCACAGGCCCTGAAGGAAGGCGGGGAGGAGCGGCTGAATCCCCCCGCATGGAACGGCGGCAGGTATCGCGTCAGTCTGGTCCGGGAAAAGGGGAGATGGAAGATTTCCAATCTCCAGCTTCTGGAGGCCCTGAAGGAGGCCCCGAATGGTTCCTGACAGAACACGGGCGATGCTCAGCCCCATGGCCGGAGTCACGGACCGTGCCTTTCGGACCCTGTGCTATGCCCATGGGGCGGGACTGTGCGTGACCGAAATGGTCAGCGCCAAGGGGTTTATGCTCTGCGCCCGGGAGAGCGAGGCCCAGCGGCGTCTTCTGGAGGTCGCCCCGGAGGAGGCGGGCCGCACGGCCGTGCAGATCTTTGGGCATGAGCCTGAGATTATGGCGGAGACGGCACGAAGGCTTTCCTCCCGGGGGGTGTATTCCATGGTGGACATCAATATGGGCTGCCCGGTGCCGAAGGTCGTGGGAAACGGGGACGGCTCCGCCTTGATGCGTGATCCGGAAGGGGTCAGGAGGGTGGTGCGCGCCGTCTCACAGGCCAGCGCCCTTCCCGTCAGCGTCAAGATGCGTCTGGGATTTGCCCCTGAGGAGCGGCGGCTGTGCCTTCGTCTGGGGGAAATCTGCCAGGAAAACGGAGCGTCCCTCATTACACTCCACGCCAGGACCCGAAGCCAGTTCTATGAGGGGCGGGCGGACTGGCCCGCCATCCGGGAAATGCGCAGATGCCTGTCCATCCCCGTGGTGGGAAACGGGGATGTCACCGATGCAACGGCAGCTCTCCGGATGCTCGAGGAAACCGGATGCGACGCGGTGGCGGTAGGGCGTGCAGCACAGGGGAATCCCTTCATCTTTTCACAGATTCACCAGCTGCTCACGGGAGCACCGGTGTACATGCCCACGCCCATGGAGCGCCTTGGGGCATGTCTGTGGCATCTGAACATGCTCATCTCCTTCAAGGGAGAAGAAACGGCGGTACGGGAAATGCGCCGCCATGCAGGATGGTATACCCGGTCGCTGCGGGGTGCAGCGGCTTTTCGGACAAGAGTGAACGTCCTCACCACCGGCGAGGCGTTCCGGAAGGAATGTACCGCGTTTTTTACGCAGGCTGAAAGGGAGGAGAATATCTCATGATAAGGAATATCGTCGGTGTCATGGACAGAACCATCGACCTGTTTGAAGGACAGTATCCGGTGCCCAACGGCATCAGCTACAATTCCAGCGTCCTCTTTGATGAGAAAATTGCCGTGATGGATGCGGTGGATGCGCACTTCACCGGGGAATGGCTGAGAAACCTGCAGACCGTGCTGGCCGGAAAACGGCCGGACTATCTGATTATCTCCCATATGGAGCCGGACCATTCCGGCGGCATTGCCAGCTGCTGCAAGCTCTTCCCCGAGATGACACTGGTGGGCACCGCCAAAGCGCTTGCCTTCCTGGATCAGTTTACCGATGAATCCCTTCCCAATGAACGCATCACGGTAGCCGAGGGCAGGGAGCTTTCTCTGGGAAAATGCACCCTGCGCTTCCTGACAGCGCCCATGGTCCACTGGCCTGAGGTAATGATCACCTATATTCCGGAAGAAAAAATGCTGTTCTCCGCGGATGCCTTCGGATGCTTCGGCTTTGACGGGGCAAGTCTGGTGAAGGAGGACTACCGCCGCTATTACACCAATATTGTCGGAAAGTACGGCGCACAGGTGCAGGCCGTGCTGAAAAAGGCCGCGTCCCTTGACATTGAGCGCATCTGCCCTCTGCACGGACCGGACCTGACAGGGGAACGCCTTGGCGAGATCCTTGAGCTGTACCGGAAGTGGTCCACCTGGACTCCGGAGGACGACGGCGTGCTGGTGGCGGTCACCAGCCTCCACGGTCACACGGAGGAGGCCGCGCATCAGGCCTATCTGGCCCTGCAGGATGCAGGTGTTCCGTGCACCTTTGTCAATCTGGGCCGCCAGCACGTGTCCACTGCTGTCTCCGCCGCCTTCCGCCACAGCGCCATCTTCCTGGCCAGCGTAACCTATGACGGCGCGCTGCCCCAGGCTACCGCCGGCTTCCTGTCTGTGTTGAAAGCCAAGGGTTTGCAGGGAAGAAGGGTGCAGCTGATGGAAAACGGCACCTGGGCGCCCATGTCCGGCAAGCTCATGCGCGCCGCACTGGAGGAGATGAAGAACATGACCATCGCCGAACAGACCCTGAGCTTGCGCTCCATGGCGCATCCTGCAGACCTTGAAAAAATCCGCGCTGCTGTCCTCCAACTCGCTGGCAGATAAGGCGGGCCGGTATGCCACAGGAGATATGGGATCTGCTCGATTCGGAAGGCCGGTTGACCGGAAAGACCATGGTCCGCGGCCAGGAGGTTCCTCCGGGAATGTACCATATCGGGGTGCATATCTGGCCCATGGACGGACGCGGCAGACTGCTCGTGCAGAAGCGGTCCATGCAGGTGCTCTGGAAGCCCGGAATCTGGGCTGCAACAGGAGGATCCGCGGTCAGCGGGGAAACCCCCGAGGAGGCAGCCCGGCGGGAGCTCCGGGAGGAGCTGGGATATGAGGCACAGGCCGATGAACTGCGGCTTCTGGCACGGCTTCGTCGGACAAATTCCTTCTGCAGCATCTATTTTCTGATCACCGACCGGCCGGCGGAGGCTTTCCGTCTTCAGAAGGAGGAGGTCTCAGAGGTCCGGTGGTTCACTCCGGAGCAAATCCGCCGGATGCTCCGCACCGGCCAGATGTACAACTACGGGGACCCGTATTACAGAATGCTTTTTGACATGCAGCAGAAATACAGAAAGCGCTAAACTCAGAGGATGTATGAAAAACGAATATTGTTCAACCTTTATTCCAGGACTTGAGGACATGGTCGCCCAGGCAATGCGCAGGGCGGGCGGCGTCAGTGTGGAACAAATCGGCCGGGGTTACTGCATATACCGTTCGGTGAAGGAGCCCCAGCTGCCCTTCATGCACCGCAGTTTCCTGCTGCTGCAGCGACTGCGCCGGGAAAAGGACGTGGATTCCGCCCTGAAACGTATCCTGAACGACGACAGCTGGATGGACCGCCTGCCCTTTGAACAGGCGGCCGGAAAAACCTTCCGGCTCACCGCACATGAAAACGGCACTCCCGTGTCCGCCGGCATGAAGACCGTGTACCTGATTGAAAACCGGGTATGCGAGCAAACCGGCATGCGCGTAAATCGCGACCGGCCTGCCGTGGAAATCTGGGTGGATCTGCGGGAGGATGCAACACTTTTGCTATGGTACAGCGCGCATCGAAAGGAAAAGGAGAGCGATCTGCTGCGGCGGGACCTGTGCGAGCTGATGGCCGCTTGTATGCCCGTTTCCGGCAGGAGCACCGCCGTCATCGGCTGCACGGGGGAGAATCTCCCCCGTGCGCTGAAGACGGCAGGTGCCCGGAAAGTGATCTGCGTCTTCTATGACCGCGGCGCCCGGGAAAGGATGATGCACTCCGCCCAGGAACGTCTTGTGGCTCTGCCCGGTCCAGTCAGCGATACGGGCATCCCGGACGGCGGAATGCAGGTGGTGTTTTTCCTGATTCCCACCAAATCCTCAGAGCGTCTGGATGAATCTGACATCCGGGGCGGTTTCCGTGAATCTCTGAGGATTCTGGAAAACGGTGGCCTGATGATGACCCTGCTGCCTGCGCGGCTGCGGGAGGAATCCCGGCGCCGCCTGCCCGGCTGCCGCCGCGTGCAGTACCACCCTCTGCTCCTTGGCGGAGAAGAGTATGAACTCTCGCTCCTAGAGCGGGAAACTGAAGAGAGTGGACACGAATGACCACAAAAAGACCCTCGGCCGGCCGGAAAAAGCCGGATATGGGACCGGTCAGAAAAAAGTCCTCCGCCGGAAAGAAGGCTCCCCGCCGCGGCCAGGTCCGTCCAACGAAGCGGCGGGGGAGACGGGTGAGGATCGGCCTGATCCTCATCCCTCTGCTGCTGGTCATGTGCGTGCTCATCGGGGTATACGCCGTGCGGAGGATCGTGAGCAGCAACGCGACCACCGCCCGGGTCCAGGAGAGCACGATGGGCAACATCTATACCGGAACGCTGGTCATTGCCCGCAATGAGACCCTGCGTGAGTCTGAAAGCAACACCACCATCGACTTTATCGCCGCAGAGGGAAGTCATCTGCGGCGCAATGACCCCATCTGCCGGGTGTATTCAAGCGGCTACAACCAGACAGAGATCAACCGTCTCAACAGCTACCGGGAGCAGATCCAGAATTTCCACGAGAACCAGGTCTTTTCCAAATACGTGGATGCGGAGCTGGACAGCGAGAACAAGGAGATTGCTGAACTGGCGGTGCAGGTTCGCACCCTGGTGCGCGGCAGAGGCGTCGGTTCACTGACCAACCTCGAAAAGAGCATCTCTTCGCTGCTCAGCGCCCGCAGGAGCTACCTCAAGCAGCAGTATCCGGATGACCAGAACCTTTCAGAAATGTACAAGGTGGAAAACGACCAGATGAAGAAAATCGAAAGCTGGACCACCACCTACACCGCTGCGGAGGACTGCATGGTCTCCTTCTATACGGATGGCTATGAAAAGTTCATCAACGCCAACACCTTCGGCACGCTGACTCCCCAGGACATTCATCAGGTGATCCGCGGTGTGCTCCCGGAGCAGTCTGCCGTGTCCAGAGGCAACAAGCCTATCTACCGCACGGTGCTCGAGGATGAATGGTTCGCCCTTTTCCTGTGTCAGGACCGCGACTGGAATCCGGTGGTCGGAGAACAATACCAGGTGCAGCTGGAGGGATTTGAGGGCTATACCGTGTCCGGACGGGTGGATTCCTTTACCCGCATCGGGGCTGACCTGCTGCTGCGCATGCGGGTGACCCAAAGCGTGGCCCCGGTGCTCAACATCCGCACCTGCAAGGCTGCAGTGGGAGATTTTCTGGCCGGCTTCTATGTGCCCATCAAAGCCCTTTACGGCATGGAGAACATGATCGGCGTGGTCGTGGTGGAGGAAGGCGTACAAACCTTCGTGGAGGTCACGGTGGTTTCGTATCCGGATTCGGAAACCGCCTTTGTCCGCCCGAAGCTTCAGGGATCCCCCCTGAAGGAAGGAAAAACCGTCCGCCTGTTCTGACAAACCTGAGAAAGCAGGAATATGCAATGGAACTGATGAAGGAAAGAATTGACCTGCTCCGCAACAACCTGAAATCCGCCGCAGAGGCTGGCGGATATCCGGTCCCTGCCATCATTGCCGTCAGCAAGACAGTGGAGCCCGAACGCATCAATCCGGTGTTTTCCCTGGGACTGACCCATCTGGGAGAAAACCGGGTCCAGGAAATTGTCCGGAAACTCCCGGAACTGGATGCCCGTTTCAAAATTGATTTGATCGGACAGTTGCAAATCAACAAGGTCAACCGTATAATAGATAAAGTTGCGTGCATACAATCCCTTGACAGGATGGAACTCGCTCAGGAAATCGATCGGCGGGCACAGCAGCACGGACTCCGGATGCCGGTACTCATTGAGGTCAACATCGGCGGAGAAACGCAGAAAAGCGGAATCGATCCGGAAATGACCCTGACCTTTGCCAGATATGCAGCATCCCTTCCCGGCCTGCAGGTCCGGGGACTGATGACAGTCCTTCCTGATTTTGAGGACAAGGAAGACTGCCGTCCCCTGATGAGACGGATGCGCAGCCTGTTTGAGCAGCTTCAAGCCGAGGCGATTCAAGGGACACTCATTGACCAGCTGTCCATGGGCATGTCAGGAGACTATATGCAGGCCGCCCGGGAAGGAAGCACCCATGTCCGGATCGGATCGGCGATCTTTGGCGCGCGTGCAGCCGTGCAACAATAGAAGGGAAGTTACAGGATGGATTTTTTCAGAAATCTGATTGAAAGCCTCGGGTTCTCCGGTTCCAGACAGGATGACCGGAATGCGTACGAGGATGAGAATACAGAGGATGAATATCCAGATGACGAGTACGAGGACGACGAGGAGGAAGAGGAGGAGGAAGATGCGCGGCCGATCAAGCCTTTCGGCCACACCAAGAGTCCGCACTCCACACCCCAGCCCTCCGGCACGGACAGAGATTCCGGCAATATCTCTTCCTTTCCGCAGCAGCCCCAGCGTTCTGCCGCCACTTTGCGTCAGCGTATTGTTTCCGTCCGGCAGATTGACGAGTGCCGGGATATCATCAAGTGCATGGTTCATGGGGAGACGATTCTCCTGAA
>CACYCQ010000169.1:0-11511 GCA_902772995.1 uncultured Eubacteriales bacterium
GAGATGTATGAGCGTGCCCTGAGGGAGATCACCGGAAGAAAGGTCAGGGAGAAGGTACTCTATCTGGTGCGCTCCGGGCAGATCTGCCGGCTGTGAGAAGGCGGCATATCCACGCTTCCTCCATGAACCGGATTTACGGATGATCAGGGGTCAGCATGGCAACAGGCATGCGCAGGGTTCTCCGGTCTCTGCCTTCCCTGTGAGGGGCAGCCCTGAAAATCCGGGAAACAGAGGGTCCCACCGGGAAACGGAAGCGGAGCCATCCTACTGAGGACAGTATCGGCAAAATTGACCAGACAGCGCCCAAAATCCTTATCAGAAAAGGATTTTGGGCGCTTTTGCACATGGCGGTGTTTTACCGGAAGGAGAACCGGAAATGCAATGAGGGGGGGAGACGTGAGGGAATCAAAAAAGCCGGGATCCTTTCTGAGGATTCCCGGCGGTCTTTATTTGGAGGATTGATTCTTGATGGTGAGGGTTCCGTTCATGCCCGGATGGAAGGTCACGTCCTTCGGAAGGGTGACGCGGACGTTGAAATAGGCGGCATTCTGTTTCTGGAAGGCCGAACGGAAAATCTTGATGACGGTGCCGGTGAATACCCGGTCGCCATAGGCATCGATGGTGTATTCCACAGGGTCGCCGGGATGAAGGGAGAGCATGTCCATCTCATCCACTTCCGCATTCAGCTCAAGACGGGTAAGGTCCGAAATCTCACACAGCACCTGTCCCCGCTGGACGCTGTCCCCGGGCTTGGCAGGCAGGGCGGTGACAACGCCGGAAACGGGAGCGCTGATATCCAGCGAAAGGTTACGGGGAGCGGTGATGTCCACGGTTTCAAAGCAGAGATCTCCGGAGGAGACCATGGTGCCGGGAGCAATGCTCACGGAGGCGATCCGCCCCTGCCCCTTGACCTGGATATCCGGATAGCGTTTGATCTTTCCACGGCCGATTTCGCTGTTGTTGGGGGTGCTTTCCTCCCGGAAACAGCGCACGGTGTCATCCAGATGGAAGTCTCCGGAAAGGACTTCAACGGTGTATTTTTCGCCGTCCACCTTCGTGATGATGCCGGTCCCCTTGTCGTCGTTCAGTTTGAGGGTCAGCTTCTCACCCACGTGGACATACTTGTTTTCGTTCCTGTCGTAGGCCTGTTTGGTGTCGGCGTCGATGTAGAAGGGGTGAACCGCTTCAATCGTGGCTAAGGAACCGTAGCGGGCGGTGATGCCGTCCGCATCGTCTCCGGGGCCGGCAAAGACGGCTGCCACCTTTCCGTTTAGAGGCGCGCGAACGGGCTGCGCGGAATAGGAAAAGAGGAGCTCCCCTTCAGAAACGCTGTCACCGCTTTGAAGGTCAAAGGGTTTCAGAGTGCCGGGGAAGGGCGCGGTGACCTTGGTGGTGGTGGGAACGACAATGGTGGCATCTGCGGTCTGGGCAACGGCACCTGCGCTCAGCAGCAGGGAGAGGAGGAGGGTGACGGGAAGAAGGATTCTCTTGAACATGATCATTACAGGCCTGTGCCGGGATGGCTGCCATACTCCTTTCTGAAATTGCTGGCATGACGGGGAAGAATTATTCCACGGATTTGAGGGCTTCAACCATATTGATTCTGCGGACTTTCCGGGTAAGCAGCAGCTGTAGAAGGACGGAAAAGAAAAAGGTGAGCAGACAGGCGATCAGGATGGACTGCAGGGCGGGTGTACCGCTGTAATTCGCGGTTTCGGGTTCACAGGAATGCATGATGACATCGGTGAGAAGGATACCCGGCCAGATGCCGCAGAGAATGCCGATCAGGGAAAGAATCAGGTTTTCAAGGGTAATCACGCGGCGGATTTCCTTCTGATGATAGCCCATCACCTTCAGGGTGGCGTATTCCCGCGTGCGCTCCACGAAGTTCATCAGACCCATGTTGTAGCAGATGACAAAGGCCAGGGTCAGGGCGATGCCGGTCAGCATGCCGAAAACAGAGGACAGGGTCTCCAGCATGTTCAGGGTCTGCACGATGCTTTCTGCGGGATAGAAGAGGCGGTCCACCTCCTGCATGTCGGATATCAGCTTCAGGCAGTAGTCCGTGGGCTTGGAAAGGCAGATGCTGGTGGGCACGAAGGCCCCCTTGCGCAGGGTTTTCCAGGTGCTCTGATTGAGATAGACGCCCTGGGAAAAGTTGTTTTCCACGATGTGCCCCACGGGCAGGAGGACAGGACGGGTCTCCCCGGGAAGTTGGATTTCCACCGTATCGCCGACGTTGATTCCCAGAATCCTGCTGAGCTTGCGGGTGATCCCCACGGATCCGGTGGTCATCCTCAGCCAGGTGTAATTCGGGCCCAGCCAGTGCAGCTGCTGATCATCCTCCATCACGGTGAAATTGATCGTGCGCTGCTGATTGTTAAACTGAAGGGTGGCGGATTTGACCATGATGCACTCCACCCTGTCCGCCGGAAGCCGCCGGTCATAGGATTCGGCGGTACCGACGTCCCCGGTGAGCCGCACCTCCAGGTCATAGCGGATGGATTTCTGGTAGTAGTCGTAGGCCAGAGTTTTGACGGAATCCTGAAGGCCGAAGGAGGTGATGATCAGCATGGTGCAAAACAGCATGCCCAGGGAGGTCATGAAGGAGCGCATCTTGTTGCGCATGATATTGCGAACGATCATCTTGGAGTTGAAGGAAAGCCGTTTCCACAGGGGAGTGATGCGCTCCAGCAGGATCCTGTGTCCGGACTTGGGAGGTTTGGGCCGGAGCAGGGAGGCGGCGGTTTCACGGGAGGCTTTCCGGTAGGAGTATGTGCAGATGCCCATGCTCATGATGACGGTCAGCAGCACCATGCCCCATGAGGGAAGGGAAATGGGAGGATGGAGCTGGTAGGGCATCTCATTTTGCCCGATCAGCGAGTTCCACAGAATCTGCGGGAGGGTGTAATGCCCCACCAGCATGCCGATCAGCGCGCCGATCAGGGAGGGCAAAATGGCATAGGAGAGATAGTGCCGGCGAATGTGCCGGGCGGAAAATCCCAGGGCCCTGAGCGTACCCATCTGCATGCGCTGGTTCTCAATCATCCGTTCCAGGGTGGTCATGACGATCAGGGCGGCGATGAAATAGGCCAGCAGCGGGAAGATGAGGGTCATGTTTTCAAACATGTCGGCATTGTTGTTGATGCGTGAGGTGCTGCTGTGGCCGTTTCGGTCCCGAACGAGGGACTCGGGATAGAGGTCCTTGATGGCATCCCGGACCGCGTCAGCGTCGGCATAAGGCGCAATGCGCAGGACGGCCTGGTTGAGGGGAAGGGTGCCGATGGCACTGTGATTGAGAAGAATATAGCCGTATTTTTTGGCATCGGCGGCCACGTGGTTGGTGACCACGATGTATTCCGGGGAGACGACAATGCCCCGGATCACAAAGGAATAACGGGTGGAAGACTTCTTGATGGTGATCCTGTCGCCGACTTTCATGCCGTGGGCGAGCGCAAAACGCTCTTCAATGAGACAGCCCCGGGTATCCGATTCGCTCAGGAGTGTGCCGGAGCGCAGCAGCGGGATGTTGATGGACATGGGACCGTCATAGGCGGTGACGTTCACCTGGACATGGTCGCCCAGATTTTCCGCATCGTAATCTTCCGTGTACCGGGCGCACAGGTCCTCCACCCCGGGAATCCGGGAAATGCGGGTGAGGACGCTTCGGTCCACGTTCGGCATGGTGACCCAGAAATCGGCCAGGTGGTTTTCCTCAAAATAGGTGTTGACCGTGACCCGGGTCATTCGGGCGGTGCCGTCCAGCGCGGAAAAGGCGAAGGTGCCCAGCGCGCACAGGACGATGATGGACAGAAACTGCATGGCGGCCCGAAACATATCCCGCCGCAGTTTGACGGCAAGTATATTGCGGTGGGGACGTTTTACCATGCAATCTCCTCCACTGTTTCAGGATGTTCGTTCAGCTCGATGGAATCAATGCCGCCGTTCTTCATGTGAATGATCCGGGTGCCAAGACGTGCAATGGTGGGATTGTGGGTGATGATGACCACGGTTGTGCCGTGGTCCCGGGCAATCTCGGAGAGCAGGGAAAGGACGGTGACGCCGGTTTTGGAGTCCAGTGCGCCGGTGGGCTCGTCGCACAGCAGCAGGGCGGGATTTTTGCAGAGGGCCCGGGCAATGGAAACGCGCTGCTGTTCACCGCCGGACAGCTGGGCGGGAAAGTTGGAGAGACGGCTTCCAAGGCCGACCTGCTCCATGACCGTCTGAGGATCCAGGGACACTTTGGGACAGACCTGGCGGGCAAGCTCCACGTTTTCAAGGGCGGTGAGATTGGGCATGAGGTTGTAGAACTGGAAGACGAAGCCCACGCTGTGGCGGCGGTACTCCGTCAGCTGGCGGGGAGTGAGAGCGGTGACGTTCTGACCGTCCACGGTGATGGTGCCGCCGGTGGCGCTGTCCATTCCCCCGAGAAGATTAAGAAGCGTGGTCTTGCCGGCGCCGGAAGGGCCGAGAACCACGCAGAAATCTCCCTTTGCGATATCGAATGAAACATTGTCAAGGGCTTTGACAAGGTTATCACCGTAGTTGTAGTGCTTGCAGACCTGATCCAGTGTGATGTAGTTCATGTTGTGCCTCCTTTCGATACGTAGGTGCTGGAGGTACCGGGATCATCACTGATGAGACCGTCGGCTTTGAGCATGCTGCTGAGGACATCCATTTCACTTTCCAGGTCCACAAAGCGCAGCTCATCCAGGGATTCCACCTGGTTCTTGAAGGCGGTATCAATCATGCCGATGGCTTTGTTGATGCGCTGGCGCACGGAGCGGGCCTTGGGAGAAAAGGCGGATCTTTCAAGACGGGCGCGGGCTTCAAGCAGGCGCAGGGTGGTGGGAAGATAGTAGCTGAAAAAGGTGCGAAGCTGGGAAAGCACCTCCGGACGCTGCTGCAGGATATCCAGAATCTGGTTGCAGCTGCTCTCGATCTCGTTGATCTGGGAGGTGAGGGTGGGGTCGGGAATCAGGTCGTTGGCCCGGCGGATGCGGCTCATGGCCCTGCGGCAGATCTCGATCACCTCATCTGAACCGGCATCCACGGGAATGGAAAACTCCTCGGTGGGTGAAGAGGTGCTGCTCTGCGGTGACGGGCGGGAAGAGGGAATATCATCCTGCACCACATAGTCCTCGCCGCGGACCACGTGGGGATCCCTGTAGCCGGTTTCCTCCTCATTTGTGTCGCCGTTGAAGGAGGAAGAGGCGTAGGCGTCTTCCAGTTCCTGCTGAGCGGCATTGGAGAGAATCTTGATGCACAGATAGACCACCAGCAGTCCGATCGGCCCGCCGATGAACATGGACCCCACGTACCATGCCCAGGTGGGGATGATTTCCAGTTTGCGCTTGAGTTTGTTGTAGCGAAACGGGTCGGTATTCTTCTTGTTCATCGTTACTGCTCCAATCCTATTTCAGGGCGTCCCTGAGCATCTGAGATGTTTTTTCAAGATTCAGGCGGATGCCGTTGTCCCCGTTGACGGTGGCGTACCTGGCTGTGCCTTCAAAGGGAACGGAGATGCGGTTGACGGAGGCTCCTCTCAGCCAGAGGCAGCGCAGCAGCAGCTGGAACTGTTCCGTATCGGAAAGAGAGGAGGTCCAGGCGTGTTTCATGTCATCATACAGTTTCAGCAGAGCGGGGATGCCCATGGCTTTGGATTTTTTCACCAGGGAACTGACCACCTTGCTCTGGCGGCCGCCCCGGCCGATATCGCTGTCCAGCCTGCGGCACCGGACATAGGAAAGGGCCTGGGCTCCGTTGAGCAGGCAGACCCCTTCGGAGAGGGGATTGCCCGGATAGTCCCCTATCTCCCTGATGATGTAGGAAGCCTCGTCGCCGGTCAGTTCGATGTCTACGCCGCCGATGGCTTCGATGATGGAGACAAAGGAGGAGAAGTTGAGGCGAAACCAGCCGTCGATGGGGATGTCCAGGTTGTTGCTGAGCACGGACACCAGGGCATTCTCGTCTTCCGTGCGGACGATGGTATTGATCTTTTTGAGATAGTGGTTCGAATCCTCAAGGACAATGTCACGCGCGAAGGTGACCGCAGAAACGCGGGGACCGGAATAGTTGAGGGAAACCAGCATCATGACATCGCTTCGCCCATTTTCGCGGAGGGCCCCGTAGTTGTCAATGCCGATAATCAGGTAATTTCTGGTTCCTCTGGGAGTGAGAAGCAGAAAGGCGATTCCCAGAAGCAGGGCAAGGACCAGCAGGATGGAAAACATCCTTCGGTGACATAATATGAAAGACAAAATAAACACCTCCGGAGATGAAAGAGGATATGGGCTTAGAATAGACCCTTGTGCTCAAAAAAGCAAGGAAAACAGAAGTGAAACGATAGACCGGGGCTTCATGGATACGGGATTTCCCCTTGATTGTCAAGCAGGTGCAAAGTAAAATTGAAACAGAAAAGGCATTCTGAAGCCGATTAATAAAGGAGGGTTCAATCATGTGGAAGAAAACGCAGATGGGCTGTGTGCTTCTGCTTCTGCTGATCCTGCCCATGACGGCCTTTGGCGCCATTGAGTCCGTACTGGTTCCGGGGCAGTTTGCAAAGCTGTACAATGAAGCGCTGGTCAGCGTGTTCCCGCAGGTCATGAAGATCCAGGCCAAGGGGGATATGTTCAAGAGCATCATGGATACGGTTTCCCTGACCACACAGGATACGGTCAGCCCGATCCTGTACCTGGATTCCGACATGAGCCTGGTGGAAGCCCAGTTCCTGTTTGGCAGCGGAAATCCCGCACTGGACAGGCAAAGCAGTCAGATGAGTCTGGCGGTCTCCACCCGGATGAACAGCCGGATGAGGGACCTGGCCTGCAGCGCCTTCCTGGAGGCGCTGTGCACGGCGGAGCCATCCCTGTCCAAAACGCGGCTGCGCAGGTGGATGGACTCGGTCAGCGGCCCTTCGGATACCCTTTCCGTAAAGGGATACCAGATGTCCTACCTGAACTATGAGGGCTATGAGCATTTCTCCCTGATTCCGGAAAATGGCAGCGGATCTGACCGTTCGTCCTCATCGGGAAGGGACAGTCTGCCTCCCCAGAGCTCCTCAAAGGACAGCGTGAAAAGCGCCGGCAAGGACAACCTGCCGCCTCAGGGAACGGTACTGCTTTCGGATAATCAGATGACCATCGTGTGCCAGAAAACCGAACTGCTGGAAACGGACAACACGGTGTATCTGGAGTTCATGTGCGAGATCGACAACCGTACCTCGAAGAAGCAGAACATCTTTGTGGATGAAGTCACGATCAACGGGGTCAGGGGCTACGGCATCGGCATCATGTATGTTGAACCGGGGAAGCGCACCGACAAACTGATCCTGATGCCTGAGGAGAAATGGCAGGGGAAGAACACGCCCAGCGCCCGGGAGATCAGAAGCGCGCGCGATGTGAAGATCACCCTGAGGATCCAGCAGGATGATGACTACAAGGTCATGTACAAGGTGCCCGTCCAGATGAAGATGAAGAACGGGAGCCTGCTCTCGGCTTCCGGACAGAAGGCCGTCCGGCCCACACCGACCCCGAAGAAGACCTCAAAACCCAGGGCTACGCCCACGCCCAGGAAAACCGTCAGACCCACGGCGACGCCCCGAAAAACGGCCAGACCCACGGCGACGCCCCGAAGAACAGCCAGACCCACGGCCACACCCAGAAGGTCCGCGAGGGCGACGGCCACCCCTGCACGGCGGGACACCAGCTGCCCGCTGGATATTCCGGACGGCGCCCGGGGAGAATGGAAGTACCTGTCCGGAAACCGTCTGAACATGCGCGTCAAGCTGACCAATACCTCCCGCAAGGTGGTCAAGGCGTATGAAGTGTATATGTATGCCACCGATGTCTGGGGAAAGAAGATCTACGGAAACACCGTCTACTATGCCACCACGCGCAGGAAGATCCAGCCTGGAAAGAGCGCCTTCACGAATTACATGACCCTGCCTGACCGCAGCAATATCGGACAGGTGTGGGTGGGCGTCAACAAGGTGCTTTACGAGGATGGAAGCGTCTGGCAGGCGAGCAAGGTCGACTACCGTTACTGGGACATCAATTAGGGAAACACAGGGAGGGAATCCTCCGAATTCAGTGAGGCCCCCGCGGACAGCCCGGTTATTGCCGGCCTGTCCGTTTTTTTATCAGGGGGGGCAACTTGCAAAAGGAATATCCGTCGAGTATAATGCGCCGTGATTTGGCCGTTTTATGCCGAAAGGCATTGACAATACATTACCCCCGTGAGAGACAGGATGACCTCTGGCTCCCGCAGAACCAAGACAATGACAGTAAAGGAAAGTTCAATGGCAAACAGAAAAATGACAGAAACACCGGCAAATACCGAAGAAAAGAAGCAAAGCAGATCCCCGAGGGGAAGACAGAAGACGGAGGCGGCGTCCTCATCCGGGGACAGACAGGAAAAAAGCAGCCGGGAAAACGGGCAGGCCCCTTCCCGGAGGCAGCCCCGCTCTGCTCCGGCGCAGCAGAGAAAGACGCAAAGACGAACCGGTGCCACAGACTCCGCCGCAGGGAAGGACAGCGCCGTAAAGGCCAGGGAATCTGGTTCGGCTGCGGACGCCGCGAAGACGGGCACCAATATAAAGGAAGAGAAGTCTTCCCCAAGGAAGACGGAAAGCAGCACCGCGTCCCGCGCCCCTAGGGCAGAAAAGGGCCGTGCGCCTGCCCGCCGCACGGGAGGGACCGGCAAGAAGGCCACCCGTCCCCAGCAGGGCGGACGCAGACGTGTTCAGGCACCGGCGTTTGACCGTCCCATCATCTCCCAGATGATGACCCTCAGCGGGAAGAAGCCCCCGACGATGCGTTCCAATGCCAGCCCCCATGCCAGCAAGGGCGCACTCCGGGTGATCCCCCTGGGCGGCATGTGTGAGATCGGAAAGAACATGATCGCCTATGAATACGGCACGGATATCATCATCGTGGACTGCGGACAGGTGTTCCCGGATGAGACTATGCCCGGCGTGGACGCGGTCATCCCCGACTTCACCTATATCCTGGAGAACTGGGACCGGGTCAGGGGAATTTTCATTACCCACGGACATGAGGACCATATCGGAGGTCTGCCCTATCTGCTCAGCGAGATGCAGGCGCCGGTCTACGGCGGACGGATGACCGTGGAGCTGCTCAAGTACAAGCTGGATGACAAGGTCCCGGGACTGACCCGGAAGACCGAAATGCACACGGTGAATGATGGCGAGGTCATCAGGGCCGGGTGCTTCTCCGTGGAGTTCATCCACGTGAACCATTCCATTGCGGATGCGTTCATGTTCGCCATCCGCACGCCGGTGGGAACCGTGATCCATTCCGGCGACTTCAAGATCGACTATACGCCCATCAACGGCACCATCATGGACCTGCAGCGCATCGCGGAGATCGGCAGGGAGGGCGTACGGCTGTTCATCTGCGAGTCCACCAACATCGAGGTGCCCGGATTTACCAAGTCCGAGCGGCACGTGGGCGAGAACATGGCCCAGATGTTTGAAGGCGCCCAGGGCAGGATCTTTGTGGCGACCTTCTCCTCCAATGTCTCCCGGCTCCAGCAGATCTTCACGGCGGCGGAGCGCCACGGCCGCAAGGTGGCCCTCATGGGCCGCAGCATGCTCAATGTGTTCAATGCGGCCAACAACCTGGGCTATATCCAGATGAAGAAGGATACCCTCATCGACATCGGAAATGTGGGCAACTATCCTCCCGAACAGGTGGTCATCATCTCCACCGGTTCCCAGGGAGAGCCCATGAGCGCCCTCTCCCGGATCGCCTTCTCCAACCACCAGCAGGTGGAAATGCAGAATGGGGACACGGTGATCATCTCCGCCACGCCCATTCCCGGAAACGAGCGCCCGGTCTACAAGATCATCAACGAGCTCTACCGGCGCGGCGCCAAGGTGTACTATTCCGCCATGGCGGATGTCCATGTGTCCGGTCACGCCTCCCAGGAGGAGATCAAGCTGGTGCATGAACTGGTGCGTCCTGAATACTTCATTCCCGCCCATGGCGAGACCCGCATGCTCTATCAGCACGCCGAACTGGCGCACAACCTGGGCATGCCCTTTGAAAACATCTTCATCCTCGCCAACGGCGACATCTTTGAGATCAATGCGGACAGTGCCCGCGTGACCGGATTTACCAAGGGCGGGGCGGTGCTCATCGACGGCTCGGCCTCCGGCGAGGAGGACAACTCCGTGCTGCGTGAGCGCAAGCTGCTCTCGGATGACGGCGTGGTCAGCGTGTCCATGGCGGTGGACCGGCGCAGGGGAGAGCTGCTGGCGGAGCCTGCGGTCAGTGCCATGGGCTTCCTGTATGATGCCGAGCACGGCCGCATCGAGAAGGCCTGCTGCCACTTCATCAGGGAGAACGTGGAAAAGATTGCCCGGGGGAACCGTTCCCTGCGGGAGGCGGTCGATTCCGGAAAAATCCAGGGGGATGTGCGGACCTTCCTGTACAACAAGACCAAGCGCCGTCCGGTGGTCCTCATCAACCTGATTGAGGTGGACAGATGAGCGGAACCGTCCATGTGATCAACGGGCGCCAGAAGAAGCTCCTGCAGGGACATCCCTGGGTGTACGGCAACGAGATCGAATCCGTGGAGGGGGCGCCTGAGGACGGCTCCCTGGTGGACGTGGTGGACTTCCGGGGGCGGTACATGGGACGGGGAGTGTACAACTCCCGTTCCCTGATCACCGTCCGCCTGCTGACCCACCGCCGGGAGGATGTGACCCCGGAGCTGATCCGGGAGCGGGTCAGGGCCTCCTGCAGGTACCGGGACTTTGTGCGCATGCGGCCCGGGACGGACAGCTTCCGTCTGATTTACGGCGAGGCGGACCGTCTGCCCGGGGTCATCTGTGACCGTTTCGGGCAGGTGATCGTGCTGCAGATCCTGTCCCTGGGCATGGAAGCCTATACGGACGTGATTGCCGATACCCTGCTGGAGGTGGAAAAACCGGACTGCCTTGTGCTCTCCAATGATGACGCCATCCGGCGCAGGGAGGGCATGGAGTGCTTTATGAAGGTGCTCCACGGGGAGCTTCCTGAGCGGGTGCCCATTATGGAAAACGGCCTGCGCCTGTTTGTGGATGTGGCGGGAGGACAGAAGACCGGCTACTTTCTGGATCAGAAGGACAACCACCTGTTCCTGCGCCAGTTTGTGAAAGGCGCCCGCGTGCTGGACTGCTTTTCCTATGTGGGCGGCTTTGCCCTCAATGCGGCGGCGGGCGGCGCGGCCTCCGTGCGCGCGGTGGACGTGAGCGAGGCGGCGGTGGAGCTGATCCGGGAAAACGCCAGGGCCAACGCCCTGCAGGTGGAGGCGGTGGCCGCCAACTGCTTTGACGACCTCCGCGCCCAGGTCCGGGCCGGGGAACACTATGACGTGGTGGTGCTGGATCCGCCGGCCTTTACCAAGTCTCATGCCAATATGGCCGCGGCATGCAGGGGGTACAAGGAGATCGCTCTTTCGGGCATGCGCCTGCTCCCGAAGGGCGGCATCCTGGCCACGCATTCC
>CACYCQ010000170.1:0-8369 GCA_902772995.1 uncultured Eubacteriales bacterium
AACGCATGCGCAAATCATAAGAATGTGTGACCACAGCGATAATAAAAACACATGCATGATACTGCATGTGTTTTTGTGAATACTGATGTGTTTTGATGTGTGACTGTCCAGTTGCGTATTTTCCTCCGTTATGGTTCTCTTTTTTACTCTACACCGAGCACTTTGTAATCCTGGGCCTCTACGGCTGCACGAAGCGCTTCGTCTTCAACAGAAGTGCTGAGGGTCACAACTGCGTTACCGGCGACATGGTCCGCCACAGCGCTTTCCACACCGGGAACTGCTTCCAGTGCCTTCTTCACACGGGCTTCGCAATGCGTGCACATCATGCCTTCTACCTTCAATGTCTTCTTCATCGTCTTTTCCTCCTTTATAGTTTCTGCTTTGACGATCTTTTCGAGCGCTTCTGCAGAAATCGTCTTTTCTTTCCGGTCGTGCCTTCCATCTTGCGGGTTGACCAGGTTCAGCCTCAGCGCGTTCATGCATACAAAGAAGCTGGAGAGCGCCATGGCTGCCGCGCCATACATGGGCTTCATTTCAATGCCGTACAGTCCCATTGCCAGCGGGATGCAGATTGCGTTGTAGAAAAACGCCCAGAACAGGTTCTGATGAATATTCCGGATCGTGGCGCGGCTCAGCCGGATCGCTGCGGTGACGTCTGTCAGACGGCTTTTCATGATCACGATATCCGCCGCATCGATGGCCACGTCCGCCCCCGCTCCGATGGCGATGCCGTTGTCCGCGACCGTCAGCGCGGGGGCATCGTTGATGCCGTCCCCCACCATGGCGACCTTCCCGAGCGGCTTCAGTTTGCGAATCACGTCCGCCTTGCCTTCCGGAAGAACGCCCGCGATCACCTGATCCACACCGGCCTGCTGACTGATGGCCTTGGCCGTTCGTTCGTTGTCGCCGGTCAGCATCACCGTCTGGATGCCCATGTTCCGCAGTTCGCGGATGGCCTGCGCGGAATCCTGCTTGATCGGGTCTGCCACCGCGATCATGCCGCAAAGGGTGCCGTTCAGAGCGAACAACAGCGGGGTTTTTCCCTGTTCCGCAAGAGCGTTTGCCTGCACGGAAACGGATTTGCTGACCAGTCCCCTGGATACAAGGTATTTCAGACTTCCGCCGAGCAGTTCCTGGCCGTTCAGGCGGGCACGGAGCCCGTGGCCGGGCAGCGCTTCAAAGTCGCTGACTTCCGAGAGATCCAGGCCCTCCGCTTCGGCGAGCACAGCCTTCGCCAGCGGATGCTCGCTGTTTTTCTCCAGGGACGCGGCAAGCGACAGCAGACGGTCCTTGTGGATGCCAATGGGGATCACATCCGTCACGCGGGGCTGGCCCTCTGTCACGGTTCCGGTTTTGTCCAGCGCAATCATCTGCGTCCTTCCGGCACCTTCCAGCGCGGCGGCGGTTTTATACAGCACGCCGATTTTGGCTCCGACGCCACTGCCTACCATGATGGCCACAGGCGTCGCAAGTCCTAGCGCACAGGGGCAGCTGATCACCCGCACGGAAATGCCGCGCGCGATGGCAAAAGAGAACGGCTTTCCTGAGATCAGCCAGCCGACCAGGGTCAGAAGCGCAAGCCCCATCACTGTAGGCACAAAGATTCCGGAAACCTTGTCCGCGATGCGGGCCAGCGGTGCTTTTGTTGCAGCAGCGTCAGAAACGGTACGGATGATCTGCGCCAGGGTGGTGTCTTCACCTACACGGGTCGCGCGGCACACGATATATCCCTGCTGGTTCATCGTCGCCGCGGAAACCGGGTCGCCTTCGGTCTTGTCCACCGGGATGCTTTCCCCGGTCAGGGCAGATTCGTTGACTGCCGTCATGCCTTTCAGGATGACGCCATCCACGGGAATCTGTTCGCCGGGACGAACTGCGAACACGTCCCCTGTCGTGACTTCCTCGATGCCGACTTCCGTCTCCACGCCGTCCTTCAGCAGGACGGCTGTTTTCGGAGCCAGCTTCATCAGCCCTTTTAAGGCGTCGGTTGTCCGGCCCTTCGACATGGCTTCCAGCATCTTGCCGATGGTAATCAGCGTCGGGATCATGGCGGCAGATTCAAAGTACAGGTTCATGCCGTACTTCATCACCGTGTCGTTATCCCCCTCCCCCTGGGCAAGGATCATTAAAAAAAGCTCAACCAGGGAATAGGCAAAAGAAGCGCTGGAGCCTAGCGCCACCAGGGTATCCATGTTCGGAGCGCCGTGGAACAGGGAAGAAAAGCCGGATGTAAAGAACTTCCCGTTGATGATCATCACGATCACCGCCAGCAGCAGCTCAAACAGTCCCAGGAACACATGGTTGTCAAAGGCTGCGGGGGCGGGCCATCCCCACATCCCGTGGCCCATGGAGAAATACATGAGAATCAGAAGAACCGGCACGGAAAACAGAAGCCGTTTCTTCAGCCTGGGCGTTTCATGATCCTTCAGCGCCTCCGCGTCCGCCCAGGAAGGAGCATCCCCGGAGGCGGCCGATTTTGCCGCGCCCTTGAGGGAAGCGCCGTATCCGGCAGCTTCCACGGCCCGGATGATATCGGCAGAGGAGGCTGAACCCTCCACGCCCATGGAGTTTGTCAGCAGGCTCACTGAACAGGATGTCACTCCCGGTACGCCAGAGACCGCTTTTTCCACCCGGCTGGAGCACGCGGCGCAGCTCATGCCGGTTACCTGATATTGTTCCATATCTGATCTCCTCGAAATCACTTCATCAGCTTCTGCAGCGTGTCCATCAGCTCGTCCACCGTTTCATCGCGACCGGCCCGAATGTCATCTGACACGCAGGTCCGGATATGATTGGAAAGCAGCACCCGGCAGAAGCTGTTCAGCGCGGAGTTGACCGCAGATGCCTGGGTCAGGATCTCCGGACAATACGCATCCTCCTCCAGCATCCGCTGCAGCCCGCGAACCTGTCCCTCAATCCGCTTCAGACGATTCATCAGATCTCGGCGCTCTTTTTCATCGCGTTTCTTTTTTTTGTGCACGGGGACGTTTTCTTCAACAGTCTCAGTCATCTCGGCACCTCCTCATATACCCCCTTGGGGTATCCTTGAGACGCTCCGGATTGTATACCCCCTTGGGGTATCTGTCAAGGGGCTTTTCTGAGAATTTTCTGGCTTTTGCCATTGATCCCGCCGGTTCAAAATCACGGGGGGCCATTTCGAAGTGTCCGCTGGCAGGTGGCAGGCCTGCTCTTTGTCTGCAGAATCAGAGCCCGGCAAGGGGTCCCCCTGCAGAAAGAAAAAGCAGCTCCCCGATCAGTCAGTCCGACCGGGGAACTGCTCCATGAAAATCTCGAAAACGATATGGACTCTGGCAGTTGTGCTGTATCCTCCCTTGTCTGTTCAGGGCGTCCTGCCCTTCCTTTTGTTTATGTCTTCCTCCAGCATCCGCAGACTGGATTCTGCTTCTGGCCCCTGTGAGTCTGCCTGACCCCCGGATGGCCATCCAAAAACCGGCCCGAGGGAGTCATCCTCCTTGATTTTCACGATTCAAACAGTCTATCATTGGTTTTGCATGCAAGTAAAACCAAGGGGGTGTCATCGTGAACAGATTCGATTACAGCAAGGAAATGCCGGTACCTCCGGAAGCCTATACCAACACCCCGGAGAAAAAAGTGTTTTTCCGGATGGCAGGCGAGAATGGCAGGATTCGCAACGAGAAGATCGGGAAGCTGATCGAAGGCAAAAAGAATATGATGAATCCAACCTATTCCTTTATCCTGAAAAATCCCGATTACGTGAAACAGTATTATCCGGCCTGCAGCATGCCGGTCTTTGAGTATCATTACGGTCTGTATGCACTGGTGCTGGGGATCGTACAGAAAACAGGGCTCTACTCCATTTTGCGGGACACCTACCAGGTCACTGCAGCAAATGCCCTGCTGGATTATTGCATGTTCCTGATTCATCATGGGCCCTGCACCGCAGAGTTGTTTGAGGAAGCCATGCGGGAACAGGCCCTGTTTTCCAGCGAGCGTGTTGATGAGAGCTGGTATTCCGCTTTTTTCGAAAGCACAATTGTCGAAGAACTTAATCAGGAAATGCGGCTTCAGTGGGTCAGGAAGCTGAAAGCTGCCGGTCTTAAATCGGTATGGCTGGTGGTGGAGGATTCAAAGTATGACGATAAAGTCAGGAAGGGCACCCCTGCACAACGCGGCCACGCCGAGTCGCAAGGTGCCGACAGCGCCCTTCCTGGATACATGGTTGCGGTCGATGCGCAAAGCGGAAGGCCCGTCACCTATTCCGTCTATGAAGGCCCCTCTCCGGACAGGAGTGCTTTCCATCAGATGTCCACGTTTCTTAATGCATCACAGATTGAGATTGAAGGCGTCATTCTGGGCCGAGATTTCGCCGCGGAGGATCTCCTTGGGACCATTCTTTCCTTTGGCTGGAAGTATGTCCTCCTCCTTCCTTCAGAGTCATATGGACAGCAGCAGATGATCCGCGAGCACGGAAAGACCCTTCAGTGGAGAATGCAGTATCGGATACCGCAGACCGGATTGTTTGGAATTTCAGACAACAGGCAGCTGTTTTGGGGCCATGAGACAACTTCTGAAATCAGCCTTTTCTATGATGGTCTTCAGGGAAGTTCCCTGTCCGTCCGGCAGATGCGTCAGCTTGATGATGAGATGGTCCGGCTGAAAGCTGAATTCGCCCAGGGAAAAACCCCTGTCGTATCCGCAGAATTCAGACAGTTCCTGAGCCTGGATCTGACGGATCATGAATGCAGAATCGTTGAGAACCATGAAAGCCTGGAAAATGCCCTCCGCGCCAATGGCTTCTTTGCAGTGGCGACCTCAGGGGGAATGGATCCTCAAACTGCGCTTCACACCTTTGAGCTGCGCGACTGCGCAAAAATGCAGATTTGCATCCTCAGGTCCCAGGAAGGCTGTCCTGCTCCAGCAATTCCTTCAGCGCCCGGAATCCATGGAAGGCTTGCCGCCGCGTTCCTCTCCGGCGTGATCCGGGCAGAGATCCAGCTTGCATGCAAAGAGCTGCAGCTGGATACAGATACCGCCATTCAGGCTCTGGACAAAATCGGAATGGTTCGGCTCGACGACGAAGACTATGCAGACCTCAAAACCATGGCGGAGAATCAGAAGCAGCTGTTTTTAAAGTTCAGTCTGTCCCCGGAAGAGGTTCGACAGATTTCCGCTGATGTGGGCAGGCGCCTGAAGCCTGGCGACTGGAGCCAGGTCAGGGGGCTTCCTGAGAATACGGAAGTCATCATCCGAAACAGCAGAATACGAGGGCGCAGGAAAAGCAGCACTCCGGATTCCTCCGCTCCGGCATCTGAAACTGACAAGCCACGAAACAAGGGCGGAAGGCCAAAGGGACTCAAAGATTCAAAGCCACGCAAACCAAGGTCCGACAAAGGAAAGCCACGCGGGAAAAGAAAGAAGCCGGATTCAGCGGCCCTTTAGGGCTTTACGATATTTAAAAGCTTTGACAGATGCCTGCCCGGATGATGCTCCAAACCGGACATCCCCGCGCATTACAGGAGCTTTCCCGCTTCACAGTCCCATCCTCTCCACGATCCCCTCCACAGTTACCCCGGGGTGAGTCACGAAGAGTCTGGCAATCTGCTCCACCCGGTCCCCATCGATGCCCGTTTTCTCCGCTATGGCGCCGATGGTCCGCCCCTTTTCAAGCTCCCTGCACACCATTTCAACCTGACGGCGGAGATCGCCGGGATCGGTTCCGGGAAAAAACCCTCTTCCCGCATGCCGGATCCCGATACGCTCCACCGCCCAGCCGTCCTCCCGGACCGTCAGCATCGCCATGGTGATCTTCTGATCAAAGCGGCGGGGACCGCAGCTGCCGGGATTCAGCAAAAGGGTCCGGCGCTGCCCGGAGGCCTCCAGCCACCGCTCGCTGTACTGATGTGAATGCCCGGTGATCACCAGGTCGTAGGCGCTCAGATCCCCGGGCAGTGTCCTGCGGATATGCGTCATGTACACCCGAAGACCGCCGAGTTCCATATCCAGAAACATCGGCAGATGCTCTGCCCATTCCTTGTCATTGTTGCCCCCGCACCGCCTTCACCGGTGCAATCTGTTCAAGCTCCTCCAGGATCCGCCGGCTGCTGATGTCCCCGGCATGGAGAATGCAGCTGCAGCCCTGGAGGTTCCCGATCACCTCCGGTCGAAGCAGATCATGGGTATCCGACAGAATTCCGATTTTCATCCCCGTTCCTCCTTCACGGTGTTGTCCCTGTTTCCCTTCCTCCGGTGCCGCCGGATCTCCCCGGTAGCCGGAAAAACAGACTGCCCTCCCCGGAAAGCCTTCGCTTTTCCGGGGAGGGCCTGTTTTGTCACTCCCGTTTTCCGTCCCTCAGGGAAGCAGCAGTTCCAGCACAAAGACGGTCGCGCAGCTGATCGATGCCACCTGGAACAGAGAGGCTCCCTTCCATGCCAGCACAATGCCGCACACCAGCGCCGCCGCTCCGGCCACAGGGTTTTCCGTTGCCCTGATGATCGCCGGAAAGGTCATCACCGCCAGAGTGACATAGGGAACATAGAACAGAAAGGACCTGAGATACCGGTTGGTAATCTGCCTGCGGATCAGCGTGAGGGGCAGCACCCGGATCAGGAAGCTGACCCCCGCCATGATCAGGATATAGATATATACATTATTCTTAGGCATCCGGGACCTCCTCCATGGGCCGCAGCAGCGCGGCTGCACCTGCGATGAGAACCGTCAGCGCGATGGTCCGGCTGCCCTCTGACATTTCCCGGATCACCGGCAGCAGCGTACAGACCAGGCTGGCCGCAAAGCTGACCAGGATACAGACCAGCACGGTCCGGTTCTTCCTGGCCGGGGGGATGATCACCGCCAGGAACATGCCGTACAGGGCGACACTCAGCGCGCTGACCACACGCGGCGAAAGAAGATTGCCCATCATGATCCCCAGCGCCGTGCCGGAAGCCCATCCCGGAATGGCCACCATGAACGCCCCGTACATATACCAGGGGTTCAGCCATCCCGGCTGGGAGATCGCCAGCCCGAACAGTTCATCCGTCACGTCAAAGCCCACCAGGAGCCGGTGTCCCAGTCCCGTTTCGGGAGAGAATTTCTGGGACAGGGCACAGCTCATCAGCAGATACCTGGCATTGGCAATCAGGGTCACCAGCGCGATTTCCAGATAGGGGGCATTGGCCGCGATGCAGGTAAATCCTGCATGCTGTCCGGCAGACGCATTGTTGAGCGCACTGGCGAGAAACCCCTGAAACGGGGTCAGTCCGGCACCTCGCGCCGCGATCCCCAGAGAAAAGGCCACCGCGAAATATCCCAGGCCAATGGGAATTCCATCATGCATTCCTCTGACAAGTGAAGCACGTATCTCGTTTCCTCTCATGGCATCCTTTCCTAGTCCTCATCACTCGATCCTGTCCACGAACAGGATCTGAAGGCGCGGAATGCTGACGCTCTTTCCGGTCCGGTCCTGTTCCTCGTACACGCCGTCCACGCTGACCACCGCGGAGATCATGTCGCCTTCCCTGGCGGATATCTCCTCCTCGGTGATCATCACCACCGGATTGGTCCACCCGCCCTTTCCGTCCTTTGAATAATTGACCCGCAGATAGGTCACGCTGCCGCTTTCGCTGCGCTCCACCACAGGCCCGTACAGATTGAGGATTTTGCCGTTGTTGTTTTCCTTGCCTTTCTGCAGCTCCCGGTAGCTAAGCCTCTCGGCGCTTTTGCGTATGGCATCCTTTTCCTGGTCCTGGGTCATCACGCGGATCACCGTAAAGGGATATCGCCGCTGTCCGTAGCCCTTTTTATCCAGAAGCAGGGTGTAGCTGTAGGCCCCCTCCTCCTTTGTGGTCAGTTCAAAGGAAAAACTGCCATCCGCGCCGGTACGCTTTTTGGCCAGCCCGTAGGGGGTCAGCAGCTGCAGGGAGACCGCGGGCAGGGTGCTTCCCCGCAGGACGGTCTTGTCCTCGGTCACCGTAATGACCTCATCGATCCCCGACAGGGGCAGGCTTCCGGACACATAGACGATCTGGCCCGTGACGGTGACGGGGTTTCTGTCCTCCGCCTCGCAGGTCAGGGTCAGGTCCCAGGTTCCCTGCTCCGGGAGCACCCCCTTGATCGAAAACTTTCCCCTGTCAGAGACCGTCGCGCGGCCCAGCTCCTGGGGGGTATAGGAGGCAAGCTCTCCCGTCAGGACCAGCTGTGCCCCCGGCGTGGCCGTTCCCGTGATTTCATAGGCTCCGGTGCTGCTCTCTCTGGGCAGTTCCACCTCCATCTGGACATCGTGAACGGGTTCCGGCAGTTCACGGGTGAAGCGGACCTGGGAGATCCTGTTCTTGAAGGCGCTCAGCTCCCGGTTGGAAAACCGTCCCTGGTCCTTCTGCCAGTCCAGGGA
>CACYCQ010000171.1:0-8477 GCA_902772995.1 uncultured Eubacteriales bacterium
ACGCCCTCCCCGGCCACCGGCTGGGCATACCCTCCCGTCTCGCTCACCTGGTCCCTGCGGACAAAGCCCGTGCGCCCGCGGTTCATGATGCGCACCCAGGTGGTGTTCCCCTGGGGGTAGTCCCCCAGCAGGATGACATCGGCGCCGTTGCTCAGGGTGAACATGGTCCGGCTGCCGGAGCCGGGAATCTCCCGGACGCTGACGCCGCCGGCGGTGGTCACGCCCTCCGGGTACTGCCCGTCAAAGCTGTTGTCATAGTAGGTCCGCCGGCTGCAGGGGCACTCCAGATAGTCCGCGTCCACCCAGCCCTGCAGCCCCTCCCAGGAATCCGGGCTGGTGGAGGAGGCGTAGGTCACCCGGATCTGGGCCCAGTTGCCGCTCAGGTCCAGCAGCTCCACGGTGTCCGCCTGCTCCGCGTGGCCCACCACGCCGGAGCCGCCCGCCCGGGAGCGGACCTTCAGGTAATTGGAGGCCACACGGCAGTCCGTCATCCCGAGATGGCTGGCCAGATGGCTGACATGGCGGTTGGAATCCCTGTCCTCCCTCAGAAAGCGCGCCCGCTCCGCCGTCGCCCGGGATGCGCCCAGGCACAGCACCAGCAGCAGCGCCAGCACCAGTTTCCTTTTCATGATGTTTTTCCCCCTTTTCTGGCGTTCGCCCGCGGAAGGCTTCCGCAGGCATCCTCTTCTCAGGCATTGTATGCCCGCATCCGCCCCCCCGTCAAGAATCGCCCGATTGTTCCCCCGCCTGCCCTGTGGTATACTTTCTTCAACGGATGCAAGGCCCCCGAAAGGAGTGACGCCCCCATGAACGAATCCATCTACGGCTCCCATCTTCCCCGGATGGAGCAGCTCCTCTCCGGGGTCTGCGCAGACATCGACGCCCTGCGCTCCCGGGTGATGGCGGCCACCGGCGAGGACCCCGTGGAGCATGTCAAGACCCGGATCAAGGATGAGGAGAGCATGCGCCGCAAATGCGAGCTCCGGGGCGTCCCCGTCAATGAGGAATCGGCCCTTTTCCGCATCCACGACGCCATCGGGGTGCGCATCGTCTGCTCCTTCGTCCAGGATGTCTATGACTTCCGGGACCGGCTCCTCACGCTGGAGGGGTACGAGGTGGTGAAGCAGAAGGATTACATCCGCCATCCCAAGGCCAACGGCTACCGCAGCCTGCACCTGGTCATGCGCCGCGAAGGGTATTTTGTGGAGTTCCAGCTGCGCACCATCTCCATGGACACCTGGGCGGCCCTGGAGCACCACATGCGCTACAAGAAGCGCATCGGGGGCGACGTGTCCCTCATCTCCTCCGAGCTCAAGCGCTGCGCGGATGAGCTGGCCTCCACCGACCTGTCCCTGCAGACCATCCGCAACATGCTCGCCGAAATCTGACCCGAGAAAGGAGAGGCGCCGGGGGCGCCGCAACGCAAGCCATGAAACTCCTGCTAGCCGAGGACACCCGGGACCTGAACCGCGCCCTGACCGCCATGCTCACCATGCAGAGCTACGAGGTCGATTCCGTCTTTGACGGGGTGGAGGCCATGGAGGCCCTGTCCCGTTCGGACTATGACGGCGTCATCCTGGACATCATGATGCCCCGCAAGGACGGCCTTTCGGTGCTCTCGGACATGCGCGCCATGGGCATCAGCACGCCGGTGCTCATGCTCACCGCCAAGGCCGAGGTGGAGGACCGGGTCTCCGGCCTTGACGCCGGGGCGGACGATTACCTCACCAAGCCCTTTGCCATGAAGGAGCTCATCGCCCGGGTCCGGGCCCTGACCCGCCGTCAGCCCCCCCGGAGCCGTCCCGTCCCGACGGTGCTGCGCTACGCGGACCTGACCCTCAACACCGAGGCGCTGGAGCTGGCCAGCGAAAGCAGCGTCCGCCTGTCCATGAAGGAATCCGAGCTGATGGCCTTCTTTCTGCAGAACCCGGAGCGCCCCTTCAGCACCGCGGACCTCTTTTCCCGCATCTGGCCGGATGAACCCGGCATGAGCGAGGACGTGGTCTACCTGTATGTCAGCTACCTGCGCACAAAGCTCCGGGCCATCGCCTCCAGCGTCAGCATCCTGGGCAGCCGGGGCGGGGAATACGCCTGCCGGAAGGAATAGGGAGGGATTGTCTTGAGCGAGCAAGCCATCCAGCAGCTGCGCAGGCGGTTCATCCTGATGACGACCCTGGCCTTTTTCGGGGTGATGCTGATCATGTCCCTGTGCATCTACCTGGTCACCACCTACCTGACCTCCCGGGAGATCGACCGGGTCCTGAGCTACATCGTGGAACACGACGGGGTTCCCCCGGAGATGGAGTCCCCCGCCGGCGCCTCCGCGCAGAACCCGCCCGGGGACTCCCCCGCCCTGCCGGATGAGGAGGAGGATGCCTTTGACGTGCTGGCGCGCATCTTCGGGCGCCCCCAGGCGGTCACCTCCCCGGATTTTCTCTACACCACCCGCTACTTTGCCGTGATCTTCGACCCCCAGGGGGAGGTCCGGTCGGTGACCATCCACCATATCCCCTCCGTGGACCGCGAACTGGCGATGCGCCACGCCCAGACCCTGCGCAGCAGGCTGCTCCGCTTCGGCGCCTACCGCAACTACTATTACCGGGTGCACCTGAGGGAGGACGGCTCGAGCATCGTGGTGGCCCTGGACTGCAGCAGCCAGATCGCCATCGGGCATCGGCTGGTCTTCTCCGCCATGGTCCTCATCCTCGTCGGCGTCGGCATCACCTTCATGGTGGTGCGCTCCTTCTCCCGGGTCATTGTCCGCCAGGAGATCCAGAACGCCGAGATCCAGAAGCAGTTCCTGACCAACGCCTCCCACGAGCTCAAGACCCCCCTGGCGGTCATCCGGGCCAACACCGAGATCATGGAGGTGATGAGCGGGGAATCGGAGTGGTCCCGCTCCACCATGCGGCAGCTGGACCGGCTGGACGGCCTGATCCGCAACCTCGTGCTCATCACCCGCGCCCAGGAGGGCGAGCGCAGGGAGGAACGCCTGGAGATCGACGTCTCCGCCCTGCTGCGGGAAACGGTCGCCTCCTTTGACGCCGTGGCCCGTCAGGACAAGCTGACCGTGGTGCAGGACATCCCCGAGGGCATCCTCTTCCTGTGTACGGAGAGCCAGTTCCGCCAGCTGTGCACCCTGCTCGTCGACAACGCCATCAAGTACTGCGACCGGGAGGGGGAGATCCGGGTCGCCCTGCAAAAGCGCGGCAAAAGCCTGCGCCTGTCCGTGTCCAACTCCTTCTGCGAGGGCGCGGACATCGACTGCAACTGCTTTTTCAACCGCTTCTACCGGGCCGACACCTCCCACAACACCGACCGGGAGGGGTACGGCATCGGGCTGTCCATCGCGGAGCACATCGTGGGCCAGTACAGGGGCTCCATCTCCGCCGGCTGGCAGGGCGGCATCATCACCTTCTACTGCGTCCTCAATTCCTGAAGCCCGGCCCGCGCCGGGTTTTTTCTTTTGCCGGCGCCGCCCGCACGGCTGCAGCTGCGGTTTTCGCCTTTCAGATTCCCGTCCGGGACCTGCCGGGGGCCGAAATGTCTTGTCGAATCCTGCATGAATCGGTATAATTCCATTTTGTCCGGCCCCGCGCTCGGCGGCGCCGGCAAATCCGCATCCCGGAAAGGAGCAGCAGGGGCGGCGGATAGCGCCAGGGCCCGGGAGGGCCGACGAGGCTGGCAGGGATCGAAGTGTTCGGCGGATCCTGCCACGGCCGCGCAGCAGGCCGACAGGGAGCACGCAAAAAGCAGAATCAACACTGTAACAGAGGGGCTCCCGGTGCTGCCGCTTATCAACGAACGAAAAAGGAGAAAAGATATGCTGACCATTTCAGATCTGTACGATCTGTCCCATTCCCTGGCCGGGGACTATCTGTCCGGCTTCACCTATCCCTGGGAGGCCCTTGCCGGCATCAAGAACCTGATCCGCACCCTCGGGCCCGCCCTGGGGGAGGACTATACGGAGGTGTCCCCCGAGGTCTGGGTGCACAAAACGGCCCGGATCGCGCCCACGGCGTTTTTGGGCGCCCCCTGCATCATCGGGGCGGAGACCGAGGTGCGCCACTGCGCCTTCATCCGCGGCGCCGCCCTGGTGGGCGAGCACTGCGTGGTGGGCAATTCCGTGGAGCTCAAGAACGTGATCCTGTTTGACCACGTCCAGACGCCGCACTACAACTACGTGGGCGACTCCATCCTGGGGTATTACAGCCACATGGGCGCCGGCTCCGTCACCAGCAACGTGAGGAGCGACAAAAAGCCCGTGGTCATCCATGACCGCCTGCACGGGGAGAACCTGCCCACCGGCCTCAAGAAGGTGGGCGCCATGCTGGGGGACCATGTGGAAGTGGGCTGCAACGCGGTCCTCAATCCCGGCACGGTCATCGGGCGGGAGAGCCACGTCTATCCCACCTCCTGCGTCCGCGGCGTGATCCCGCCCATGTCCATCTGGAAAAACTCCGGCGAAATCGCCGCCCGGAAGGAGGATGCCTGATATGGGAAAGTATTTCGGCACCGACGGCTTCCGCGGGGAGGCCAACAAGGCCCTGACCTATGACCACGCCATCCGCATCGGCCGCTACCTGGGATGGTACTACGGCAAGCGCCTGGACAAGAAGGCCAAGGTGGTCATCGGCAAGGACACCCGCGCCAGCTCCTACATGTTTGAGTATGCCCTGTGCGCCGGCCTGACCGCCTCGGGCGCGGACGCCTACATCATGCACGTGACCACCACCCCCTCCGTCTCCTATATCGCCAGGGTGGACGACTTCGACTGCGGCATCATGATCTCCGCCTCCCACAACCCCTACTACGACAACGGCATCAAGATCGTCAACAGCCACGGGGAGAAGATGGATGAGGAAACCCTCCTGCGGGTGGAGGACTACATCGACGGCAAGATGGAGCTGCCCATGGCCACCCGCGGGGAAATCGGCCGGACGGTGGACTACGTCTCCGGCCGCAACCGCTACATCGGCTACCTCATTTCCCTGTCCAAGTACAGCTACAAGGACATGCGCGTGGGCCTGGACGTGGCCAACGGCGCGGCCTGGTCCATCGCGCGGGGCGTCTTTGATGCCCTGGGCGCCAAGACCTACGTCATCAACGACCATCCCGACGGCTACAACATCAACACCGACTGCGGCAGCACCCATATCGGGCACCTGCAGCGCTTCGTGGTGGAGAACCGCCTGGATGTGGGCTTTGCCTACGACGGCGACGCCGACCGCTGCATTGCGGTGGATGAAAAGGGCAACGTGATCACCGGCGACCACATCCTCTACATCTACGGCCTGTACATGAAGGAGCGGGACAAGCTTCTCAACAACCGGGTGGTCACCACCGTCATGTCCAACTTCGGCCTGTACAAGGCGCTGGACAAGGCGGGCATCGGGTACGAGAAGACCAAGGTGGGCGACAAGTACGTCTATGAGAACATGGTGCGCAACGGCCACCGCATCGGCGGCGAGCAGAGCGGGCACATCATCTTCACCAAGTACGCCACCACCGGCGACGGCATCCTGACCAGCCTCAAGGTCATGGAGGCCATGCTGGCCAGGAACAAGCCCCTCAGCGAGCTGGCCGCGCCCGTGGTGTTCTATCCCCAGGTGCTCAAGAACGTCCGGGTGAAGAGCAAGCCCGAGACCCTGCAGGATGAGCGGGTCCAGGCCGCCATCAGCAAGGTGGCCGGCCTCCTGGGCGAGGACGGGCGCATCCTGGTCCGGGAATCCGGCACCGAGCCGGTCATCCGGGTCATGGTGGAGGCCCTCAGCAACGACGTGTGCGAAAAGTACGTGGATCAGGTGATTTCCGTGATCCGCGACGCGGGACATATGGAAGTGTGACCAAGGAGGAAGCAGATGCGGGTTATCATTCAGGAAAACTATGAAAAGATGTGCCTCTGGGCCGCGGGGTACATCAGGGACAGGATCAATGCGCACAGGGAGGCGCGGCCCTTTGTGCTCGGGCTGCCCACGGGCTCCTCGCCCATCGGGGTGTACCGGGAGCTCATCCGCATGAACCGCGCCGGCGAGGTCTCCTTTGCCAACGTGGTGACCTTCAACATGGACGAGTATGTGGGGCTGCCCCGGGAACACGACCAGAGCTACTGGTACTTCATGCACGACACCTTCTTTGACCACCTGACGGACATGAAGCCGGAGAACATCAACATCCTCAACGGCATGGCCGATGACCCGGAGGCCGAATGCGCCCGCTACGAGGAGAAGATCCGCGCCCTGGGCGGCATCGACCTGTTCATGGGCGGCATCGGCGTGGACGGCCACCTGGCCTTCAACGAGCCCTTCACCAGCCTGACCAGCCGGACCGGCGTGCGCGCCCTGACCACCGAGACCCGCCTTGTCAACAGCCGCTTCTTCGGCAATGACCCGGAAAAGGTTCCCGCCTCCGCCCTGTCCGTGGGCATCGGCACGGTGATGGATTCCCGGGAGGTGCTCATCCTCATCAACGGCCACAACAAGGCCCGGGCCCTGGCCGCCAGCGTGGAGGGCGCCGTGAGCCAGAAGTGGACCTGCTCCGCCCTGCAGATGCATCCCGCCGCCCTCATCGCCTGCGACGAGGCCGCCTGCGGAGAGCTCACGGTGGACAGCTACAAGTACTTCCTCGACGTGGAAAAGTCCCAAAGGCTGTAACATCCCGCCTCCCGGCACACCGCCGGGAGGTTTTTCCGTTTCCCCCTCCCCCCGGGGGCGGGAGGCGCCCCCGCCGTTTTTTTGCCTTGCGTTTTGTGTTTCCTTCTTATTTTATTGACGGTTTGTCTTTCCACGTCTATAATGGACAAACCGTTCCGGATGCGCCGGAACCAATATCAACCAATCGGAGGGCCCCCATGAACTCTAAATTTCTCTCATATCTGGTCAAGAGGCTGCTCATGGCCCTGCTGACGATCTTCCTGGTCATTGCCATCACCTTCTTCGTCATGCATGCGATCCCCGCCAGCCCCTTCAGTTCCGAAAAGGCCAAGTCAGACGCGGTCATCGCCGCTCTTGAAGCCAAATACGGCTTTGACAAGCCGGTTCCCATCCAGTTCCTCAACTACCTGTGGAACATCCTTCACGGCGATTTCGGCCTGTCCACCGGCTGGGTGGGCAACACGGTCCTCGACCTGATCCTGGGCGGCTTCTCCTACTCAGCCCGCATCGGCTTTACCGCCGGCTTCATCGCGATTGTCCTGGGGGTGGTCCTCGGGTCCCTCGCCGCGCTTCAGAGGGGGAAATTCCTGGACAAGCTGATACAGGTGATCACCACGGCGCTGGTGTCCATGCCCTCCTTTGTCATGGCCACGCTGTTGCTGCTCATCGTCTCCCTGCAGATGGGCCTGCTGCCCTCCATCGGCAACCAGCCCGGCGGACTGATTCTGCCCATCATCTCCCTGAGCCTGTACCCCATGTCCTACGTCACCAAGCTGCAGCGCTCCTCCATGCTGGATGTCCTCGGGCAGGACTACATCCGCACCGCCCGGGCCAAGGGCGTGTCCCAGTTCAGCCTGATCTTCAAGCATGCCCTCAAGAACACGCTGACCCCGGTGATCACCTATGCCGGTCCCATGATGGCCTACATCCTCACCGGATCCATGGTGGTTGAGAACATCTTCTCCGTCCCGGGACTCGGCCGCCTGTTCACCAACAGCATGCTGCGCACCGACTACATGATGATCATGGGCGTGACCATCTTCCTGGCCACCATGATCATCCTCATGAACTTCCTGAGCGACATTCTCTACAAGGTGGTCGATCCCCGGATCGACCTGACCTGATGACGGACAGCAAGGAGCCACTATGTCAGACAATCAGAAAAACTTCAAGAATCCCCTGAGCCTGCAGATCGACCCGAAGCTCTTTGAGCCCGCCTCGGATGAGGAAAAGGCCCAGCAGGTCACCATGCGGGAATCGGTGTCCTTCATGAAGGATGCCATGCGCCGTCTGCGCCGCAACAACATCGCCATGATCTCCCTGTTCGTCATCATCCTCGTCGCCCTGATCGCCTTTGTGGTCCCCGCCTTCTATCCCTACACCTACACCAAGCAGGATGTCACCGCCCAGAACCTGGCGCCCTTCCAGTACAGCGCCAGGGAGCAGGCCAAGATCGCCAAGGGCCAGAGCGTCTTCCCCCACATCATGGGCACGGATGCCCTCGGCCGGGATTACGCCATCCGCGTCATCTACGGCACCCGCATCTCCCTGCTGGTGGGCATCTTCTCCGCCCTCATCGTCATCGTCATCGGCATCATCTACGGCTCCATCTCCGGCTATTTCGGCGGGAAGGTGGACATGATCATGATGCGGATTGTGGACATCATCTATTCCCTGCCGGACGTGCTCATCGTGATTCTGCTCTCCGTGGCCATCAAGGACTGGGTCTCCACCTCCAAGAGCCCCCTCATCGCCCGTCTTGGCGCCGGCATGGTGTCCATCTTCATTGTGTTCGGCCTGCTGTATTGGGTATCCATGGCCCGG
>CACYCQ010000172.1:0-4381 GCA_902772995.1 uncultured Eubacteriales bacterium
CGTTCCCGCCTTTTGTGCCAGTTCTTCCCTGGACATTCCGATTCTTTTTCTGGCGTAGAGGATGTTCCTGCCGATTCTTTCCGGTTCCATGCTATGGCCCTCCCCGTTGTGTCGGTCTTCCAGCACCCGCGCTACACATACACATTGTATCCAATCCATGCCAAAAACAAAAGCCCTGGAAGGATTTTTCTGAGAAAACTTTTTGGCAAACAAAGGCGGCCGGAGGATGGACAGACGTCCGGCCCTCCGGCTGCGGTTTACAGGTTCTCCACCGTCATGATTTCGTCAAGCAGATAGCAGAACGTGCACAGGGAAGAATCCCTGCATTCCACATATTCCTTTGACAGGTCCACCTGATCGGAAGGGTCCGAGGGATTCACACCGGTATAGTTTCCCTTGAAGACCGGAATATGTCCCCTGCGGAATCCCTCCGTCAGTTCGTCAATGCGCTGCTTGGACCCCTCCGCAGCTACGGAGAGGTTCAATTCGAGCACCTCCACCCATCCCTTGTCGATTCCGGCGCAGATGTCATTGCCGTGTACCTTTCCGCTCACCACAGATTCGATCCGTCGGTTCTCCATTACGGCCTTCACCGCGCCGACAATATAGGGGGACCAGTTGATGCGGCATGCCACCAGAGCTGTTGATGGCGCCACTTCCATCATATTCTTGTTATAGCCGATATGATAGACCTCTCTGCCGCTCTGCTCGCAGGCGACTGCCGGACCGATCGTGTCGGTGTGCTGGGAGATCACGACGCAGCCTTCTTCAATGAGGGCTTTTGTACAGTCCCGCTCCCGGTTGAAATTGTTCCATCCGCCTGTGTAACAGACCCTGAGGGTCGCCTGAGGAACCACAGACCGGATTCCCAGCAGAAATGCCGTCATCCCGGAATTCACCTCACTGATGGGAAAGGCACCCACGTAACCGGCAACGGCCTGTTCCGGGGTCAGTTTCCCGGCGCTGATCATCTCCCTGAGTTTGAGACCGGCCACCACACCGCAGATATACCGGCCTTCATAATCCCTTCCGCTGAAGGTGTGGTAATTTTCAGGCTTTCCGGACACAGCAGCCTCCTCCACGGCCACCTGACAGATGTCCACCTCGGGATACTCAGAGGCGATTTCACGAAAGACCTGAGAGGTGGTGTTTGTGAAGATGATCCTGCATCCTTTTCGAATCATCTCCCGCAGAGGTTCTTCCACCTCACTGCCCAGGGCATTGCTGCAGGTGAGGATTTCGACTTTTTTCTGCAACTCTCTCTGCAGTGCATTCTGGGCCATGGCAAAGTTATCGGTATACGGCGTGCTGGTATCATTCTCATAAATGAAGCCGATGCGGATAAAATTGCTCTGTTCTGTCTTCTCATCGATTCTGTAGACCAGCCGGAATCCCAGAAGCAGCATCAGACAGGTGACCGCCGTCAGCAGGATCACTCTTTTCATAGTCTCGTTGCCTCCTCCATCTGGCTTTTGTCCATCTTGAAACCGGGATACAGCTTTTCAAGGTCGACGGTCCCGTCCCGGAGCAGTTTCAGAAAGATTTTCACAATCTCGGGATCAAACTGCGTCCCGCTGCAGCGCTTCAGTTCGCCAATCACATACCCCAGATCCATCTTGTTGCGGTAAACACGATTGGCCGTCATGGCATCAAAGGCATCCGCCACCCCGATAATCCGACCGTAAATCGGAATATCCTCGCCTCTGAGGCCATCCGGATATCCGTTTCCGTCATACCTCTCATGATGGTAACGAGCACCATCCACCACATGTTCAATCAGAGTAAGATCCTTGAGGATCTCCGCACCCCTCTTGGCATGGGACTTCATTATCTCATACTCACTGTCCGTCAGTCTGCCGGCCTTGTTGAGGATATCGTCACGAATCGCGATTTTTCCGATATCGTGCATCTGCGCCGCCTTTCGCAGGTTCTCACACTGGTGATCGTCCCAGCCCATTTCACGGGCGATCATCACGGAATACTCGCTGACCCGGGAAGAATGCTGGCTGGTCCGTTCATCCTTGGCGTCCACGGCTTTCGCGATAGCGATGATGGTCTGGTTGCCCATCTCCAGTTCATGCTTGGCAAGCTGCAGTTCACGTTCCTGGATGGCAAAGCGGCGCTGTGCGTTTTTGTTCACCAGATACCAGGTCATCCATGCCACAAAGGCCGCTCCGACCCCAATCAGATAGACCTGAAAGATAATCTCCTCATAGAGTTTCTTTTTCTTGTAGATCTGGAAACTGCGCTCCTCCAGGATATTTTCATTGTTGCTGTCAAACACCGCCAGGTGCAGCAGGTACTCTCCCGCGGGAAGATTTGTGTAGACAACAGAAGAAAAATCACTGATCTGCTGAAGCGTCCAGTTGTTTTCAAATCCTTCCAGATAATACCCTACTGTGGGATTCTGTACGGTATAGTTCAGGATTTCAGGATACAGCTCAACCCTGCTCACACCGCGGTTGATCTCGATGGGCATGTTACGCTCGGCGATATAATCCACCTTGTCCATCTTCAGATAAGGAACCGAAATCCGGTAGTGCTTTTCCTCCTGTCTGTAGTTTCTCGAATCCAGGACAAACACGCCCTTGTCGCAGGGCAGATAGACTCTCCCCTGTTCATCCGAATAGTTCCAGGAGTTGGCGGTAAGTGCACTGTTGAGTCCTCTGCGGGAATCCAGAAGCTCTGTGCGGAGGTCTTTCAGGTCCTCTACGAGCTCGTCTCGTTTGACCACATAGATGCCCGCGCTGCTCATAACAAACAGGGTCCGCTCATCCCTGACCCAGATGTCATAGCAGTTGAAATAAGGGAAGTTTTTCAGCGGGCGGATGCTCTCCTCTTCGTCCATATAGCACAGGCCGTTGCTGGTAACAATAAATATACCGTCTGATCCGGGATCCGCCACGGTTCTGAGGATCACCTCGGAACTGAGGCCGTCTCTGCGGGTCATCATCCGGGTCACCTCGCCGTCCCTGATGATGGCGAGGCCGTCTCCGTCGGTCCCCACCAGAATGCTTCCGTCCCTGCGCTCTGTTGCGGTCAGGATCATGGAACTGATCCGTCCCTCGGCATATCCGATGGAGCGGAACACCTCATGATTGCGGATAAAGCTGATCCCTGTATTGGTTCCCACAATCAATGTCCCGTCATCCAGCTCTCGCACCAGACGAACACGGTCCCCTACGCCCATGCTGCTGTCATAGACGTAGATCTCCGACTCGCTGACCACCTCCATCAGACCACTGCCATAGGTGCATATCCACAGGTGGTTGCCGGAATCCGTCAGCAGACAGCGGATGCGGTTCTTTTCCAGGCGCTCGGTCAGCGTATTGCTGATGCTTCTGCGCAGCGTGAGGTCCACCGCATCCAGTCCGTTATCTGTGCCGAAATACATGATCCCGTTCCAGCGGGTGACGGCGTTGACCACACGGTTATCCATACCAGCCATGGCATAAACATCCTCAAAGGCGGATTCCGCCAGCCGCAGCAGGCCCAGCCTGGACGAGGTGAACCAGAAGTTCCCCTGGTAATCCAGGATCATGTGATCGATGGAATTGTTGAAGGCGTTTGTGTTGACCGGATGAAAGACATGCCTCGCATCCAGATAACCCACCCCGTTGTCCGCGGTGACAAAGATCTGATCGTTGTCCAGGAATAACAGATCATTGATGCTGTTGAGTCCGCTGCACTCCAGGATCTGAGTCAGTTTAAACATGTTCTCGGAGATGTCATAAATGCAGATTCGTCCGGCGGAGGTCCCCGCGAGGAGACGTCCCTGATGGTCAAATCCGACAGTATTATAATACTCCTTCCCTTCAATCAGGCGAAGGGAACTGAGGATCTGCCCCTCACTGAGCAGAAACATCCGGCCATCCTGCGTCACTGCCGCCACATGTCCATATGTATCCGCAGCCAGGGAATCGCAGTAGCTGATCTCGCGAATACTCCCGGTCAGCCGCAGTCCATTATGCAGCTCCAGGGTTACCATGGACCCCGTGGTTCCCACATAATACCGCCCGTCAGAGCCCTGAACGATGGACCGGACGGAATTGGAATTCAGTCCGCTGGACTGATCCAGAATGTTGACAATCCGTTCATTGATGGAAATGGCCAGGCCGTTGTCATTGGTGCCGATCCACAGGCGTCCCTCCTGGTCCACATAGAGGCAGTTGACATTTCTGACGCCCTCCAGGTTGTCCATCCAGCGGAATGTTTTTCCATTATAACGGTACAATCCGGCATAGGTTCCGATCCAAAGGATTCCGTCCTGAGTCTGGGCAATGTCATTGGCCTCGCCGCAGGGAAGCCCGTTACTGCTGTTGTAGACAGTCTGGACATAGTCGTGATAGGACGCTGTCTCCGTCTCATCCGCCTCCGCCGC
>CACYCQ010000173.1:0-19414 GCA_902772995.1 uncultured Eubacteriales bacterium
GCATATGATGACCGAAAAACGGTATATGAAATTGTTGGCATCCGACGAAGGTCTTTTACATGATTATATTCGTCCTCTTATTTCAAAAGATCTAACACTAAACTTTATTTCGAAAGAAACGATGTGCGTCCAGCAAACTATGCTGTTAACCATATAGCGGCAACATAAGAGAGTCTGAATTGTGCCATTTGCAGTTCGCTTCAAGAGTTCCTGCATATCCCCCTTGCTTATAAACCATATTAATTTGTGCAAAATACACACATAATACCTTTGTTCGGACGAATCATGAATTGCAATCCGGGGGACGAAAACTGTCATGGACGATCCGTGTCGGAAAAAGATGACTGCCCACCCGAAGTGCAGTCCCGTCATCCGGCGGAGAATGCTGAAGTCATTCCAGCATCTTCCCGCTCATGTCACGATTCAGAGAGCGGGCGGCGGAAGCGGTATTCTCCTTCAAAGCAGTGGATGCAGACCTGTTTATTCATGCGGGAGGTCTCGCACCGGTCTCCGAGTATGAACCCGTTACTGTTCTGCCTTACGTATTCCGTAGTGCTTCGGCCTGCCACTGATGACGTGGTTCTGAACCAGCGGTGCAGATATTTGGACGACAGGAAAGCGGCGATTCCGTGACGGACCGGAATCCGGCGGAAAAGATGCAGGAAACGGACCGCCTGCTGAAAACGCGGCGCTGATCGGGAAACCGCCGTTCTTTTGCCGCACCCTTGACGGTCAGGTGCACCACAGGTCATCGGGAACGTATTTCATTCTCCCCGTTCCCGGGGACGTTTTCCATCCACTGGGCTGCCATTCTGCGCATCCATCCGGTCACATCCGTGTCATAGGCGCGCTGAAGGTTCAGGTCCGTCAGGGCGGAGCGGGTTTCACCAAAGGCCAGGATGCTCCCCTCCCGCATCAGGAGCGCATGGGTGCCATAGGCCCGGGCCAGGGACAGGTCATGGTTGACCATGATCAGCGTACGGCCTTCCCTTTTCCTCCACCCGTCCAGGACCTCAAAGAGGGTTTCCTTGTAGCGGATGTCCAGATGGTTTCCCGGTTCATCCAGCAGCATGACCTCCGGGTCCTGGGCCAGCATCTGGGCAATAAACACCCGCTGCTGTTCTCCTCCGGACAGGGAAAGGATGGATTTCCTCCTCTTCTCCTCCATGCCTGTCAGACGGAGGGCCTCATCGATCTTCGCCTGATTCTCCGCTTCCGTTCCGGACCACATTTTCCGGCGGTAGACGTATCGTCCCATGCTGACGATCTCCTCCACGCTGAAATCATACCCCGTGGAGACTTTCTGAGACAGCATACCCATCTTCCGCGCGCGCTGCCCGGAAGGCATCCGGTGCAGATTTTCCCCGTCCAGTTCCACACTTCCGCGGGTGGGGATCATGCCCATCAGGGCCTTGAGGAGGGTGCTTTTTCCGCCACCATTGGGTCCCACGATGTTGAGCCACTGTCCGGGCTCAAGGGAGAAGGACAGGCCGCGCAGGAAATCCGTTTTCCCGTAGCCTGCCGCGAGTCCGGTTACTTTGAGCATCTGTTCACCTCTTGTCCCTTCGGCTCTGGTAGAAGATCAGCATGAACACCACACCTCCGATGATGGAGGTCACTGCTCCCACCGGCAGTTCCAGGGGGCGCAGAAGAATTCTGGCTGCCAGATCGGCCAGCATCAGGAAGATTGCGCCAAAGGCCATGGACGCGGGAAGCAGCCGGCAGTGGTTGGGGCCGGTGATCATGCGGACCATATGCGGCGTCACAAGCCCCACAAAGGCGATGGTGCCGTTCATGGAGACGCAGACACCGATCAGCACGGATACGCAGATCAGCACCGTCAGCTTCACCCGGCGCACGTCAACGCCTACGGACAGGGCGTTTTCCTCTCCCACCGAAAACGCATTGAGCTCACGGGCACAGCAAAGCAGCACCGCTGCGCAGACAGTCAGTCCTGCCGAATAGATCAGGACATTTGAATAGCTGCTGGAGGCAAAGGAGCCCATGGTCCAAAAGGTGATGGTCCGGATCTTTTCGCCCGAAAAGGTGAGGATCATCGTCATGAGGCTGGAAATAAACATGGTGAAAATGACCCCGATGAGGATCATGGACTGGGTGGACAGGTTCCGGTCCATGGCAAAGGACAGCGACAGGATCAGGATGAGGGACCCGAAGGCGAAAACCATGGACATGAGCATCGGCCCCGCCACCGTCGTTCCGGGAATCTGGATTCCGAAAGCCATGGCGAGGGCTGCGCCCAGGGAGGCGCCGGAGGAGACCCCCAGGGTGGACCCGTCCGCCAGCGGGTTTTTAAGCAGTCCCTGCATGGCAGCGCCGCACAGGGACAGGGCAGCGCCGCACAGGGCCACGCACAGGACCCGGGGAAGCCGGACATTCAGGAGGATCGTCGCACTGCGTCCCGCTGTCTCTCCGCGAAGAAAGCCGGAAATGGCTTCAAGGACATCGCGTGGGGACAGGTCCACGCTGCCCAGACAGGTGCAGATCCCCAGGGTCAGCAGGATCAGGGTGCCTGTAACGAGCACCTCCCACAGGCGAAAAGCCCGGATACCATCTGCAGGCTTAACTCTCATGGCTCTCTTCACGAATGCCCTGCACGATGTCTGACAGGGTTTTAGCCGCATCCATCAGACGCGGCCCGGGTCTGGAGAATTCATCATTGTCCGCAGCGTAGATATGTCCCTCCTCCACCGCCTTCACGTGCTCCCAGCCGCTGCGCCCGGCGATCTCCTCCTCCAGATTCTGTTCCCCTTCGGCCATGCTGATGGTGACAATCAGGTCCGGATTGCGCTGGAGCACCTGCTCCTCAGAAATCTGGGCCCAGCCTTCTACGTCTGAAAAGGCATTCCTGAGTCCGCAGATGCTGGCCAGTTCATCCATGAAGGTGCCCTTTCCAGCGGTCCACAGTCCATACTGCAGAGGGGAAACCTCAAAATAGACGGTCAGTCCGGTGTCGGCGCTGTGGCTGCGGATTTCCTCAAAGGAATCCTCCATGGCTTTGATCAGCTGCTCCGCACGGGTGTCATTGCCTGTCGCCTTCCCGATCATCCGGATGGCTGTGTACACGCCCTCAATGTCCTGGGCATCGCTGTACAGCGTCCGGATGCCCAGATCCTCCAGCTGCTTGGCCACCTCGGGGCTCTGGGCCATGGTTCCCATGATCACCAGCTGAGGATCCAGCGCCAGGATCTGCTCCACATTGGTTTCACTTCCCGACTGAACTGCCGGGACCTCCTTTACCACGGACGGGGTGTCGCAGTATTCCCCCCTGCCGATCACCCTGTCCGAACAGCCCAGGGACCAGAGAATCTCACAGTCCGCCGCCGTCAGCACCACAATCCGGGTCGCAGGTCCCTCCAGGGTTACTTTCCGTCCCGTCATGTCCTCCATGTCGATCTGTGCCAGAGCGCCCTGCAGCAGGCACAGAGCCAGCAGGCAGACCACCAGTCCATATTTGATGTTTTTCATACTGTCTTTCCTTTCTGTTCGCCAAGCATCAGACGATCCGTTTCCAGCTGCCGTCCCTCCGGAGCAGAAACCCCTCCGCGCAGGCCGTCTGCCAGGAAAAATACACCTGATGGGGCCGGGCAAGGGCCTCCATCAGGGTCATCAGCGTCCCGCCGTGGGCGACCACGGCGCAGTTCTGCGGCATGTGAGGCCGGAGGGCTTCATAGGCCTTCAGTGTCCGGGCGCGAAAGTCCTCCGGATCCTCCCCTTGCGGAAACGGCGCCGTCCCGCCTGAGTCCAGAAAACGCCGGTACTCCGGCCAGTCCTTCATCTGCATCCAGGTATGCCCTTCAAAGATGCCAAAGTCGATCTCCGTCCATTCAGGGACCGCCACAAAACAGGCCTGAGGCCAGAGCAGCCGGGCCGACTGCTCGCACCTTTTCATCGGGCTGTGATAGACCCTCTCCACCGTGGGAAGACGGCACCGGACCTGAAGAAGCCTGCGGATTCCCTCGTCGCACAGGTCCTCGTCGGTCCTGCAGCCCACATAGCGGCCCTCCAGGTTTCCCCGTGTGCTCCCGTGCCGCATCAGGATCATGCTCACTTGAGTCTCACCCCGATCCCGCAAATCACGCGAGTGACACTGTCTGCCCGGTCAGCCACCCGGCACAGGGAGCGGCCCACGTTCTCCCTCCAGGCACGTTCTTCAGGATTCATGGGGACAATCCCGCAGCCCACCTCATTGGCGACAATAATCAGCGGGTCTTTTTTCTCCAGAAGACTTTCGGTCTGCTGAAGGGGATCCAGACCTTCCTTCATCCACCTTCGGACCTGCTCGTGAAATGCGTCCAGCACCTCGCATCCCGGGTTCTCCTCCCGCGCCAGCTCCGCGTGCCCCTGACAGGCACCTCCAACATACAGCCGAATCACAGTCTTCCTCCTATCCACAGTCCCGACAGCGCCGCCAGCTCACATACGGTGATCAGAGCGCCGGTCAGGTCTCCCGTCGTGCCGCCAAAGTCCTTTTTCATCCTCCGCACCTGATGAAACAAAGCGGCCCCGACGGCCACAAGGCACCAGAGTGCACAGGCTGCGCCTTCTCTTCCAAGCAGGATCGCCTCCGCGGCAAGAAGGCTCCCCGACGCACTGGCAATCAGCGCCGGCCGGGCCTGCGCCTGCACAAAGCCGTCAAGCATGCTCCCTGGTCTGGCCTGGGGTACAAGGGTCAGGGACAGCACGCCGGCGGCGCGGGAGAGCACAAAGCAGGCGGCAATGCCCAAAACCGACCGGTCGGTCAGGTCTGCAAACAGCCCCGCCGCCAACAGCAGGGCAATTGCGCAGGTGAGGACAGCAAAGGCGCCTACATGGCTGTCCCTTAGGATGGCCATCCGCTTTTCCCTGGGCTGCCAGGAAGCCAGGGCATCCGCCGTGTCCATCAAACCGTCCATATGGATGCCGCCAGTGGAGAGGGCAACAGTCAGGCACGCGGCCGCCCCTGTGAGCAACCCTCCGGCATGAAGGTGCGAGGCCACATGAATGCACGCTCCCGCCAGAAGTCCCGGAAACAGCCCCGCCAAGGGCAGGAAGCACAGGGCATAGCGCTGGTTTTCCGCCGTCCAGGTGGCACGGGGCACCGGAAGGCGGGTGTAGGTGGACAGACAGATCAGCAGGGCATGTGTCAGTGTTTTCAGCATGGCAGTTTCCCCTTCAGCTGGTACGGCAGCGAACAGACCACCTCGGTCACGCAGTCCGCCAGGCGTGCCATCCGGGCGTTGAGTTCAGCCAGGCGCGACATGTACCGGCGGGTCAGTTCCGCGCAGTCTTCTCCGTCCGAGAAGATATCCCCCGTCACCACCACCAGGTGGCGCACCCGCCCCGCCAGGGACATCAGGTCCGGAAAAACACGCTCCGGGTTCCCGCCGTCAAACATCTCATTGGCCAGCAGGTTGGGAAGGTCCTCCAGCAGCACAGAGGCATTTCCGGTCAGGTCCGTCTCCCCGACCGCCTTTTCCCGCTCCAGGGTGACATATCCCATTCCGGCGCGCGCTTCCCGGTGCCTTCTGACCCTGAGGCGGGATTCATCATCCGCCACCTTCATCGTGGCCAGGTAGACCCGGTGTTCCCGGGACAATCCTGCAATCACCCGCTCCGCCAGGGCTGATTTTCCGCAGCCACTGCCTCCGGTCAGCAATACAACCATCCGATCCTCCATATCTTATATCAAGCGGATCACAACCGCCATCCCCAGCAGGAAGAGCAGCTGCGTGAGTGCAAGCAGTCTGCAGGCAAGACGGATATCCCTCCGCTCGGGGGGATGCCCGCCGCGCCCGATGGTGGGCTTTGAGACGGGCTGGCCAAAGTAGCTGTGGGTCCCGCCCAACTGAAGGTGAAGCGCACCGGCGGCGGCGGCCTCGCTCCAGGCGCTGTTGGGGCTGAGATGCTTGTCATGATCCCGCAGGACCGTCCGGAAGGCTTCTCCCGCGTCCATGCCTGTCAGAAGCGCCGAAAGGCACATGAGTAGAGCTGTGATCCTTGCCGGAATATAGTTGAGCACATCGTCAAGCCTGGCGCTTGCCCATCCCAGTTCCCGGTAGCGCTCATTGCGGTACCCCACCATGGAATCCAGGGTGCTCACCGCCTTGAAGGCCCACAAGGCCGCAGGACCCCCAAGCAGCGCATAGAACATGGGAGAGATGACCCCGTCCGTGGTATTCTCGGCCACGGTCTCCACTGTGGCGCAGATGATCTCCTTCTCCGACAGGGACTGTGTATCACGGCCAACGATGCGGCCCACCTGCCGGCGGGCAGGCTCCAGCCCCTGGTGAAGGGCGCGCTCCACCTGCCGCGCCTCATCCACCATGGTCCGGGCGGACAGCCCCAGCCAGGTCAGCAGACTTCCGCAAAAGAACCTCCCCGGCCGGCCGAAGAGTGAAAACAGTGCCGTCAGCAGGAGGACTGCCAGCACGGTGAAGCCGGTCACGCACAGCAGGAGCAAAACGCCACCCAGCCGCAGACGGGACATCCTGCTCCGGATCAGCTTTTCCATCCGGGAGATGCCCGTGCCGATCAGGCAGACGGGGTGCGCGGGGCTCTCGGGATCTCCAAGCATCCAGTCCAGCACTACACCGGCAAGGAGTGTAATCATCCGCTCAAGCATGCTGTCCTTCTCCCCGGATTATCTCCCTGATGGCCTCCATGTCCAGACTTTCCCTGACCACGCAGGCCAGCCGGTCCAGTTCCCTTTCCCGCACCTCCCGAAGGGGCCTCACGGGAATCTCAGCAGTCTTTCCCAGATGCGTAATGAGCGCGGCGCGCAGAGGTGAATCATCCAGCAGGCCGTGGAGATGGCAGCCCATCACGTTCCCCTCCGGGTTCATGACGCCGTCCGTTTCTCCCCCGATGGTCAGCCACGGAATGGCCTCCGTGCCGAAGGTGCACCGCCCGCTGTGGATTTCATAGCCTTCCACATGAAGGCCGGACAGTTCCCCGGTCCATCCCCGGTCCCCGCACAGGACACCCGTGGACTGAGCGGTCTTCTTTTCCTCCGAGAAGACGACGTCCATGTCCAGCAGACCCAGGCCTTCCAGACAGACCATGCCCGTTTCCACTGCCTCAGGGTCCCGCAGGGTCTTTCCCAGCATCTGATATCCGCCGCAGATGCCCAGAATCTGCCCTCCGCCCTGCGCGTAGCGGACCAGGGCTTCCGACATGGCGTTTTTTCGAAGGGACAGCAGGTCCGCTCCCGTGTTCCGGGTCCCCGGCAGAATCACCAGGTCCGCTCCTTCCAGTTCTCCGGGGCGGGTGATGTAGCGCACCCGGATTTCCCGCTGAAGGGTCAGGGGCAGCAGATCCGTAAAGTTGGCCATATGTGCAAGACGGACCACGGCCACATCCAGCACGCTGCGGGCGCATGCGGGGCGCTCCTGCAGCGAGGCCCCATCCTCGTCCTCCAGGTCAAGGTCCAGATAGGGAATCACTCCGAGGACGGGGATTCCCATCCGGTCCTCCAGCATCCGTAGTCCCGGCTCCAGAATTCGCAGATCGCCCCGGAACTTGTTGATGATAACTCCCCGGATCCGGGCGCGCTCCCGGGGCTCCAGGAGCATCACCGTACCCAGCAGGGAGGCAAAGACACCGCCCAGGTCGATATCCCCCACCAGCAGGACCGGCGCATCCGCCATCTCAGCCATGCCCATGTTCACCAGGTCCCCCTCCCGGAGATTGATCTCCGCAGGAGATCCGGCGCCCTCCAGAACGACCAGGTCGCATTCCGCCTCCAGCTGCTCATATACCCTTCGGACATGCTCCCGCAGGGCGGGTTTCATCTTCTGGTATTCCATGGCTGAAAGGTTGCCTACGGGCCGGCCGTCCACGAGTACCTGCGACCGTCGGTCGCCCAGGGGCTTAAGCAGGATGGGGTTCATGCACACCCGCGGAGAGATGCCTGCCGCCTGGGCCTGAAGCACCTGGGCACGGCCCATTTCCAGTCCTTCCGCCGTGACGAAGGCGTTGTTGGACATGTTCTGGGCCTTGAACGGGGCGCAGCGCAGGCCCTCTTGAGCAAAAATCCGCAACAGCGCAGCGCACAGCAGGCTTTTCCCTGCGGAGGAGGCTGTTCCCTGGATCATCAGCGATTTTCCGCGCATCGTCTGCTCCCCTCCATCAGCTCTTCAAGGGTACGGACAAGCCTGGCATTGTCCCCACGGGTACGCACCGCCACGCGCACGTTCTCTGCCGGGAGCCCGAAGGAGGTGCAGTCCCGGACCAGGATTCCTTTTTCACGAAGCGTCTGAGGCACATGGTTCATTCCTTCCGGAAAGCGGAGCAGCAGGAAATTGGCCATGGAGGGGGTGACCCTGATTCCCAGACGGGTCAGATCCCGGACCAGTTCCTGCCTTCTGCGCGCATTGCGCTGCGCCTCCCTCATGATTTCCTCCCGATGGTCCGCCAGGGCGACGGCGATCTCCGTCGCGCCGGCGCTCAGCGACCAGGGCAACTGGCGCCGCCGGCAGGCGGCAATCCGCTCGGGCGATGAGACGAGATACCCCAGACGGATTCCTGGAATGCCGAGGATCTTGGTCATGGAACCGGCCACAAGAAGTCCCTCTTCCTGTACGGCGGCGACGGAGACCTCCGGACAGTAGTGGACAAAGGCCTCATCCACCAGTAGGGAGCCCCCGGACCGCCGGCATTCCGCAAGTGTATTCAGGACATCCTCCCGGAGACAGGCACAGCCCGTGGGATTGTCAGGATTGCAGAGTATCCGGGTGCCCCCCGGATTGAGAGGCTCGTTGTCCGTGCGGAAAGGCCGTCCGTGGATCCGGGACAGACGGGCATATTCTCCAAAGGCGACAGGAGCGGTCACCACCTCGCCCGTTTCCCCGGAGATGGCCAGATCCAGAGCTTCCTCACCTCCCGAACAGACCAGCACTCTATCCGGGGAGACCCCCAGAAAACGTGCCAGTCCCTCCCGCGCACGTTTCTGCTCCGGATCCGGATAGTACCGGACTGCAGACATGGCCCGCCGCAGGCAGGAGCGGACCCAGTATGGAGGCCCGTCCGGCTTCAGGCTGGCCGAAAAATCCAGCCAGTCCTCCGGTCTGTCTGATTTCCAGACATCTCCCCCGTGTTCCATTTCTTCTCACTCCCTTCCGGGAACATTATACCACGCAGATATCTCCCGCCGCAAAATACCCTCTGTCCATATAGTGGTTCTCCTTCCTTTCCCCGCTGATCCATTCAGGATGTCGGGCATGGGGTCAAAACTTGTATACATTATTTTTTCTTTCGCTCTTTTTTATATATTATTTGATCAGTACGTCAAAAAAACATGTATAACGATTGCTATTTGCGATTTTTCTGTTTTCCCTGTCATTGACTTCATTTTTACATTATGGTAGACTTTTTGTAAATTCCGGCACCTGCATCCAGTCCGGAAAAACTATTTGAGGAGGGCATTCCCATGAAGAAACTTCTTTCTCTCGTGATGGCCATCGTCCTGGTTCTCGGTATTGCCGCAGTCGCCAGCGCCGCTGACTATCCCACCAAGGGCCTGACCGCCATCAACCCCTGGTCCGCCGGCGGTGGAACCGACTCCTGTCTGCGTGCCTTTACCGCCGCGCTCGAGAAACAGCTCGGCGTGACCGTGACCGTGGACAACCGTACCGGAGCTTCCGGCGTGACCGGCCATGAGGCCATTGCCGATGCCGATCCTGACGGATACACCTTCGGCATGATCACCTTTGAACTGGCAACCTACAAGCCCCTGGACATGTCCGATTACACCTATGAGAACTATGATGCGCTCTGCCGCGTGAACACCGACGCTGCCGGCGTGACCGTCAATGCAAAGTGGGCCGAGACCAACGGCATCAAGGACCTGGCCTCCTTCGTCGACTACTGCAAGGCTCATCCCTCCGAGGTCCGCATGGGCGGCTCCTCTTCCGGTTCCGTCTGGCACATCGCCGGCGGTTACCTGATGAACGCCACCGGCATCGAAATCCGCATGATCACCTATGCGGACGGTGCTGCCGATGCCGTCAAGTCCGCTGCACAGGGCGAAATCGAGGGCGTAACCGTGTCTCTGGCTGAAGCCCGCAGCTTCATCGAGTCCGGCGATCTCATCTGCCTGGGCGTCATGGACAACGAACGCAACCCCGCTGATTCCTTCAAGGACATTCCTACCTGCAAGGAGCAGGGTGTGGACGCCGTGTACGTCACCCAGCGCGGTCTGGCCTTCCCCAAGGGCGTGGATGATGCCATCCGCACCAGAATGCAGGAAGCCTGCGCCGCTGCGATCCAGGATCCCGACTTTGTCGAGGCCATGGGCAAGCTGGGTCAGGCGATCTCCTACATGAACGCCGAGGAGTACACCGCCTATCTCGCACAGGCCGCCATCGACGTGCCTGCCGCCATGGAGACCGTGGGTCTTCTGTAATCCTTCCCTCCCGGATGGGCAGGCAGTACTGCCTGCCCATCTTTTATTGCAAAACCATTGTGTAAGGACGTGGTCTCTTTGAAAAAAACCAAGACAAAAGCCTTTTCCAATCTGATCATCTCCATTATCCTGCTGATCTTTGAGGTCTGGGCCTATTTCCAGGCGTCCGGCTTCCGCAAGGTCAAGGGGGCATATGTTCAGGCCTCCACCTTCCCCCAGATCATGGATATCGGCATGATGATCTTCACCGTCATTCTGCTTATCCAGTCATGTATCAAGGTCTTTGGAGGCATGAAACCAGATGATCCCATGGCTGAGGACGCTCCTTCCCTCAATCCCCTGACCAACAGAGGACTGGCTGCCGCACTGCTGGTCATCGGCTTGTGCATCCTCTATGTGGCCCTCTTTGACAAACTGGGATATGTGCTTGTTTCCGCCATTGTCTCCATTATCATCATGTGGGTCATCGGCAAGCGCAATCCCCTGACGGTGGTTCTCGTCTCGGTGCTCGTCCCGCTGGTGATGTGGGTCATCTTCTACAAGATGCTGACCGTGAACATCCCCATGGGCGTTCTGCAGCCGCTTCGCGACCTGCTGGACAAGATTTAAGGAGGCGACTGTATGGACTGGGGTTTACTGTTTCAAAGCTATGGTGCGGTCTTTTCCAATCTCCAGGTGATCTTCATGACCTTCCTCGGTGCTCTTGGCGGCGTGCTGCTGGGTGCCATTCCGGGCATGACGGCCACCATGGGCGTCGCACTGCTGATTCCCTTCTCTTATGGCATGGATCTGATTCCCTCCATCGGACTGCTCCTGGGCATCTACTGCGGCGGCATGTACGGCGGATCCATCTCCGCCATCCTGATTCACGCTCCCGGAACTCCCTCCGCTGCCGCCACGCTGATTGACGGCTATCCCATGGCACAAAGCGGCCAGGCCGGCAAAGCCCTTTCCGTGGCCATGTTCTCCTCCTTCTGTGGCGGAGTGATTGGTGCCCTTATCATGACCTTCCTGTCTCCTCTGGTGGCAAAGGTGGCCATGAAGTTTACCTCCGCGGAAATGTTGATGCTGGCCTTCTTCGGTCTGTCCGTCATCGTCTCCATCTCCGGAAAATCCATTGCCAAGGGACTGATTTCCGCCTTTTTCGGTCTGCTTCTGTGCACCGTGGGCCTGGATCCCACCTACTCCGTCAAGCGCTACATCTTTGGCATGAAGCCGCTTTTGAGCGGATTCTCCTTTATTCCTACCCTGATCGGCCTGTTTGCCATCGCAGAGGTCATTGCGGGCGTTGAACGAATCATCAACGGGGAAGAGTCCCAGCAGAAATCCAACGAGAAGATCACCAATGTTCTGCCGGACCTGAAAACCATTGGCAAAATCTGGCCCAACATCCTCTCCGGCGGCATCATCGGCACCTTTATCGGCGCCATCCCCGGCGCAGGCGGAGACATTGCCGTCTTTGTCTCCTATGGATTCAACAAGAGCTTCTCCAAACATCCCGAGCTCTGGGGCACCGGCATTCCCAATGGCGTAGCTGCCACAGAATCCGCCAACAACGGCTGCTCCGGCGGTGCCATGATTCCCCTGCTCTCTCTGGGGGTTCCCGGTGACGCGGTGACTGCGGTGCTGCTGGGCGCCTTCATCATGAAAGGCATCCAGCCCGGTCCCATGATGTATGTGGATGAGCTTCCCACGGTTTACCGTGTCTTTGCCTCCCTCATGCTGGCCAACCTCGCCATGCTGGTGGTCGGGTGTCTGGGAGTTCGGGGATTTGCCAAGATCGTCTCGGTGGAAAAGAAAATGCTCTATCCCATCATCCTGGTTGTTTCCCTCCTGGGTGCCTTCTCCATCAACAAGAGCATTTTTGACGTGGGCGTATGTGTCCTCTTCGGTGTCGTCGGATGGCTGATGAACAAATACGAGTTCCCACTCTCTCCCATTCTTCTGGCGCTGATTCTCGGGCCCATGTGCGAACAGAACTTCGTCCGCTTTGTGGACCTCAACAGCGGCAACTTTTGGGAAATCCTTCACCATCCCATCGCCATCGGCTTCTTTGTCGTGTCTGTGGGAACCATTATCTTCTCCATCTTCAACCAGCAGAAGATCAACCGTCTTGAAGCACAAAACAAAGCCGCCGCTGGACAATAACCAAAAAAGCAGGGCCCGGTCTCTTGACCAGGTCCTGTTTTTTGTCATTACCAGCTGCTGGTTCCGCCGCCACCGCCGCCGCCGCCGGAGAAGCCACCGCCTCCACCGGACGAACCGGAGCTGCGCGCCGCTTCTGCGTACTGACGGGTCCGCATCTCCTGCATGGAACCACGCAGTGAGTTGACCATCACACGGTCCATGTAACGGTAGTTCCAGTACCCTGCATAACCGTAGTACCAGTCAGGCGGCTGGATGGTCAGGTTAGCAAACTGCTCCGCCCAGACATCCGCCATGCCGAACGCCATGGCATAGGGCAGAATGTCGAAGAAGTATTCCGGGTTGTCCTTGACGAGCATTTCAAGTTTGTCCTGTTCCGCTACCCGGATAAACTCCCGCAGGCCCAGGATTTTCCCCACCAGTTCCTTTTTATACTCCGTCATCACGACGATTCGGGGTGTGAGGAACAGTGAAGCTGACATTATTCCAAATGCCACATAATAAACCACACTGGGCAAGACCAAGCCTTCCTGCATGAACATCAGGCCAATCGCCGCCGTAGCCGCCAGACAGCCCCCCAGAACCACTACACTCAGAATCCGCATCAACTTGTTGTGCTGCATGTAAATGCTCGCATACCAGTAGAACATTGCCCCGAACAGGGGGAAGACAATACTGACGATGCCGGGAACCAGGTACTCAAAGGTGCTGATCTGGCTGGAAAACATCACCATCAGGCCATATCCCACAAGTGTAAGAAGGATAGCCCCGAAGGCGGTTCCCTTTCCTTTGGAGAGGGCATGCTCGCCGGAGAAATGGGCCGTAAGCTGCTTTTTCGCCTTATCCAGTCTTGAGGCAAAAGTCAGACTGACCGGATCCCGCAGATCCAGATCATCCCCCTCCATGAAGATTCCGTTAAACAGAGTTTTCTGATAATCCGGTGCTTCATTGGGCAATTCTTTTTTCAGGTGAAGAATAATGCCTTCCTGCATTTTCTTGAAGATCAGGATGCCTTTCTCCGATTTCACCTGTTCCATGGTGAGATGTCCAGTCTTTCCCCATCCGGGGATCAGCGAAAGCATTGCAGTATCTTCCGCTTTCTCATCCAGGATCATGGCCGCCTGCGCACTGTCGATGCCTTCCGGAGGATAAAATTCCACTGTTTGGACAGGATCGTTGCGCACCGTCAGCAGGCTCTTGGCCCCCACCAGGATGCTGAGGGCAAATGAAACCAATGCCGCGATCAGTCCCGGGAAGATAGAAGTCTTCTCGGCACCTTCAAAGTAGCCATTCGGAAGGATGATCAGCGTGGTCACCGCCTGACCGGGCAGAAGATCGCTGACCTCTCCGCTCATTTCCGTCTCGGAAATCTGCGGGGTCACGTTCAGGTCATTGCCAAAGGAACCCGCATCTCCACTGTACATGCGCATGGAGGAGATGGCAGATTCCGGAATGGGTTTTTCAAAGTTCAGATGAAAGGTAAAATGATCCACATTGCTGGTGGTTTCCGCACCGATGAAGGAGTAGAACAGAAAGTCGCAGGTTTCAAGCCGGTTGTCCGGCATGATGTAATCATACCGGATCACATAGGAGTTAAGGCCTGTCACAGTGACATCAGGGTCGCCGATACGAATCAAAAGAGCTCCGTCGTCGCTGTTCTCCGTGGTGAAGGGTGCACCTTCCACACTCACATTACGGACCTGTGCACGGTAGGACATGACACCTTTGCCGCCGATTTCCGGCGCATCTGTACCGACCTCAAAGCTTGTCCGGACCGACTGAAGCGGACCGTGCCTCGGCTCTAGATAGTCAATGTCCATCGAGAGCTCCACATGCATCACATTGTCCTTGCTGAGAGTGCCCTCAAAATGCTCATCCCGGATAATGAATCCATCATCTGCAAGGACAGTGGCGCACAAAAGCAGCAGCAAGGCAAGCAGACATGCCGAAACTGCGCGTTTCATTCTCATTAGAATTCCACCTTCACATTTTGACGGTCCTGCTCATCCACATTGAACATGTCTGCGGGGACAAAGTGGAAAATGCCTGCAACCAGGTTGTTGGGGAAGGTCATGCAGCCGTTGTTGAACTGCTTCACGCAGCCGTTGTAATACTTTCTGGCGTTGGCAATATCATCTTCAATTTTGCCAAGCTGCTGCTGCAGGTCGATGAAGTTGGTATTGGCCTTGAGATCCGGATAATTCTCCGCCAGAGCAAAAATGGAACGGATCGCTCCGGACATTTTGTTTTCCTGATCCAGCTTGTCTGCAGTGGTGGTTGCACTGTTGCGCTGGGCGATGATCTTTGTCAGGGTCTCCGCCTCATGGCTTGCATATCCCTTCACCGTATTGACCAGATTGGGAACCAGGTCAGCACGTTTTTTCAGATACACGTCCATGGTCGAAAACGCTTCCTGAACCTGATTGCGCATTCTGACAAGACCGTTATACCCTCCGATTATCAGAACCGCAAGAATCGCAATAATTACAAGAATCACAATCCACATGTTTTTTTCCTCCTCAATTGTTTGTTGATCGCAGGAATATCTGCATATAATAGTTTACCATACTTTTCCTGTCATATCCACATAAAATGCCAATTTCTTTTTTCAGAGACCTCGTGTCGATTGCCTGAAACAACCACAGCGCATGGTCACACACAAAGCTGCCTGTAACCAGCCCTGCACCCTGTACAATGTCCGAGGCCATACAGGAAGGGCCCATATGACGGGAAGACCCCTGAGCTGCACGTCATGTCAAGTTGAAGATGGTTTCCCGTTTCAGGGCGGCGACATTTACGGAACAGTGTCAAATGAACTTTCAGATGTGGAGGATCAATGCGGGTTCTGGAAATCCATGACCATGATTCATGGATAAGGTCAGGATTGTATGTTCACCTAGGCTGCCAGTGCTTTTCCCTGCATATGTCCAATAAAGAAGGTCCCCTTTCCTGCTCTTTTTCATCCCTGATCTTCGGGGAATGTCCTGCCTTCAGATTCCTTCTCTCCTGACATGTCTTCCACAGAGCTCTTTTCTTTGCATGTCCCGGCAAAGGGTTTGTGAGCTGTCCAGTTCTTTGTCACGTTCATTGATTGATTCTTCGTGACCTGGCACATCTCGCCTTCCGGGTTTCCTGACATGAAAAAACAGAGACTTGTATCGTTTTATTCATTATATATCCATTAAAGTTTTGACGCTATGCCTGCTCCATTTTAGGTGAACAGTACGTCAACGCTGTTATTTTCAATAGATCAGCCTGCATAACCGCCCCCCGCCGTTCGGGATTACCGGACAGTCAACTTTCATTACTGGGTTTAACCAGCGGACTAATGTTTCTGTCGTCCTCGGGATGTGCCTGTCTTCCCGCATTGTTGAAGAAGGACAACTTCAGAGCATCCCGGCGTACCTGTTGCAAGGCCCTGACGTCTCCAGGAGCATCAGATGAATGACAGATGGCCCATATTCGTCAGGCTGTCATCCCTTCTGATGAAAACGGGAGCTTCCTTTTCCCCTTGACCGGCTTTTTCACATTCTGTAGACTACCCTCAAAGGAGATGGGAGGCGGAAGAACATGCCAAAGAAGACCGGCAGAAACACAAAGGGAAAAATAGTCAGTACAGCCTGGAAACTTTTTTACGAACAGGGATATGATGATACCACAGTGGAAGACATCATTCTCGAATCCGGAACTTCCAAGGGTTCTTTTTATCATTACTTTGAGGGAAAGGATTCACTCCTGGGCTCCCTCTCCATCCTATTTGACGAAAAATATGAGGAGCTTCAGGAACAGCTTCCCGAGGACCTTCCCGTCATGGATGCTCTGCTTCTGCTGAACCGCGAGCTTTTTTCCATGATTGAAAACAGTATTTCTCTTGAGCTGCTGGCACAGCTGCTTTCTTCTCAACTGATCACCAAGGGCGAGCGACATCTGCTCAATCGAAACAGAACGTATTTCCGGCTGCTGCACAAACTGGTCAAAAAGGGCCAGGAACGTGGTGAACTTCTTCCCCGCCTGTCCGCCAATCAGATCGTTTCAGCATATGCCATGCTTGAACGCGCTCTGCTGTATGAATGGTGCCTGAACGGCGGCAGCTACAGCCTGACACAACAGGCTTCCCAGATCCTGCCTGTCCTGCTGCAAGGGTATATCCTTCCCACATCTTCCCCTCCATCACCCTGAAACAGACGAAATGGTTGCCAGAATGGAGGCACAAAGATCCACACAAATGGGCCGAGGCTGATCACAGATGTTCCTGATGAAGGACTCGGGGCTTAAACCGGGACTTCGTCTGAACGCCGCGCCAGAAAGCGTTCGGGGAACGAGGGTCAATTGGCGCTGGTTCAGCTGCAAAGGATAGGAATTGCCGAAGGGTTCTTCCGCAGACACGGCGTTTCTTCCCGGGTCAGTTCTCTTCTTTGCCATTGGCGTTTTTCCCTTCTCCGGTGCCATTCCAAACTGACTGAGGTTTCCACCATCAAGAGTGATCAGTTTCTAGAGAGTCTCCTTTTTTCTTGCCTGAAGCCACAGGAGAATCAAGCAGTGGTATCCTTCTTATAGCACTCTTGTAGACGCGGACGTACTTCGACTCGACCAGAACTTCAAATAAGAGAACGTGTTCTCATCAATACAGGCATCCGTACAATTCAGGAAAGGGGCTCAATAGGCTCATGAATGCGGGCCCCGGTTTCCGGTGTTTCCGGCAGGAACCCCCTGAAAGCTCTTCAGGGGGTGTTTCTTCTGATTCTATGGTTTCGGAGTTTTCCTTCATTGAGCATTCACGCTACGGCGCCTCCCGGGTCCTCGACAAAGGACCTTCGGCCTTCCGATTTCACATTTGTATGCAGGTTAGCCTTGCTGCTGTTCGTGGGCACAGAGAATTCTTTTTTTATAGCATGTAAATCGAGGCATAAATCGTACAATATTCGTACAGCTAATTTTTATTGATATTATAAGAGATTTTTGCACTTTCAAAGATTTAAGTATAGACTTCATTCTATAATTCATTCTGTATTTCAGTCTAATTTCTTTTCTGTTATAATGCGCCCTGCAACACAAAACAGAAAGGAAGTCATTCCATTTATGAAGAGCACATCTGAAATCATCGTCTTTGTTATTTATCTCGCATTAATGATCGGCATCGGCGTGTACTTTTTCATCAAAAGCAAAAACGGCGGAGAAAAGGATTACTTCTTGGGCGGCCGCAGCATGGGGCCCTGGGTTTCCGCACTGTCTGCCGGTGCATCGGATATGAGCGCATGGGTTCTGATGGGTCTTCCTGCTTCCGTCTATGCACTTGGCCTGTCCCAGGTCTGGATCGCCGTAGGTCTGGCCATCGGCTATGCCATCAGTTGGGTCATTGAAGCGCCTCGCCTCCGAGTGTTCTCCATCAAGGCGGATGATGCCATCACCATCCCGCAGTATCTGACCAAGCGTTTCAGGTCCTCTTCCTTTGCCCTGCAGATCATCTGCGCGGTAATTTTCCTTCTTGCGTATACCATCTATGCCGCCTCCAGCATTAAGGCTGCAGGCACCCTTTTCAGCACGGTCATTGGCATGGATGCCAATGTAGCCATGTATCTCGCGGCTCTGATCATCATCTGCTATACCTTCCTCGGCGGCTTTTCCGCCGTCTGCTGGACGGATTTTTTTCAGGGCCTGCTGATGCTGGGCGCATTGCTGATTGCTCCGATCTTTGCTGCAACCATGCTTCCTGCCGCTTCTGAGGCGACCGCGCTTCCGGCGAATTTCATGAATCCCTTTGCCAGCTTCCAGGACGTTATCTCTGGTCTCGGATGGGGACTTGGCTACTTTGGCATGCCGCACATCATCATCCGCTTCATGTCCGTGGAATCTCAAAAATCCCTGAAGAAGTCCGCGAAGATCGGCATCACCTGGACCACGCTGATTCTGATCTTTGCCGTGCTGGTAGGTGTCATCGGAAGACTGTTCCTCGGCTTTGACGAAGCCATTCATGCTGACAGCCTCGTCTTTATCTCCATGGTCCGCAAGATCTTCCCCGGCATCATCTCGGGTATTCTGCTCTCCGCCATACTGGCTGCTTCCATGTCCACGGCTGACAGCCAGCTTCTGGCCGCGGCTTCTGCCTTCGCCAGTGACGTATACAAACCTGTTATCCGCAAGAATCAGGCCAAAGACCATGAAATGCTGTGGACCGGCCGCGTTGTAGTACTCGTGATCGCTCTCATTGCCCTGATCATCGCTTCCAATCCCAACGCCGGTTCAATCATGAGTCTGGTCTCCAATGCCTGGGGCGTTTTCGGCGCGGCATTCGGCCCTGTTATTCTGCTCAGCCTCTTCTGGAAGAGGATGACCTTCTCCGGCGCAGTTGCAGGGATTGTCTGCGGCGCTGTCGTAGATATCCTCTGGCTGGTCTTCCTCCCGGGTACAGGAATCTATGAAATCATCCCTGGTTTCATCATTGGAGGCCTGGCTGCCTATCTGGTCTCCATCCTCTCCAAGGAACCGTCCTCCGAAGTCAATGCTTTGTTTGACAGCGCCATCGAGGAGATCAACAAAGCCTGATTCTGCAAGATCTATGAGAAGCATGCACATGGCATGCTTCTTTTTTCTTTGGATATTCTGTTGCAAGCGTAATTCCTCAGGAACTCTATCCATTGCCTGTGCGGCTTTCCCCCGCACCTTCAGGTTTTCCCGCATATTTTTGAGGCAAACCGACAGCACTCTTCCTGCACTGATCTTTCTGATTTGATTTCCCTTCTCCACCCGTCTGTTTCCACCAGTGTGCGTCTGTTGTCCTGTCTGTCAGATGACAAATTATATGAGTCTGATTTTGCACATTATTTGAGTCTTGGAGGGAAGCAGTCATCACACAATACACCAAATGGA
>CACYCQ010000174.1:0-3515 GCA_902772995.1 uncultured Eubacteriales bacterium
ACCTGGGCAAAAAAGTCCTCATTCTGCGCGGTATTGGTCAGATTGCACCTGCCCTTGCCGGTAATGTAGATTTTTTTGCCCAGCTTTTCATTTTTCTCCAGCAGCAGCGTCTGCGCGCCGCCGCGTGCTGAAAACAGCGCGGCCAGCATCCCCGCAGCGCCTCCGCCCACCACCACCACGTCCGGCTGAGGGCTATTTGTCTTTTCCGACATAGACTCTGTATTCCTCCCAGATGCCTTCCATCAGGCGGAAGTGCTCCCGGAGTTCTTCCTTTCTGCGGAGCCCCAGTGCCACGATCAGGGCATTGATCACCGACAGGGGAGCCGCCATGGAATCCACAAAGGAGGAGATGTCCGTTCTGGCTGTCAGACACAGGGTGCTGTTGGTAAATACAGGCGACATGCGTCCGTCTGTCAGGCCAACCACGGATGCCCCCCGTTTCTTTGCAAAGGACATCGCCTCGATGGTCCGCGTCGAGTACCGGGGAAAGCTGATGCCAAAGAGCAGATCCCTGTCGCTGATACGGCTGATCTGCTCGAACACATCTCCGCTGGCCTCCGATACGATGCGGACATTGTTGAAGATAAAATTCAGGTAGTAAGCCAGAAACTGGGCAATAGGTGCCGCGGAGCGAAGGCCCATGACATAGATGTCCCTGGCTTCATCGATCCGGGTCACCACCTCGTCAAACACCGTCTTGTCAATCTCGTCGGTGGTCACCCGGATATTCTGCATATCCGACTGGAGCACGGTTCCCAGCACCTGGGAGTGCTCCATGTCGCTGATCATCTCAAAGCGCTGGGCCGCGGTGAGCCACTGGCGCACGAGTTCCTGGAGCGCCTTCTGCAGCTGCGGATAGCCTTCATAACCCATGGCGGTGGCAAATCGCACCACCGTAGACTCGCTGACCTTGACCGCTTCCCCCAGTTTGGAGGCGGTCATGAACACCGCCTTGTCATAGTGCTCGACGATATATTCCGCAATCTGGCGGTGTCCCTTGCTCAGGCGCTTTCCGGACTTGTTCAGCTGCCGCAGCAGTTCCTGCATATTCTCATGCATGGCAAACTCCCCTATGTCTCATGTTTTGCCGCCATTGTAGCAAAAGAATGCAGAAAACGCAAGAAAAGAGAACAGAAAATGCATTACTTGGGGATAACGGCCGCTATTTTGCTCTCCATTGCGATTGTCCTGTCATGATCCGTCATATCATAGCTGAGGATCGTCCCCGTGGCGTAACCTTCAGAGAGAAGGAAATCGTCCGTATCCGGCATTTTCTTCGGCCGCGGTTTGTAGCCGTCCAGGTGAAACGTATAGAGGTCACCCTCCGGCTCCCCTTCCCGGGTATAGTTGTTGACATAGGACCCGGGATACAGCCGACGGGCAAAGCGGAATCCCCTGCAGACGGTCCCGGGATAGTTAAGATTGAGCATGGACATGGGCGGAAGAGGCATCTGCTCCAGCCAGCGGATGGCGCTGACCGCCAGTTTTGCCGCCTGCAGATAGGGCGGACCTCCTTCCGCCTCGACACCCGTGGAAATCGCAATGGCGGGTTTCCCCATCATGGCCCCCTCCAGAGCCGCAGCCACAGTCCCGGAATAGAGCACATCCATCCCTGAGTTATATCCCTCATTGACGCCGGAAATCACCAGGTCTGTCTCGGGAAACAGAACGCTCAGCCCCAGTTTGACGCAGTCCACGGGAGTCCCTTCCACGGCAAATGCGCCAAGCGTCCCCGGCAGGTCGACCCTGCGGGCCCGCAGGGTCGGCAGAATGGTCATGCTGTGTCCTGCCGCAGAGCGCTGCCGGTCCGGAGCGGCCACCATGACCTGATGGCCCGCGCGGTGGCACACCTCCGCCAGCGTCAGAATTCCCGGCGCAAGGATGCCGTCATCATTGCTGAGCAGTATCCGCATATCCTTCCTCCTCCGCACGGTAGAGCATTGCTGTCATGATCCCGTTTCTGGCTTCCATTTCCAGGCGGAGCGGGAAAGGCAGCGTATTTCTGAAAACCATGTCCTTGGTGTTGCTGACAGTGGCATCAAAGCCGGCAGGCAGATAGCTGACTCCGCCCTGGGAATGCCAGTTCATGTCCTCCACCACCAGCGGGAGCCGCAGGACGATGTTGTAGATGGTGCTGCACACCTGGCACACCCCTCCGCCATACCCCATCTTGCTTTCCCCCGCCAGAATCGGCGCGGTCCGGTACCCCTTCGTTTCGTCATAGGGACCGCAGACGCTGTTGAAGGAAAATGTGCCGTTGACAGGAATCCGGATATGGGTCAGGAAACCGCAGGCCAGATCGATGTTGTACACGCGGTTGAGGTTTCCCTCCTTCTTGCCGCTCATGGAATAAAAAGTGGAAAAGGCGTAGAGCAGATCTCCGGGCATGGCTTCGTTCCATGGCACATAGGGCTCGATGTCCAGCACCTCCTCCGGCAGATGGGCATCCCCCTTTTCACGGCGGTAGGGAAAGTACGCCTTGCTGTTCCGAAGTTCATGCAGCCCGATGGCGGTCCCTTCATCCACCGCAATGGAATACTTGAATCCATATGGCAAAAAGCTGGTGGATCTCTTTGCCCTTCCCATGGCCATATGGGTATTGACTCCGGGCATGTTTCCCTCGTAGGGATCCTTGCGCTGGACCAGTTCCACGAACTTGGTGTTCACGTATCCGGACCGGTTTCCCAGGACGATCTTCGTCCAGGTCCTCCCTTTCTCCAGTATGCTCACATCCATGCCGGGTTCAACCCGGCCAACACTCGGCGAGTTGTTGCGGGGCCAGGCATACACCGTCATTTTCTTTCCGATCAGGCCCCGAAAATCCGGGATTTCCTCCTCGTCAGCCGGTACCGCAGCGCACAGAAGCATCAGCAGGCAGAATGCCAAAGGCCACAGATATCGCTTTTTCATCTGTTCCCCCTGAAAATACGCACCGTCAGCACGCCAAATTCGGTGTCAAAGACCAGCACGACGGGATAATCCAGCACATTGCGGAACCTCAGGTCCAGATTGCCGGCTCCCACCGCCGCGTCCATGTCCAGCGGCGCATAGAATATGCCGTAGGAGGAATGCACCTGCTGGCGCACGATTTCCACAGGCAGCTGAAGCAGGGCATCATACAGCGTGGTGCTGACCTGGCACACGCCTCCGCCATACCCCGTCTTTTTAGAGGAGACATAATTGACAATGGGGCCCAGCTCATAGCCGTTTCCATGGGTATAGGGCGCGCAGTAATCGTTGAACTGGAAGACCCCCTGGCTCTCCACCGTGACCATTCCCAGCTTCTTGATGGCCAGCTGGATATTGAACAGGCGACCCTGCTCCTTGATACTGTCCGGCGTACGGTTGTAATAGGTGGTAAAGGCGGCAATGAGCTCCCCCGGGCCTGCCTGCTTCCATCCGGATACAGGATAGAGGGTCAGGGTGCTGACATCCTGTATGCGCCCGGTGACCCGATGGTAGGGCATCAGCACGGACATGTCCTCCTGCAAAGCACTGCAGGTGATGGTCACACC
>CACYCQ010000175.1:0-16238 GCA_902772995.1 uncultured Eubacteriales bacterium
CAATGTCATTCTGAAAGGAATTCCATTCTCCATAACAGCGCGTTTCAAAAACATTCTGACAGCAGTTGATGTGTCGATGCCTAAATTTTCAAAGACCGCTGCCGCTTGATCCTTCAGAGAATCTTCCACTCTGACCTGCAATAATGAAGTCGCCATTGCGCTTACCCCCTTCGGCTTTGTAAGACAATTATACGACATTGTCATTCAAATTGCGACTCATGAGTTGTGAGTTTTTTCTGGAAGTTTCGCACAAACAGGACGATAGTGCAAGGTCGTCTTGATTCCGGTGAGTGTATTGGAGAAAAACGTTTTTATGGCGTTCCATACCGTCGTTGCCGTAATCTTGATCGATAATCGCCTGAATAGAGTATGTGTTGGAGTAAACATGCAGGATGGTTTCATTTCCTGCGATCTGTGTTATCACATGAGTGCTTCTCCTGTTCCTCTCATGTCTGGTGGGGTATAGGGAGCGTTTGGAGGAAAAGATACGAGCTTTTCTTCCTTTTATCATGCCAGAAGCCGTGCCACAAGTCCATTTGGAGTTTGTGGCACGGCTCCTGCTTTCCCGGGAGAATCATTTCATTTGCAATTTTTGGCCGGATTTGGAATCATTTGTCGTGCAATCTGACAGGTGAGACGGAAGAACAGGGAAAATCCCTGTGACCCGTCAGAAAAAGACCCGCATGCGCGTCCGGAGAAGGGACCTGCGGCGCAGTCCCGCGTCGCGCAGGGGAGGAATGCGGCCCAAATCCCTGAATGAAGCGTGAAGAGGGCGTTTTCAATAGGGAAAAGAAGAAGGGCCCCCGGCACCGGGGACCCGGATTCGGGACCTGAGGGGGCTATTTCCTGAAGACCACCCAGTTATGGGACCAGGGAACCGGGAGCCCGAAAAGGGTCACCACGCTGCCCGCCGCATTCCTGTACCATGAATAGTTCCAGCCGGCTCCCATATCCATGTACAGGGCGTTTGTGACCCCGAGCCGGTGGAGCTCCGCCATAAAATCCTCAAAAAGCAGCATGTTCACGGAATCGATGATGCACAGGTTCCCGTTGAGCTCCGCCAGGGTTCTGTAGCAGCGCGCCCTGGGCCGGGAGACATTCATGACGGTTTCGCCGTTCCGGATCAGGCCGAACTGCATAAATCCGCTCCCGCCGGCTTCTGCGGCCCGTTGGATGGCTTCGCGGGGATGATCGAAATCGAAGGAAAAAACGCCGCTGCTGCAGGTGAAGGCCGCAAAGCTGTCCTTGTTGTAGGGGCTTTGGTACAGGGTGCCTTTGACCGCGTGATCGCCCTCGACGTTTTCCTGGGTAAAGCCCAGGCTGACCGCATGCTGAAATGCGGCTCCGCTGCACCAGGTGATGGTTTCATCGGACTTTGACGGGCGGTTCCCGCACACCAGCTCAACATCGGAATACTGCGGAAAAATCACGAAAACCGTACCGGTATTGTAAACCACGGTCCGCTCCGCCGGCAGGATCTCTTCCGCCGGCATGGACGCGGCCGGGATGCTCTCCGGGATGGGCACGTGGTACTGGGAGACAAGGCCCATGAAAATGAAGATGAAGGTCGGGATCACGAGCAGCGACGATGCCGCAAAAATCCGGTAGAGGACCTTCAGGAACCTGCTTTTCAGCTTTTCGGGCCCCCAAAGGTAAATGATCAGCGCCGCGCCCTGCATGAGCGCCAGCCCCAGATAGACCGCAAACAGGAGGTTCAGCCACATCTGGGCGACAAAAAACACGGTAAATGCAAACAGGGACAAAAGGGTCATGGACATCAGCCAGATTCCTTGCATGTACTCTCGCAGGCTCATCTGTGTTTTCTCCCTTCGCGTTTCAGGATATGCAGGTCCCGGCGGATGGTGTTGAAGAAATCAAAATGCGACTCTATGGTGACCAGAAGGAGAATCAGGAAGATATCCGTCAGGGACTGCAGGGCGTTTCTCCACAGCACGGAGGACGGAAGGCCGAGACGGCTGTTGGAGGCAACGAGGAGAACGCCCACGGCCAGTTTGAAAAAGATGGCGATGCGGTTGAAAATCACATCCTTGGGATTGCCGTGAGACGCGTAATTGATAAAAAAGTGGTTGATGGTGATGATGACGGTCATCAGGAAAGTCATGCCGGCTGCCGACAGGTAGAGGCTCCCCTGGATGCCGGAAACAAGGTAGATGTCAAAATCCTGTTCCCCCCAGAGCCTGTCAATGACAAGGTGGGCCTCATGGTACATGAGGCAGAACAGGACCCCGCCCATGAGGCCCTTTGCCACATCCCACTTATAGAACCTGAAGGACAGGTACATGGCGACGGCCGTGACCAGCCTGACCAGGACTTCGAAGACGGCGAAGGAATCCTTCTGCGCAATACCCAAAACCATGGAGACCAGGCTCGTGAGCGTGACCAGCACACAGGCCAGGGTCATCAGATGCTCGTTCAAAAACAGGGACTCCTGGTTCGTTGTATTCTCAAGATGATTTTCCGGCATGGTGCCCTCCTGGAAAAACCGGGTTGTTTTCCTCCCCGATCAGGGAGCCCCCGGTGCTGCAAAAGATCATACCCGGCATCCTTCGGGGCGTCAATGCCGGAGATGACGCTGCGGCGGTTTCTTTCAAAGGACCGGAATGCCCGGATGCGGCGACAGGGGGCTTTGGCGGCATGCCGGGAGGGGAGCGGGCCCGGGAAGGGACCGGCCGGAAAAGACATGAGGGCAGGACGACCGGTGCGCTGTGCCGCATGCAGCAGGTTGACGGGGCAGCGAGGGGCCCGCGGGTCGACGCGGCCGAGGGGACGGAGGGGCTTTGCCGCAGAATCCTGAGGCCTGAAGGAGAGGATCCGGGTTTGGCGGCGGACCCCGCGGAACCGGGGAGGTGGCCCCGGACGCCGGGAGGAGGGACTCCGGCCGGCAAATCCACGGGGCACATCCGGAAAAAGCCGGATGTCAGGCGGCCCCTTGTCAGGGACATCGTCAAAACAGCCGGCAACAGATCAGGAGGGCATGCACAAACTGTCTGCGGCCCGGGATCCACGTGCCTGCAGGCCGGTGAGTTTCCGTCCGTGGGCGAAAGCCATGATGCGGGAACCCCAGGCGAAGCGGCGGATGAAATGGTCCTGCGGGGAGCAGAAGCTGGCCGCGGGATATGCGCCTGGCCGGAAGAGGATGGGAGAAGGCGGACAGCGGGGGCCAGAGACAGGTCGGATTCTGAGTTGCCGGGGCCGATCCCGTCCCTGCCAGGCGGAGGGGACCGGCCGGGAATCGCCGTGAAGGTCAGGATCCGGAGAGGAAAAACATCCGAAGATGAGGGGAACACCGGCCAGATTCCGTTGTCATCGCAACAGCAAGGTGGTACAATATGTATGACCGAGTAACAGGAGAAACGCTGCCCCGGCCGGACAGGTAAATGAAGGACAACGGACCCGGCACAGGGCAATTCAGGCCTTCCGGCCCGGATGCGCATGGCGGGAAACGCCGTCTCCGGCATGCGCCGCGCACCGCCGGGCAGCGGTGCGGGGATCCGTCCTCCGGCGCCGCCCCGGGAGAACCGCAGGCGGGAGAAAAAGGGAAAACGCCCCGGGACCGGAGAAAGTCCGAAAAGAGGAAGAACCCGGGGAAAAACAGAAACCGGCAGGGAAGGAAGGGAACCGTTTTGCTGACAGGAAGAAGACCCCCTGAAAAGGCGGGAGCGCCCGCCCGGCCCCAGGCGGGGAGGACCCGGCGGGGGATACCGAAGGGAACCCCTGTCCCGGGCGGAGAGCGGAACCTTCACCTGCGCGGGACATCCGGATTCAGCTGAAAAGGAAGCATGCGGAGACAGTTCATGCGTTCCTTGGAAACATGAGGAAGAGGTAAGGGAGAAGAGCCATGAGAGATCAACGAATCATGAGGAGACCCCTGACATTCCTGCTGTGCGCGATGGCCCTGATGACCATGCTCATGCCTTTCGCGGCAGCTGCACAGGAGCCGGATGAGAAGGTTGTGCGCGTCGGATGGTATGATTCATCCTTCTGTTACTGGGATGAGTTTGGACGACGCTGCGGAATCGACGTCGAGTACCAGGAAAAGATTTCCGCGTACACGGGCTGGACGTATGAGTATGTGGAGGACAGCTGGTCGAACCTGTTCCAGATGCTTAAAAACGGAGAGATCGATCTGCTCAGCGACGTCTCCTTCAAGCCGGAGAGGACGCAGTACATGTCCTTCCCCGATCTGCCCATGGGTTCGGAGGCCTACTATATCTACATCGACGCGGAGAACCGGGAGATCACGGCGGAGAATCCCGCTTCCTTCAACGGGAAGCGGATCGGCGTCAATGCGGGCAGTATCCAGGAGGGCTTCCTCAGGGAGTGGGCGGAAAGGAACGGGCTGAGCGTCGAAATCGTCCCGCTGGACGTCGGGGAGACGGAATCCCTGGAGATGCTCACGCGGGGGGAGATCGACGGATATACAACCGTCTACTCCTTCGGCTCCGAGCAGAAGATCGTCCCCGTCTTCAGAGTCGGCGCGTCGGAGTATTTCTACGCCGTCAACAAAAGCAGGCCGGATCTGCTTGCTGAACTGAACATGGCGATGTCCGGGATCCAGGATGAAGACCCGGATTTCAGGCTGAGAATCAGCGAAAACAGCAATTACAATACAAACACGAATATCTATCTGACCGCGGGGCAGGAGGACTGGCTGAAGGCCCACGGCGCGATCCGCATCGGATACCGGGACGATTGTCTGCCGTTCTGCGATGCCGACAAGGAGACGGGCAAACTGACCGGCGCGCTGGGAGATTATCTGACCCACGGGGCCAATCATCTGAGGCGCTACAACCTTCAGTTCGAGACCCGTCCCTATCCCTCCACGGAGGACGCGCTCAAAGCGATGGAGGCGGGGGAGATTGACTGCGTATTTCCTGTCAACCTGAGCTCCCATGATTCCGCCGGGCACGGCGTGCGGCTGACCGCCCCGGCCATGAAGACGGAGATGAACGCCGTGGTGCGCGCATCCGGTCAGCAGCGCCTGTCGCGGGACAGCAGCATCACCTTTGCGACTATCGCCGATGATCTGAACATCGAAACGTTCATCATGCACGAGTACCCGGCGTCCGTCAGGAAAACCTATGCCGATGCCGGGATGTGCTTCGCCGCGGTCGCCTCCGGGGACGCGGACTGCATCCTTGTGAGCGCCTACAGAATGCCCGCCGCGGAGGAGACCATCACGAGGTTGCGCCTCTTCTCCATCCCCACCGGCGAGACGATGCCCCTGTCCTTTGCGGTCAGGAGGGCGGACAGGGAGCTGTATTTCATTCTGAACAAAATCGCTGTCGCGACAGACAGCAGCGATACGGACTCATCGCTGGCCTCCTATATGCATGCTGACCGGAAGATCTCCGTCGTGCGGTTCCTGAAGGATCACTGGGGAGCTTTCATGCTTTCACTCATTGCGGTGTTTTCGGTCATCATTTTCCTGCTGCTGCAGAAGCTGAAGGCGGAGCGGACCGCCCATGAGCAGAGGCGGCTGCTGGATGAGGCGAAGAAAATCGCGGAGCTCAAGCAGACCATCGCCTCGCTTCTGGACAACATGCCCGGAATGAACTTCACCAAGGACGCCGGAACCGGCGTGTATCTGGCGTGCAACCAGGCTTTTGTCAGGTATGCGCGCAGGGAGAGGCTGGAGGAGATCATCGGCAAGACCGCCGCGCAGCTCTTTGACGCCCGGACTGCCGCCAGGTTCGAGGAAGAGGACAGGATCGCCCTTTCCATGGATACCCCCTACATCTTCGTGGAAGACGCCCAGGACGTCAACGGGAACCGGCACCAGGTCCAGACCACCAAGCTCAAATACACGGACGCCTCCGGCCGCCAGTGCCTGCTGGGCATCTGCCAGGACATGACGGACATGGTGCGCATCCGGCGCGAGATCGCCACGTCCAGGGAGGCCTATGAGAAGGCCCGGAGAACCGGCATCATCTATACCCACATTGCCCAGACGCTGGCGCGCAACTACACGGATATGTATTATGTGAATCTGGATACGGACGAATACATCGAATACGTGACAAACGGCGAGCACCAGGCGCTGACCGAGACCCGGCGCGGCTGGCACTTCTTTGAGGAATGCCAGATCGAAGTCAATGAATTTGTCCATCCCGATGACCGCGCCGAGTTTGCCAGGGCGATGGAACGCAAAAACCTTCTGGCAGCCCTGGAGAACAGCAATGTCTTCATGATGCAGTACCGCCTGATGACGGACCACGGGCCGATGTACGTCAGAATGAAGGTTTCCCGCATGGAGGACGACAGGCGCTTCATCATCATCGCAATCGCGGATGTCGATGAGGAAGTGAAGCAGCACCTTGCGGCGGAGCGGGTAAAGGAGGAGGAGATCGCCTATGCCCGCCTCAGAGCGCTTGCCGGCGACTTCATCGGCCTGTATTCCGTCGATCCGGAGAATTGCCACTATCACGAATACAGCTCGACAAACAGCTTTAAGAATCTGGCGAGCCCCAGGGAAGGAACGGATTTCTTTACGGATTCCAGGAATCAGGTCCGGCACGTGATCTGTCCGGAGGACCAGAAGCGCGTTCTTGAAGCGCTGACAAAGGACAACGTGCTGGAGGAGATCCGGCGCCACGGCATCTTTTCCGTCGGCTACCGCCTCATGCTGGAGGGGAAGCCGCACCATGCGCAGCTGCGCGCGGCCATCGTCGAGGAAAAGGAGGGCCCGCGCCTGATCGTGGGCGTCATGGATGTTGACGCCAGAATCCGGCAGGAGGAGGAATATGAAAGGCGCCTCGCCCAGGCCCAGCGGGAAGCCAACATTGACGCGCTGACAGGCGTGAAGAGCCGGCATGCCTACCTGGAAACGGAGGGACAGCTGGATACCCAGATTGCGGAGCACCGCGTATCGGAATTTGCCATCGTCATCCTCGACGTGAACGACCTGAAGAAGGTCAATGACACGGCCGGACACAAGGCGGGGGACCAGTACCTGCGGGAAGCCTGCCGGATCATCTGCGGCATTTTCAAGCGCAGTCCCGTGTTCCGCATCGGCGGGGATGAATTTGTCGCGGTGGCCCGGGAAGCGGATTACGAATCCATCGAAGAGCTGATCGGGAAAATGGGCGACCATAACGCCAGGGCGATTGCCACGGGCGGGATCGTCATTGCCTGCGGCATGTCCAAATACAACGGCGACGAAAACGTGGCAAGCGTGTTTGAACGGGCGGATCAGAACATGTATGAGAACAAGAGCGACCTGAAGGAAAGGTGCGCTGCTTCGGGCCCGGCGGGGAACTGAAACGGCAAAATACGGGAATTCATTGAGTGCTTGAAGGAGTGAACGGGGAAATGTTGTCAGAAAACACAGGCTTTTACCGCATGCGTAAGGCTGCAGTGCTACTGATTGTTCTTGCGGCGGCATTTTCTGTATGGATGCCTTTTGACGCGTGTGCGCAAAAAAGCCGGAAGACCGTGCGCGTGGGATGGTATGAGTCCGCCTTCCACCATCAGGACCAGTTCGGAAGACGCTCCGGCTACGGCTATGAGTACCAGCAGCGCATCGCCACCTTTACCGGCTGGGATTATGAATACGTGGAGGGCAGCTGGTCCGAGCTGCTGGAAATGCTGATGGCGGGGGAGATCGACCTGCTCAGCGACGTGTCCTATACCGAGGCGCGCAGTGAGAAGATCCTCTACTCCGCGCTGCGCATGGGCTCTGAGGACTACCATGTCTTTATCTCCCCTGACAATACGCAGATCAGGCCGGATGATTTTTCCACCCTGGACGGAAAGGTTGTGGGCGTCAACAAAAACAGCATTCAGGAGCAGCTCTTTGTCCAATGGGCGGAGGATTACGACGTCCATCCGGAAATCAGAGAGCTGACGGTCAGGACGCCGGAGCTGTTTGCCATGCTGGAGAGCGGCGAAATTGACGCGCTTGTGACGCTGGATACCTATGGAAACTCCGCGGATGTGCTGCCCATCTGCAAGGTGGGCTTTGCGGAATCCTTCTTCGGTGTGAACCGGAACCGTCCGGATATCAAGCGCGAGCTGGACGCCGCCATGAACCGCATTCTGGAGGACAACCGGGATTTCAATGAGGAGATGACCGCAAAGTTCCACAGGGCCAGCGGACTTACCGGCTTTCTGACCCAGGACGAGCTGGCCTGGTTCCAGGCGCACGGCACCATCCGTGTGGGGTACATGACGGACTATCTCCCCTTCTGCGGCAGAAACGAGAAAACGCAGTCGCTTGAGGGGACGCTGTCGGATATGCTGAACTTTGCGAAAACCTGCGAGAAGAATGCGGTTCTCAGCTTTGAGACCCGCGGCTACGCATCCACGCAGGAGGGCATTTCCGCGCTCCTGCGCGGGGAGATCGACTGCATGTTCCCGGTCAACCTCAGCTCCTACGACGGTGAACAGCTTGGCGTGATCATTACGGATCCCTATATATCCACGGAGCTGTTTGCGGCGGTCCGGACCGCGGACCAGCAGGGCATCTCCGTGGATCAGCCCATGACGGTGGCCCTGAGCGGCGGCAATCTGGATTATGAAACCTTTCTGAAGGATTATTTCCCCGACTGGAAGATCGTCACGTATGAGGAACGGGAGGCGGCCTTCAGGGCCGTGTCCGCGGGAGAGGCGGACTGCGTGCTGATCAACAATTACCGTCTCAACCGCACGAAAGACCTGTACGAGAAACACGGGCTGTCCCCCCTTGCAACCGGCAGGGACGTGGACTTTTCCTTTGCCGTCAGGAAGGACGACGACTGCCTGTATTCCATTCTCAACAAAATCAGCCGTCTCATCCCGATGTCGCTGATCAATTCCTCCCTGACGTCCCATTCCTACCGTACCGGACGCGTGTCCTTCAGCAGTTTCCTGAGGGACAATGTGGGCAGCGTGCTGGCCACATTGTCCGCGCTTGCCCTGTTCATCATTGCGCTGCTTCTGCGGATCATCCGGACGGAGCGGAGGGAGAACCAGGAGCGCAAGCTGATTTCCGCGGTGGAGACGGACACCCTGACTGGACTGTACAACCGGAACTTCTTCTTTGAATATGCCAGCCGCCTGTATCAGAGCGATCCGTCGCGGAAGGCGGATGCGGTCGTCATGAACATTGAACAGTTCCATACCGTCAACGAGCTCCACGGCCGGGAATACGGCGACCGGGTGCTCAAGACCTTCGGCGGAGAGATCCGGAAGTTCCTGGCCGAGACGAAGGGAATCGGGGGACGTTTTGAGGGAGACCGTTTTGATATCTACTGCGTGCCGCAGGAGAATTACTACGTGCTGCTGCACCGCTTTCAGGACGGGCTGAGGAACCAGTTCCCCAATGCCAATATCCGGCTGAGGATGGGTGTGGCCCCCTGGCAGGAGTGAATCGAGCCGATGCGGCTGTTTGACCGGGCGAGGACGGCCAGCAGCGCCGTGCGCGCAACGGAAAGGCACCTGATGATCTACGACAAAAAGATGCGCATCCGGGAGGAGCTGACGCACCGCCTGCTCAATGATTTCGGGCGCGCGCTGGCCGAGAAGGAATTCAAGGTGTATTACCAGCCGAAGTATGATATTCAAAGTGAACCGCCCGTCTTCAAAAGCGCGGAAGCGCTGATCCGCTGGCAGCATCCTGAACTGGGCATGATTCCGCCGGGCGATTTTATCCCCGTCTTTGAGGCCAACGGACAGATCAGCGAGATCGACAAGTACGTGTGGCGGGAGACGGCCCGGCAGATTGCACAGTGGCGGGAGCAGTACGGGGTCACCATCCCCGTGTCCGTGAACCTTTCCCGGGTGGATGCGCTGGATCCCTCTCTGGAGCAGACCCTGGACGAACTGATGAGCGAATACGACCTGCATCCTCAGTACCTGCATCTGGAGGTGACCGAGTCCGCCTATACCGAGGATGCCGAACAGCTGGGAAGCGTGATTCAGCGCCTGCGCGCCAAGGGCTACAAGATCGAGATGGATGATTTCGGCTCCGGGTACTCCTCGCTGAACATGCTGTCCTCCATTCCCATCGATGTTCTGAAGATGGACATGGCTTTTGTGAAGAACATCGAGCAGAACGAAAAGGATATCCAGCTGGTGGAGCTGATCCTCAACATCGGCAGCAATCTGAAAATCCCGGTCATCGCGGAAGGCGTGGAAACCATCACGCAGGTGCAGCTGCTGAAAAAAATGGGCTGCGATCTGGTGCAGGGCTATTATTTTGCCCGTCCTCTCCCTGCGGAAGATTTTGAGGCGCGCATCATCAAAAGCGTGATTGCCGGACAATAGGGGCTGAATTCAGCCATCCGGCCGGCGGGCAGCCCGGCGGCATGAACGAAACCGGGGAACCCGCCAGGGCTTTCCTCCCCCCGGGGCCGATGCTTCGCCCGGAAAAACACGGTGCCTGTCACCCCAACCACATTGACGCTGTGGTGAGAGTGACAGGCACCTGTTATTAAGGAGGGCGGAACGGAAAAGGCTGCGGCGGGGCAGAAGCTGAAGGGCCGGATGTTCGCCGCCTGCACCAAAGGCGCGAAGGCCTCACCGCCGAAGGCGGCGGGGGAGCGCATGCCCAAAGGGCGGAGGACCCGCTTCCATGCATCCGCCCTGCAAATTTCCGGCCCCGCAGCGCGGGCGGAACGCCCCGCGTCGGTCCTGCTCCGGCACGTGCCGCGTCAGATGCGCCCGGCCGGTGACAGATTTGCCAGGATCAGTGAAACCCCGGACAGAAAGAGCATTCCTGAGGTCAGCTTCCGTACGCGGCCTTCGTTGATATGTCTGCTGCAGCGGATGCCGGCGGCAAGACCGGACAGCGCAAAGGGCATGAGCAGAAGCGCGGATTTCAGCGTGTCCGGCGTGAGCAGGCCCAGGACGCTGTACAGAATGATCCGGAAGGTGTTTTCCGCGATAAACACCGCGCTGATGTTTGCCTTGAAGGCGCTGCCGGTCTTTGCGACCCTGCTGACGTAAGCCGCCAGCAGGGCCCCCACGCCAAAGAGACCGCATAACAATCCCGCGGTCACGCCGATGATGACCAGTGCCGGCCCGGAGGAACGAAGCGGCCTCCGGCGGGTTTCTTCTGCAAACATCTGTGCGCCAAGGGCGGCGACGATCCCCCCGAACAGCAGTTTGACGGCCCCTACATCTGCGTTTTTGAGCAAAAGCGCGCCGGGAACGCACCCCGCCAGGACCATTGCCGCCAGAGGAACACAGATCCGGGGGTCCAGGCTTCTGCGCATTTTCCATGCGAGGATGAGGTTTGACGGATAGCCAAGCAGCAGGTCGACGGGTGAAATGCCCGCATTGGAGGAGCTGAAGCTCAGAATGGACGTAAAGACCAGGGTGTTGGCAAAGCCGCATAACCCCTTGATGAAATAGGCGGCCGCCGCCGCGATGATCCACAGGAGCATGATGAGTTTCCTTCCTTCTTTCGGATGTCTGTGTGCGCAGGGTCAGGGCTTCCCTGATGCGGTTTTCCCCTCCGGAAACCGGTTTTCGGGGGACCTGCAGCGGCCCGGATGGGGGCGGGAACCCTCCGGCCGCGCATCTGCGTATCTGTCCTGCCGGACATGGAACCGGAATGAGGGAGACCGTGCCCTGCGGATACGCTTCAGGTCGGAAGGGTGCCCCCGCCGGACGGACCTCCAAAGAGTGGGGACCCAAAGGCCGAAAAGAAAAGGACCGGGGACCTGCGGGCCGCCCCGGCCGGCGTTTTGCAGCGGCTGACCATCCGTACATGAAGCGCATCTGACGCGGCTTTCCCTGATCCGCCTGCATGCTGCAGCGTTCCCCGTTTCTGATTCGCCTGACTGTATCACAAACGGGATGGTGCTGCAATCATTATCCGGAAGCTTTCCGTGGGGATTTCCCGGATTTCGCATCCACTTATCCACCTGCAGGGATTGCCCGGCAAAGGTTCCAACCGGGGACACTGAGCGGATCGGCGAAGGATCTGCACTTTGGCGGAAAGGAGCTTGCTGCGCTGTTTGCCGGAACCGGCACGGGCTGCGGTACGAAACGATCGGGGCGTTCCAGGACGGGCTGGCCGCAGGAAACGGCCGGTCCGGACTGCGGGGGCCGGGGTACGGCTGGACGGAAGGGACGGTGGGGCATATGATCGGCCCCAACCCCGGGGTCATTGACAGCGCGGACCGGAGCGCGGAGCTGCCGGACACGGGCCGGGTGAATTGTGCTGCAAGACCGCGGACATCGGGAAGATCTGCGGTGCGGTCTGCCGGGAAGGCCTGGAAAGGGAGGAAAGGCAGACGGACGTGCCGGATACGGCCATCCCCTTCACACGCTTTCCATGAGGAGCGCCGGCGGAAGGCGGTCAGGCGTTTCAAAGTCCCCGGAGGGCATCCCGGTTCACCGCCGGGAAACGGACCGGCCGGGGAACGGGCCGCCCTGTCCCTATGTGGGGCGGTACAGGGCGGCAGGAAGAAAACGGTCACGTCTTCAGGCGCTTTGACGGGAAAAGCGTCGGGGGAGCAGACCAGGCCCCGGTTGCGGAAAAGATTCCGGCGAAGCGGATGTGCAAAACACCCTCCGCCCCGCGGGGGCCGGAGGGGTTCGTCATGTCCACCGGCCCGCGCCTGCATGCGGATTGTGTGGGCCGCGGCGTCCGGGATGAAAGCGGCCAGGCACCTGGGGACGAAGCGGCCGTGCCCGCAGGGCGAAAAACAGGCACAGAGCAGGGGGGTGCATCTTGCCCGGCATTTTCTGCATGTCGCAGAAGGGAGTGTGGACAGGTGCGCGGGGAAATGTACAATGGACGACGGAGGTGGTGCCATGAGGGTAACCGTAGAACGGATCGGACGGGAGCGCGAGGAAGAGCTGGTTGTGCGCTGTCATGATCCGTTCGCCGACTGGGTCGGGAGCGTGACAGAGGCAGCCTCCGGACAGCGGACGGTCTGTGTGTGCCGGGAGGGTGAGCTGCACCGGCTCAGACTGTCGGAGGTTTTCTACTTCGAGGTGGTTGACGACCGCTCCTTTGTCTACACACGGGTGGAGGTCTTCGGGGTGAAGGAGAAGCTGTATGAGTTTGAACGGCTGTGCGCGGGCAGCTCGCTGTTCCGCTGCAGCAAGTCCATGATCCTGAACGCGGAGAAGATCGATTATGTCCGTCCTTCCCTGTCGGGCAGGTTTGAAGCGGTGCTGTCCAACGGGGAAAAGGTCATCGTCTCCAGAAAGTATGTGGCGGATCTCAAACGGAAGCTGGGGGTGCAGGAACCATGAAAAACATCACGCTCTGGGTGCGGCGCTACGTGATCGTCTACGGGATCATCATGCTGTGCACGTTTTTCATGTGTCTGCTGTTCAATCCGTCCTCCGTCCTGCCGGTGGTCCCGTACTTTGGGCGCATCATGGTGTTCGCGCTGATCGCCCTGGCGCTGACGGCGGCCTGCTATTCAAAGGAGGAGCTGTCGGGGAAGGCCTGGTGGGGGCGGACCGTGCTGCACCTGCTCCTGCTGGAAGCGGTGCTCCTGCCGCTGGCGCACCACTGGGGGTTCTGGTCCGGCGGACGTGACATTGTGATCTATGCGGGCTTCATCCTGCTGGCGAAGGTGGTGTGGCACCTGGCGGATTACGGACTGGATGCGAAGACAGCGGAACAGATCAACGAGACCATCCGGAAAAACCGGCTGGAGAACAGAAAGGAAGAGGACTGACCGGGCCGGAGGATGACATTATCCGGCCCGGAGACCAGGGGGATTGCCGGGAAACGGAAAGCCTGATCCGAGAATCCTTCCGGAACATGCAGCGGGCATGATGTGATGCCCGTGCTGCGGGACATCCCGGTGCTGACCACGGGTCCCGCCGGCACCCTTCCGGGACTGAAGCGCCGGGGCTGCGGGAAGAAGCTGACGGGCCACAGCCTGGAAAAGGCGCAGGCCATGGGATCCGGCGCGGTGCTGTTTGAGGGCAGCACCGCCTTCTGCAGCCACTGCGGCTTTGAACCCGCACGGAAGCCCGGTCTCCGCTTTACGACCTGCCGGAGGATGCGGAGGATTCCTTCTTCCTGTGCGGGGAACTGATCCCGGGACAGCTTGACGGGGTACCGGTGTGTACCCGACTCCCCGGGACTGCGATGCGGGCGATCTGGACGCGGGGGCCTTCGACCGGCAGTTCCGGCCCGGGGACAGGCTGAAGCTGCCGGGCCGGCTGTTTGCCGGACCGCAAAAACGGGAGCGGGAAGCAGGCAAACGGGAGCCGTTCAGGCTGCCGGGAAGGCCGGATCCTCAGGAGGATGCCCCTGCCCGTAGCCGTCGGTGGATGGATCATCATCGGGGTGGGGAGAAGACCATGCAGGAGCCCCGGACCGGGCAACTGCGTTTGAGGCCCATCAGGGAATCCATGCGGCGGATTTGTTTGAATTCCTGTTCCGGCTGAAGGATGACGGGTTTGAAGGCGTTCCGGGTATCATGTCCCATAGCAGCAGGGAGCACCAGGCCCCTGCATCGGCCCGGAGGAATGCCATGCCGCTGCGCTGACGGAATCCGGAAGGGTGATCGGGAATATCTGATGGGGAAACCGGGATTTCGAGGCGGAGATGGCGGTATCATGAGCGGATGCTTTGGGCGGAAGGGCTGTGAGGCCAGGACCGAACACGCAGGCGTTCCGGGATGGCGCACACAGGGTTTGCGCTGAATGCGATGCGGGGGAACGTCCCTTTGTGGAAGCTGCTGGAAAAGACGGGACTCTGACGTGAAGCGCGTTTCAGGCGGAGCATCCGGTTCCGGAGGGACGATAGCGGCGCGCCTGTCCGGAAGAAACCGCTGACACGCGATTCCTGAAAATGAGGTGCCGCGGGATGTCCCATGAGGACCGGCCTGACGGGATTCCCTGAAGGCGGGACCGTGCCCACGGGCGCACAGGGAAAGCGGAAAACGCCGGCCCGCGGGAAAACGGGCCAAAGAGCGCGGGATTGCTTCCTGAATCTCCCGAACGGGCAGCGTGCGACGTTTCAGCCCGGGGCAGAAGGCAAGAAAAAGGATTCCCTGATCAGGATATCCGGGGGAGTGAAAATGATGCAGGAAAAGAAACTGGATGAACTTGTGAATATCTGCGGGAAAACCTACCGTATTCTCAGACTGCTGGGATATGGGAAGGGCGGATATGCGTACCTGGCGGATTGCAGCGGGCGGCAGGCGGTCGTGAAACAGATTCATCACGAGCCGTGTGATTATTACACTTTCGGCAACAAGATCGAAGCGGAGAAACGGGATTATGAATGCCTCAAGGCGCTGGGAATCCGCATGCCGCAGATGCTGGCCATCGATCCGGAGGCTGAACGGATTGTCAAGGAGTACATCGAGGGACCGACGGTTTTTGATCTGGTCAGGGACGGGGTCCCGGCGGAGCCGTTTCTTCCGCAGGTGCGCGAAATGGCGGAAGCGGCGAAAAAAGCGGGACTGAACATTGACTATTTCCCGACCAATTTCGTGGTGCGGGACGGGCTGCTGTGGTATGTGGATTACGAATGCAACGCCTACATGGACGAGTGGAGCTTTGAAAACTGGGGGATCAGATACTGGAGCAGGACGCCGGAGTTTGAGGCGCACCTGAGGGAACGCATGTCCTGAATCCTCATCCTCATCCCCATCGGGAGCTGTGGGAGAGGGTGACCGGACTGGTTTTCAGGTGTAAGGGATTTACAATTCAGACAAACACGGGTGAATATATCCACATGATTTTGAATGTCCTCGAAAATGAGCGATAACGAATAACAGATGAAACGGTCGGGGCCGATGCCGCCCAAAGCACAAAAAAGGATGGAATTTCACAGGGCAATATTCATTTCATACCTGGATTCTCCATGGTGGATGGCAGTAAACGGCATTCTCTCCCGTATTTCTCTGTGAGGAAAAGTCAGTTAGTCCGTCGATTTCCTCTGCCTCTTCGCAGGTTCCGGGTTTCCCTTGCGCAGGGGAACTGGTTAGTCCGTCGAATTCCTTTGCCTCTTCGCAGGTCACAGGTTTTCCTTGCGCAGGGAGCCAATTAGTCCGTCGGGTTTCTCTGTCTCTTCGCAGGTCCCGGGTTTCCCTTGCACAGGGGAGCCAGTTAAGTCCGTCGGGTTCCTCTACATCTTCGCAGGTTCCGGGGTTCCCTTGCGCAGGGGAGCTGGTTAATCCGTCGGTTTCCTCTGCTGCCCTCTGCAGGTGTCATTCCTTTCTCTGAGAGGGAGATGAAAACCGATTAAATCCGCTACCAAGGGAACTAACAAAAACCCGATAAATCAGGAATCGGAAAACCCGACGATA
>CACYCQ010000176.1:0-3237 GCA_902772995.1 uncultured Eubacteriales bacterium
CGTCTGTCCGTACAGCGCTTCAAAATTGCTCAGAACGGTGGCATTCAGGCCGTATTCCCGATCGCAGAAATCCAGCACGTCCTGCCTCGTGCAGGGGGCCAGGCAGGCGATGACCTCCTGGACCTGACGCACGCGGTTGACTTCGCCCATCCGCATAAGCGGGTTTCGGCCCAGGGCCATTTCTCCCTGAAGTTCCACCTTTCCAAACTCCACCGCGGTACGGGGGGCCACCCGTCGCAGCACCTGATGCAGTTCCGCCGGATTTTCAAGACCATAGCGGCGCATCATGTCGGGATGCGCACGGAAAAAATAGGCGGCCCCCATCTCACAGTCGTGATAACGGAACAGGTGAAGGCTGCGTAGCAGCTCGGAAAAATCCTGTTCAAAATCATAATACCGGCAGTCATCGTCCACTCCGTAGAGTGCAGGCAGGATGCCTGCAACCAGCGCGGAGCGCACGCTGTCCACATCCTCCCCGTCCTCCTGCGCCAGATCCAGCTTTCTGCGAAGCCTCCTCAGCCGGATGCACAGTTCCCGGGTTTTGATGCGCTCTTCCCTGCTGCTCTCCAGCAGGAACCTGAGCAGGCCCACCCTGCTCAGGCCCACCTCAATCCCTCCGGAAAAGCGCTTTTCCGGCAGGACGCAGGACAGCAGCCGTTCCCGCAGGGTATCCGGCATGCCGTTATCCATGCGCATGTCCGCCGGATCCGCCCCCCGGGGCTTTTTGAGCAGACGCAGGTACCGTCCCCTCATCCCCGGGAATACCGTTTCCAGCGTCTCCCCCCGCAGGGCATATCCGTCCAGCAGGGGCAGCAGCCGCTTTTCCCATGTATCCGGCAGGGCTTTGGCCATCTGCCGGAGCCGGGCTTTCCCGGGGCCTTCCTCTCCTGTGGTCAGATACCTCATCAGTTCCGGAGGAATGCTGTCCTCCGGAAGCTCCGACAGGGAAGGAATTCCCGTCTCCACCACCCCGTCCCGGATTGTGGCTCCCATCTCCCTGAGCGCCTGGCGAAGCTCCTTTTCCGGGCACAGGCCCATCAGGGCACCGGACAGTCCCGGAACGGTCAGCAGCCGCTCGTCCATCTGCCTTCGGAGCCAGTCGCGAAGCAGTTCCCGGGCACAGGGGGTGTCTATCAGCCACATGGCTCCCTCCCGCGCACTGCTGCAGCCGGCGGACAGCATGGCCGCTCCCAGCTTTCGGGACCAGGGTTCCAGGTCCAGACCCAGCTGACGGAAAAACGCCACCAGGCTCTCCACCGTCTCCTCGTCCACCTCGGCATCCCTGGAGGAAATGACGATTCCCATCCGCTGGTCCAGAGGCAGCATGGGCGGCAGACCCTGCAGCTGTTCATACCAGACCTCGTCGCCGTCCGCCAGGGCCCTGAGGATGGAGCGGGCTTCCCCGGATCCGGCGCTGACCCTCAGATGCAGATCATGCGGTCCGAAAAGGTCTATGGGAAGGTTTTCCTCATCTTCCGGGAATTCAAGAAGCCTGCGCACCTGGAGGCGGCGCCTCAGAATGCTGACCAGCTCCCGGGCACGCCGTTTGCCGGTCTCCCGACTTTCCAGCTCTTCCGCGGCGGGAATTTCCCCCTTCGCCAGCCACACCGCCAGGCTCCGCCTTTCCCGGAGGGACAATTCCTCTCCCCAGTCATCCGGGCCTTCCTCACCGTTTATCTCGCTCAGCACGTCCACCTGCCAGACAATGCCGGCCAGGGGCGCATTCCGGCGAAGCTCGCGCGCCCTGTCCCGCAGGGCGTACAGTTCCTCTCTCTGTTTTTCACCAAAGCCTGAAAGGCCGGCCAGATGAAGGCTGTTTTCCGAAAAGGACACCAGCTTCGAGAGGGTGGTGACCCCCTCCCTCCGCAGCAGGGCGCGCATTCTGCCGGACATCTCCAGCTGCTCCACGGACCACGTCTCCGGCATGGCGTCTCCTCCTTCCCGGTTCACCTTTCTGTCGTCACACGCATTTCTCCATCGGGCCGGATCTCCAGCACCACCGTCCCCTGCATCCGGGTCAGATAGACCCGGGACACCCCGGCATCCAGCAGGTTCTGCCAGACATCCTCCATGGGATACTCCCGCTGCTCATCCTTCCCGCAGGAGACCACCGCAATCTCCGGGGACACCGCCTGGACAAATCCATAGCTGCTGGAGGTATCGCTGCCATGGTGGCCGACCTTGAGGACATCCGCCCGCAGCGGAAGCTGTTCCCTGAAGGCCAGCATGTCCTCTTCGGAACGCACCTGCGCATCCCCCGTAAACAGCACCCGCCGCCCGGCCACCTCCATCATGAGCACGATGGACCAGTCGTTGGCCAGCGGATAGGCCACGGGATGAGGGGCCATCACCGTAAAGACGGCGCAGCCCAGGAAAAACCTGTCCCCGGGACCTGGATAGGCCCTGGAGATGGCATATTCCTCCAGATGCTGCGCCACCCTGCCGTAGATGGCCGTGGTCGTCTCAACAGGAGGCAGCAGACAGCTCCCCACCGGCAGGCTTTCCATGAGGTACGCCGCGCCCCCGATGTGGTCCGCGTGAGGATGGGTCAGCACCAGCCATTCCAGCTGCGTCACGCCCTGCTCACGCACATAGGCCGTCACCTGCCGTGCGGTTTTCCGGTCACCGGTATCGATCATCATGGCCCTGCGAATGCCGCCGGACTCCTCCAGAATCAGGATGGCGTCCGCCTGCCCCACATCCAGGAAATGGACCTGAACCCCCTCCGCCAGGGCCATGGAACACAGCAGCAGTGCCAGCAGAACAAGCACTGCCGGAAGTCTGCACACTCTCCCCATTTTTCCCTCCCGTCAGGAATATTTTACTCTTTTCCCTTTCCCATCGTCAACCTGACAGGGACCGGCGGGGATGCAGATGAAAACAGTCTCCGGCATCTGCCGGAGACCGCATGCTTACAAACTGATGATTTCCCTGTCCGCCTCATTGAGGGTCAGGCAGCCGTCCCGGGTCACCACCACCAGGTCCTCTATCCGCACTCCGAAGCACCCGGGGAGATAGATGCCCGGCTCCACGGAAAAGCACATGCCCTCCTGGCAGACTTCTCCGCTGGTGGCGCTGACATCCGGATACTCATGGACCTCCAGTCCGATATTGTGGCCGGTGCGGTGAATAAAATACTTTCCGTAGCCGGCTTCCTCGATGATCTGCCGTGCCGCGCGGTCCACTTCCCGCAGCGGAACTCCCGGACGTACGGCGGCGCGTCCGGCGGCATTTGCC
>CACYCQ010000177.1:0-2217 GCA_902772995.1 uncultured Eubacteriales bacterium
GATGAACCGGAGATTCCTCCGAAGATCATGGAGGCCACAATGTTCACTTCACCCAGGCCGCCGCGGATGGGTCTGAGGATTTCCATGCAGAAGTCAATAATTCTCTTGGTGATGCCGCCGGTATTCATCAGCTCACCCGCCAGCATGAACAGCGGCATGGCGATCATCAGCTCGCTGTAGATGCCGTTCCAGATCCTCTGCGGCATCATGCTCAGAAACATGGGCTGCGCCGCGGAAAGATAGGTGATGCAGGAGGCGCCGATTGAAAAGGCAAGAGGGACGCCGATTGCCGCAAACACAATCAGTCCCAGCAGAAGAAATACGATTGCCATCTAACGAGTCCTCCTTTCTCAGTTGTTGACGGGTTCATAGGCGGATTTCGGGGCCCGGACAGCCTCGATGATTTTGACGACGATGCATACCGCGCAGAGGATTCCGCACACGGGCATGATTCCGTACATGTACAGCATGGGAATCTCCATGCCCTGGCTGATCTGCTGTCCCATTTTGGCGGCATATCCCCAGGAATAGTAGACAAACAGGCAGTCCACCACCAGCATTACCGCAAGGTCGAAAACGGTCATGATTCTCTTGACCCCGGGCTTGAAGCTATCAAAGAGAATGCTGATAAAAACATGCTCACCACGGAGCACATTGATTCCCATCCCCCAGAATGTGGTAAAGGCAAACAGCGTCACGTTGAATTCGGAGACCGACTTCCAGCTCTGAGAAAAGCAGTATCTCATAATCACCGTGAAAATCACCATGACCGCCAGCAGTCCCATGGCCGCCGCGCCAATCCCCATGTATACTTTCTCGATGAAGCTTTCCTTTCTATTCATTGATTCCTCCGACAGGCCCCGGAAATCAGGCACTTCCGGAGCATTCTACAAACATTCAAAAAACGGGCCGAAAACGGCTGCTTCGGCCCGTATGACATATCCTGAGGGAATCAGACGTCAGGATTACTTTGCAGCTGCAACGATCGCGAACATCTCGTCGAGCTCTTCCTGAGTGCAGATGCCTTCCTCAACAACCTGCTTGTACACGACCTGGCAGGCATCCTGGAACGCCTTCAGTTCTTCTTCGGTGGGAACATATACTTCGGCACCGCTGTCAATGATGGCCTGCTTGGCAGCCTCGGAGTTCTCATCGATCAGCTTGTCGTTGTATTCGCCCATCTCAGTCGCGCACTCCTGGATGATGGTGCGGAACTCCTCGGGGAGGCTGTTCCACCACTGGGCGTTGACATAGAAGGGATCGGGATGGAACTGATAGTTCACCTGGGTGAAGTACTTCTGAACCTCATAGAACTTCATGCCCACGACGTTGACCCACGGATTCTCCTGACCGTCGGCGACGCCGGTCTTGAGGCCCATGTACAGATCAGCATAGGGAACGGTGGTGGTGGTGGCGCCAAGAGCAACAAAGGTCATGTCGATGGTCTTCATGCCGTTGGTGCGCATCTTCAGGCCAACCAGATCCTCAGGCTTGGTGATGGGATGCTTGTTGTTGGAGAACTGGCGGTATCCGCCGGCATCGCACAGGTTGATGATCACCGTACCGGTGGTCGCTTCAGCCTCGGCACAGACCTTCTTGGCCAGATCGCTCTGCAGCAGGGCGGTCACTTCCGCACGGGTATTGGTGAAGAAGGGGAGGGTGAACATCAGAAGACGGGGGCTGAAGTCGAACTGACCGCCGCGCATGCCCTGCACGACACCCGCCACGACCTGCTCAAGCATTTCCTTCTCGGTTCCCAGCTGGCCGTTGCCAAACACGGTTACCTTTACATGTCCATTGGTCTTCTCTTCGACATCCTTGGCAAACTTTTCCATGGAAACATAACGGGGATTTCCTTCCGGCTGAGCATGTCCGACCTGCATCTCGAACTTTCCAAGGGATGCAAAGGGATCTTCAGCCAGCGCGCTCATGCAGCCCAGAACCAGCAGCACTGCCAGAGCAAGAGTCAGAAGCTTCTTCATCGGAGTACCTCCTTCAAATTGGCGGCTTGCCCGCTTACTTGTATACATCATATCATGCCTTCCGACGGAATACAACACCGTTTTTTGGCATTTTTCAATGTTTTAATCATCATACTCCTCCATCCGGTCTCAAAAACAGCCGGATTCTTTTTTTAAACTTGTATACAAGTAATTGACTTTCTGTCCCCGAACGTTTATCATCTGGGATGAGGTCATCCCTCGCCGCATTCTGAGA
>CACYCQ010000178.1:0-12274 GCA_902772995.1 uncultured Eubacteriales bacterium
CTGAAAAAGATTGGAATGTACCATAAGGATACGATCCTTTTCCGAAATAAACTTGGGATACGCGCGCTTTTCCGCCATGGAAATGTTCAGCGTGACGTCAATCCTTTTCCTCATTCTGGACCCACCCCGCGGCCAGATAGATTTCCCGCTGCGGGTCCTTGGCGATGAATTCCTTGAGGATCTCCCGGTAGTATTTGTAGTCGGTTTTCAGGCCGGCCTTCGCGGACGATGTCCCTTTGTTTTCAAATGAAGAAAAGGGGGATATTTTAATCTGTTTCCCCGGGAGAAAGCGGTCTGCGAAGCAAAAACAGCAGCAGGAGGAAGGCTCCTCCGGGGGAAAGGAGCGGGGGGGCGACAGGAGAAGCGTGATGTTCACATGTCCAACTCTCTGACGCCGTGGCGCAGAACCATCCTCTCCGACAGGAAATTGCCGGGGCCTGCCGGCACTGTATTCATGGCGCCCGGCATGTTCATCTGTATGAAAGCGGCACAGTGCTGCGGGTCAGGGGATTCTACCCGGGTGGTGCCTTGAAAACGACTGCCCGGGATTCCGATCGGAATCATTTGCGGGATGCGCCGGGGTTTTGTTCAGTTTGACGAATTGATGAGTTGCAGACCGGCCGGGATTGGAACGCTCATGCGTCTGTGTGGCGCCGGGCTGGTGAGGCAGATGGTCTTCAATCCGTTTTACCCTGACCTGAAATCAGTCCGGCAAAGGAAAGCGAGGAAGATAACAGGACTGATGATCAGGCGGCGGAGGGAATGATGTCGAAATAAAGGCTGAGCATTCCCAAACCGGATGGCGGCAGACAGAAAACCGGTCATGGCACGATGACGGAGCGGGACCCGAGATGGGCAATGCACATCTGAACTCCGGCTTTTCATGTACAGATATTGTCAAGATTGACGATATATTTGCCGGGAAAAGAAATAAACACTTGATTCAACACGTTCGTTTTGTGTATACTAATGTATAGAAGTCCAGGGGGTAGCCTTCTCAAATGATTCGGGTTTCGCTTCAAATAGAAGGGGGCTTTTCAGATTCGTTTAGTCTGCCGGGAGGTGGCCCGGTATTTAACTAAAGCTATATTATGAAAGGAGAATGAGCATGAAAAAATGGTTTAGCGTATTCCTCGTACTGTGCCTGATTTTCAGTATCTCTGCTTTCGCCGAGGAAGCTGCCCCTGCGCTGGAGAAGGATTTGGTGATTCTGTATACCAGCGATGTTCACTGCGGCATTTCCCAGGGCTGGGGATATGCCGGACTTTATGAGATCAAGGAGAGTCTGGCCGAGAAGAATCATGTGCTGCTCGTGGACGATGGTGATGCCATCCAGGGCGAGCCGGTCGGCACACTGTCTGAAGGTGAGGCCATTATCAACCTCATGAACGCGGTGGGATATGATATCGCTATCCCGGGCAACCATGAGTTTGACTACGGCATGGAGAGATTCTTTGAACTTGTAAAGAAAGCCGATTTCGAGTATATCAGCTGCAACTTCAACAAGAAAGGCGAACTGATCTTTGCACCGTATACCATCCGTGAATTTGATGGCGTGAAAATCGGCTTTGTGGGCGTGACCACTCCGCTTACGCTTCGTACCTCCACGCCGAAGTATTTCCAGGATGAAAATGGCGAATACATTTATGGATTCGATCAGGCTGAAACAGGAGACAAACTGTATAATGCAGTGCAGAAAGCTGTGGATGATTGCCGCGCTGAAGGCGTCAAGTATGTCATCGTCATGGCACATGTCGGCAATGAGACGGAATCCTCTCCGTGGATGTACGACGAAATCATTGCCAATACAACCGGAATCGATATCTGGCTTGACGGACACAGCCATGATACCGATCAGACTGTCGTGAAGAACAAGAACGGCGAGGATGTGTATCGCTCGGCATGCGGCACAAAGTTTGCCAATATCGGCCTGGCACGTATCACAAAGGATGGGAAGATTTCCACCGAACTGTTGGGCTGGGATTCCAGCATTGCTGCACCGGAACTCCTGAAACTTGACAATCCTGTTGCTCATGCTGTGGAAGATGAATTTGAAGAACTGAACGCGGTCCTGGGAGAAACTATTGCCAAGACCGATGTGGATCTGGTCATCTTTGATCCTGAAGCGAAGACTTCAGAGGGAAAGCCGGTTCGTATTATCCGTAAAATGGAAACCAACCTGGGCGATCTGTGCGCGGATGCGTATCTGGATCAGGCAGGAGATGCGGACATTGCATTTATCAATGGCGGCGGCATTCGTGTAAACATTAATGCGGGCGACATCACCTTTGGAGACGTCCTGAAAGTTCATCCGTATGGTAATCAGCTGACGGTGATTGAGCTTACCGGCCAGCAGGTGCTGGATGCCCTTGAATGGTCTGTGCATTCTCTGCCGGGTGAGTTCGGCGGATTTAATCAGGTTGCCGGCATGACCTTTGAATATGATGATGCAGTTCCGACGCCCTGCGTGGAAGATAAGAACGGCATGTTTGATCATATTGAGGAAGGCAAGGAGCGCCGCGTGTGCAATGTGCTGGTTGCCGGTGAACCGCTGGATCCCGCAAAGAAATATAAACTTGTTTCTATCGACTACCAGCTGCTGGATGCCGGTGACGGATATACCATGTACAAAGGCGCCACTGTATTGCAGCAGAGCGTAAAACTTGACAACCAGGTCCTGATCGACTATATCAAAAACACCCTTCATGGCGTCATAGGTGAAGAATACGACAAGCCGTACGGACAGGGACGTATCGTTCCGGTAAAGAAATAAGCATGACAACATATACTGTCGGGAAATGAATTTTACAGGGATACTGCATGCGTGCAGTATCCCTTTTTCTTATTGCCCTGTCGAAAACAGCGCTGTAATCATCATTTGATGGGAATCGGGAATCAATGGCAAACCGGGATGGTGTTATCTGTGTGTGACAAATGCCATATTAATAAAAACATTATCCAACAAAACTTGATTTTTCCACATAAAACGATTGCAATGTATGAGATTCCTGTATAATAGAAATCGGATCAAAATGAACTGGCCTTCAGCCGGTTCCGGGATGGGAGCAATCGAACCCTGATGGCTGAAAGACAGGACTGTTCCCGTTCCCTAACTGAAAGGGGCTGCCACCAGCCGATCCGGTAATCGGGCCCTGTTTGTACGGGAAGCACCCTGTGATGTAGGGGAGGGATACGCGCGTCCGAAAAGAACAGGGGCAGGAACTGTCACCGGCAGGAGCGCCAAACGCATGCATCCGGCCGGCGGATTGACGCGGACCGCACCCTGCCCGGCCAGGCGGGCTTCGGCGGCGACCCCGACCGCGTGACGATCTTCGGTGAATCCTCCGGCGGTGGAAGCGTATCCCTGCTTCCGCTGGTCCCGGGATCACATGCCTATTTTAAACGCGTCATCGCCGACAGCGGTTCCCCCTGCCTCACCCGGACGACGGAGCAGGCCATTCAGTGTACAAAAGAACTCATGGCGGAGCTGGGCTGCAAAACCGTCGAGGACCTGAAGAAGGTGAGTATCCAGCAGCTCCTGATCGCAGACAGCCATCTCCTGGCGCGCGTAACCCCGGAGAAGGACGGGAAATGGCTGCCTCTGGATCCTTATGAGGCTTACTTATGCGGCGCGGCCAGGGATATAGATCTCCTCCAGGGCTGCAACAAGGACGAAGCGAATTATTACATCCACACCTGTGGCGGGGTGGAGCTTGCCGTTTCGCTTCTGAAGGGCGTCATCAAGCGGAAGACGGCCGAGATGACGGAGGAAGAGAAAGCGCTGGTTGAGAGCTTCTGCAATGATGTGCAGGGAGAGGATTACGAACACGTCCCCCGTATTATTGAGCATCTATGGTACACCGCGCCGCTCATCCGGCTGTCGGAAAACCAGACCATGGCCGGAGGCAAATCCTACACCTGGCTCTTCACGGTAGAATCGACTGTTCCGTTTATGAAATGCGCACATTCGATCGAGCTGACCACGCTTCTGAACCATCCCGACAATACGGATTACACGGGAAGGAGATTTGATGAAACCTTTTCAAAAACCATGCGCAGAATGTGGGTGCAGTTCGCCAAGACCGGCAATCCTTCGCTGACCGCGGACATCTCCCCGGACGGCAGGGACCATGAGTGGACGCCTTATGACATAGAGAACAAACACATCATGGTCTTTGATGAATTCGATATCCATATGGAAAAGGAATCCGATCGAAAGCTCGTGGACTGGGACAGGACGTATTTTCTGACATAGTATTATTGCTGATGAAGCCGCGCTTTGGCCACGGGGAAATGAACTGATTCAGCCTGACAATCACAGATGTTTTCAAGTGAAAGAGCTGGCATGCCCGGGGCCGGCTCTTTTTCACGAGGAGAGGTATGAGGATGAGATCGCATACAAAGTGAACTGTTATGACATGTTAACAATCTGAGGGATATAATTCACAGACAAGGCTGTCGGCGGTATTCTGAAGAATGATGTCTATGTCGGGGATGTGCATATCGGTAAGACTCTGAGCTGGAATATGATCACGAAAAAGATCGGTGAGGATCATTGGCAGATCAGCTGAAGTACCTCATCATGGAACAATCTGTAGATTGAAAAGGACTTGACAGAAATGAAGGTTTGTGACAGTCTGCGCAAAGCAGAGGCTGTCTGCGCCCTTTTTGTGTCCTGAGAGTCGCTTGAAGCTGAAAATATCATTTATGATGGATAACCGTTGGATTTGAAGGGCTGCTGTACCCAGTCAGGTTCGGTGATATTTGGTATATGGCAATGATCACAGGAAGGAGCTTTGAATGAAACACAAAATGGGAAGGAAGCCATATGGCTTAAAGTGAGGAGGAGTTGCTGATGAAAGAATTTGAAAAGAAGCATCCATATGTCTGGCTGATCCTGGGACTGTTTTTGACGACGTTTTCTTATGGCATTTTCAATACGGGCATCTGTGCCTGGATATTTGCCATACCGCTGATCCGATTCATTAACAATCGCACAAAATGGTCATCCATTCTTCTCATGCTTGCCGGGATGATCCTTGTTGCCAACATCACTTTCTTCAGACTGGTTGAAGATGATTTCAACATCATGAATCAGGTCTTTTGCACCTTCAATGGCATCAGGATCTGGTTCCCGTTCTTTGTGTATTTCCTTTGCAGAAGGTTTGGAGCCGGGAAATTCATTGCCTATTATGCGTTCCCGGCTGCGGTGGCTGTCGCGGAGTTCTTCATAGACAATCCGTTTGTTTCAGTCATGACTTCGCTGTCCGTATCGCAGTTCTGGAATCTGGGGCTGATGCAGGTCGCAAGTATTACGGGTGTCGTTGGCGTTTCCTTTATCGTGACAATGTTTGCTTCAGTCATCAATTACATCTGGGAGATGGGAATACGCAAAGATACCGCCAGCCACGCGATCTGCTACGGAATAGCTGTCGTTATCATTACAGCCATAGGCATGACCACGATCGAGAGAATCACGACAACTGATCAGACGGTGAAGGTGGCCGCGAGCGTGGAAGATCTGAATCTGGTGCTTGAAGACAAGTCCATTCTTGCTCCGTATGAGGGCTCAGAGGAAGAAAAAATCTTCCAGGCGAATTATGACATCATCAGTGGACGCGCGAAACAGGCTGTGCAGAACGAAGCAAAGCTGCTGGTGTTTCCGGAAGACGCATTTTCCTGCCCGGAAGCATCCAGTGATAAATTTATTGAACAGGTACAGGGCATTGCCAGGGAAAACGGCATCAATATCCTGCTTCCGCTTCTTAGAAGTCCGGAAAATGGAAAGAAAAAGAACACGCTGAATTTCATCAACAGCAACGGCGAACTTGTTAATACTTATCTGAAGAATCATCTTGTGCCGGTGGTGGAAGAACCGGAAACAGAAAGAGGCGACGGCAAAACACCGGTCATTGAAGTGGACGGCGTCAAATACACGTATCTGATCTGTGCCGATTACACCTCAAATAAATACGCCTACAATGGCAGAGAGGCGGATATCTTCCTGAATCCGTCTTACGACTGGAAAGCCTTCCAGTACTTTACGTCCTATGGCATACAGGCCCGCGCCATCGAATGCGGTTTCTCCGTTCTCAGAAATCCTGTCAACGGCAACATTATACTTTATGATGTATTTGGCAGGCCGCTTCACATGCAGAATGTAATGGACGTGCATACAGGCATGATCTATCTCGATATTCCGATGCATGGCAGACAGACTTTCTATGGTGCCACCGGCAACTGGTTCCCGTGGATATGTGCAGCATACATTGTGCTCGCGGTATTCAGCGGTTTTGTTCTCAAGGAAAAACACCAGTAAGCAATGCAGGGCTGCCACGGCCGGAAGGTTTCCGTCTTCCCGGCGCCAGGCAAAGACTTTCTGACGGCCGTGCATGAGGACTTCAGCTGAAACAAGCCGCAGACGGATACTTCAGCCGGAAGAAGATGAATTGAGATTCCATCCGCCTGAACTTATCCTATTGAGCGTCATACAAGAAAACGAGCCGACTTCTATCATGGTCGGCTCTTTCTTTTTTTGGAAAAAGAATCACGCTCACTTGGAGACAAGACCTTCATCGATCAGTGTTTTCAGGCTCTCCGCGGCTTCCGGATCGCCCTTTTCCGCTGCAGTCCGGTAGTATTCTGCGGCCTTTTCATAATCCTGCTCCACGCCAGTGCCCGCACGATACATGTCCCCGAGGCAATCAAAGGCGTCCGCGTAGCCCTGATCAGCGGCTTTCTTATAATACTCCAGTGCCTTTTCAAAGGATTGCTCCACGCCCTGACCTTCAGCATACAGATATCCCATATAACTGAGCGCTTGAACCTGGTTCAGTTCTGCGGCCTTCAGAAAATACTCCGCCGCCTTCGACTCAGACTGCTCCGTGCCATATCCGTTTGCATACATTGCTCCGACGCTGAACAGTCCGTCCGGAACCTCCTGATCCGCCGCCAGTTGATAATTTTTCAGCGCTTCGTTGTAGGATTGTTCTACGCCCTCGCCGTAGAAGAACATATTGCCGATGGCGCAGTGGGCCAGCGCGTAGCCGCGCTGTGCCGCCTTCTGATAGTTTTCCATAGCTTTTTCAAAGGACTGCTCTACGCCATGTCCGGCTCCGTACGCATATCCGATGCTGTAGTATGCCCGCCCGGAACCCATGTCAGCGGCTTTCTTCCAGTATTCAAGTGCCTTGTCGAAGTCCTGCTCCACACCGTTTCCGTAATAATACAGGGTGCCGATAGAACATGTACCCTCCGGGTCGCCCTTCTCCGCAGCTTTCATATAGTACATCATGGCTTTTTCATAGTCCCCGGCGTCATATGCGTCTCTGCCTGCCTGGTAAAGTTCTTTACCGCTCATCTCGGCTGGTTCTGATTCACCGAACGCGGTACCGCAGCAGATAACCAGGCACAGGCAAACCGTCAACAGAAACAGGATGGATTTCTTCATAGATCATTCCTCCTTTTGGCTTGGCGCAGTCCGCAATGAAACGCGGAAATCGGGCAAATCCTTCTGACAAGCAAATCCAATTTATAATAACATGTAAAAAAACGTTTGTCATTACCCTGACGGGACAAAGTGTTGACCATATGTTGGACTGATGAAAAAATTCATCAGTCAGGAATACGCAGGGATCAGGAAGAAGGCACCATGTTCCGACAGGAACTCAGGCGCAAGCTCTTTCGTGTAGGTATGCTGGAACTGGTAATCCTCAATGGTCTTCCTGAATCCGCTGCCGCGCCGCTCCGCTCCATGCAGATCAAGCGTGTAAAACATCGGCAAGGATGGGGGCTCTGCGTTCGGATGGCACTTTCATGATATCCCTGTCCTCAGCTGACTTCTGATATTACATCGCGCGCGCCGTGTACCGAACGGTACACACGCTGAGGTGAGAGGACGGGGGCTACTCGCCTCCTCCTGCCCGATTCAAAAAGCGGAACAGGCGGAGGAAGGATGCACAGGAGCTTGTTTCACACCTGCAGATTGTGATATAGTTGCTCCTACATCAGGCAGATGCCCTGTGAAGGTTTCACGTTCTTGGAGGCTGTTGAATGTATCTGCCGGTTGCCTTCATCCGGCACGGCGCTTTCAGGCCTGAATAGAAACTGCCGGGGTTCACAGGACAGCGGGAAGCCCGGGCCAGACAGGGAGTCCCGCAGGTGAAGGCCGCAGCGGAACCACGGCTCTGTCCTCTCCATATAGAGAAGCAGGGCGTTTTGCATGGAGATCGATTCGCATGTTTGATAATCTGAAAGCCGACATTGCCGCAGTCATGGAGCGGGATCCCGCGGCCAAATCCTGGTTGGAGGTGTTCCTGTGCTATCCCAGCGTGCGGGTCATGCGGTACCACCGTCTGGCCCATCGCCTCTTTGAGCGGGGGCACACCACACTCGCCAGATGGATCAGCCAGCGGGGGCGCCATGTCACCGGCATCGAAATCCATCCGGGGGCACGGATCGGCCGCGGTTTTTTTGTGGATCACGGAGATGGCGTGGTCATTGGAGAGACCACCTGGATCGGGGACAATGTCACCCTTTACCAGGGCGTCACCCTGGGAGGAACCGGGAAGGATGTGGGCAAGCGCCATCCCACCATCGGGAACAACGTGACCATCGGAGCCGGAGCCAAGGTGCTGGGGCCTTTCTCGGTGGGGGACGGCAGCAAGATCGGAGCCGGAGCGGTGGTGCTCAAGGAGGTGCCGCCCAACTGCACCGTGGTGGGCAACCCCGGACGGGTGGTCAGAAGGGAAAACCGGGTTGTGGGGGTGGACCTGGATCAGGTCAACCTGCCGGACCCCGTCAAAGCGCATATTGAGGACCTGGAAAACCGGGTCAGGGAACTGGAACAGACCCTGTACCGCATGTGCGGCACAGAGGAGAACAGGGAGGAGACGACATATGGTCATCTATAATACCCAAAGCCGGAAAAAGGAAACCTTTGTACCTATCCGTGAAGGAAAAGTGGGCATCTACTGCTGCGGCCCCACAGTGTATAACTACTTCCACATCGGCAATGCACGCCCGTTCATCGTTTTTGACACGCTGAGAAGGTATCTGGAGTACCTGGGGTATGAGGTCACCTTCGTGCAGAACTTTACGGATATCGATGATAAAATGATCCGCCGCGCAAACGAGGAGGGCATCACCGTACGGGAACTGGGGGACCGCTTCATCGCGGAGTACTACCGGGATGCGGACGCCCTGGGGGTCAAGCGTGCCACCGTCAATCCCAAGGCGACGGAGCATATTCCGGAGATCATCGCCCTGGTGCAGAAGCTGATCGAACACGGCCTGGCCTACGCCACGGACACCGGGGATGTGTATTACAATACGGAAGGCTTTGCCGGCTACGGCAAGCTGTGCGGACAGAACCTGGAGGACCTGGAAAGCGGCGCGCGCATCGATGTGGATGAGACCAAGCGCAATCCCATGGACTTTGCGCTCTGGAAGGCCCAGAAGCCCGGAGAACCCGCCTGGGAGTCCCCCTGGGGAATGGGAAGGCCCGGCTGGCATATCGAATGCTCCGCCATGAGCATGAAGTACCTGGGTGAAACCTTTGATATTCACTGCGGCGGCAAGGACCTGGTGTTCCCGCACCACGAAAACGAGATCGCCCAGAGCGAGGGCGCCACGGGAAAGCCCTTTGTCCATTACTGGATGCACAACGGGTTTATCAATGTGGACAATCAGAAGATGAGCAAGTCCCTGGGCAACTTCTTTACCGTTCGGGACATCGCCAAGGAATACGATCTGGAAGCGGTGCGCATGTTCATGCTCAGTGCCCACTACCGCAGCCCCATCAATTTCTCCCGTGAGATGATCGAGCAGGCGAAAGCCAGCCTGGAGCGCCTGTATACGGCCCGGGACCGGTATGCCTTCCTGCTTGAGAAGGCGGAGGACAAGCCCCTGGATGCCGCCGGCCGCACGCTCATGGGCCAGACGGAGATGGCGGGCGTGGCCTTCAGAAGGGCCATGGACGACGATCTCAATACCGCAGATGCCCTGGCTGCCATCTTCGAACTGGTGCGCCAGGCCAACGGCCAGCTGGACGGACAGTCCCCCAAATCCCTGATTGAAGCGGTTCTCAGTCAGCTTACCGCGCTGTGCGGCGTGCTGGGCCTTCTCACCCGTTCGGAGGAATCCGGAGAGGATGACCGCCTGCAGGCTCTGCTGGATGCGCGCAAGGCGGCCCGGGAGCAGAAAAACTGGGCGGAAGCGGACCGGCTCCGCGGGGAGATCGGGAAACTGGGCTATGCCGTCAAGGATACCCGGGAAGGCCAGCAGGTGACGCGCCTGTAAGCCTGCGCAGACGGCGCATGCAGCGCAGGGGAAATCCCCGGTGCCATGCGGTGTGAAAATCCGGGAGCCTGGCGGATGCGTCCGGCAAGCCTTCGGGAAAACGCAGCGTGCCTGCGGCGAAGATGGAATATGAAACGGGACAGTCGGCGGAGGATCCTCCGCCGGCTGTCTTTGTCGTTGTGTTTGAAAGCTGCGCTTTGCCGTGAAACGCACAGGAATACAAGGGGGATGAAGGCGGGAAAAGAAGGGGCCGCTGCGCGGAGACTGCGGATGAGGGCACCGGCTGTGCAGGGCGGAGCCTCCTTTTCCGGCGCTTGATCCGGCGGACTCCGGATGCGCGATCAATGCCGGCGCCTGTCAGCCCCCGGGAAACACCCGACGCTGCCTGACGCATAAGAAGGGGCATGGGGGACATGGAGAGACCCGGGCTTCTGCATAGTGGCGGCAGCCCGACAGTTTCCGCGTGTTTTGCAGGGCACAGGGAACCCGGAACGGATGAGGGTGCCGGGGAAGCGGAATCGGTGAGGCGGGTCACCGGAGCACAAAGTGTCCCGGGGACGCCTCGGTCAGGTGTGTGCCCGGCAGAGAGAGGAAATCAAACGGCAGGACCTGCCGGCTTCTTTCCAGAAGCGGGTCCGGGACGCGGACGGCGGAGAGCAGGGAGCGGGTGTAGGGATGCAGGGGATGGGAGAACAGCTCCTCTGTGGGGGCGACCTCCACAAGCCTCCCCTGCAGCATGACTCCCGTCCGGTCACTGATGAAGCGGACCATGGACAGATCATGGCTGATCAGCAGAAAGGCAAAATGGTGCAGTCCGCCGTGGTGAACACCCATGACAGGAATCCCTTCATGCCGTCAAAGCGGGCGGCATAGTTCGCGTTGAGCCAGGCCAGGTCCGTCTCCCCGGACTGGAGCATGATGGCCTTGGTGCTTTCCACCGCCACCGTCTTGTAGACCACCCGCTCGATATTGGGGATCTTGTCGTAGTAGTCCTCGTTCCGCTCAAGAAGGATCATGCCGCCGGTCATGTCCCACTCGGCAAACCGGAAGCGGCCGGTGCCCACGGGATGCTGATTGAAGGCGGTGGTGTTCAGGTCTTCCCCCTCCAGCAGGTGACGGGGGAGGATGCCGATGGTAAAATAGCCGAGGATGGCGGCATTGTAGCGGCTCAGGGTGATGACGACGGTGTGCTCATCCGGCGCCTCGACGGAGGTGATGTCCTGAAAGTTGCTGCGGATGCTTGCGGAGAGGGTCTCATCCTGGGTGAGCTCCCGGTAGGTGTAGACCACATCCCGGGCGTCAAAGGGCTCCCCGTCGTGCCAGCGCACGCCGCTGCGCAGACGGAAGGTGTAGGTGCAGGTCCCGGGATCATAGGCAAAGCTTTCGGCCAGGTCGCACACCGGCTTCCCGCTGCCGTCGTATTTCATCAGGCCGGAGAAGATCAGGTCGGGGAGCTCGTCGTGGTTGTTGAGCAGCGGATTGATGGTGCTCTCGTTTTCCCCGGCGTACACCAGGGTGTTGGACAGGTCAGACTGGGCCAGGGCTGTGCAGAGGGTCAGCAGCGCGAGCGTGAGCAGCAGGGTAACGGTTTCTTCATTGGAACAGGTCCTCCTTTGTTGTCATCCGGGTTCGGGACGGAAGAAAAGGCGGGCGGGGAAGGCTACAGGATGCGGCTTTTGCGGGCATTCTCCCTGCGGAGGTGACTGCCGATGCGGGTGATGCACAGCAGTGTGGTCACCAGGAAAAGCCCGGGAAGGACGATCAGCCACCAGGAATTGGTCAGGAGCGCCCGGTTGGCCAGCGACAGGATGCTTCCCCAGGACAGTTCGTCCACGGGCAGGCCGAGGCCGAGGAAGCTCAGGGTGGATTCCATGGAGATGCAGCTGGAGATGCCGGAGATGATCACAAACAGGATGGCGGAGAGGACGCCGGGTACCAGGTGCCGGAAGGTGACGTACACAAAGCCGCCCCCGGA
>CACYCQ010000179.1:0-2129 GCA_902772995.1 uncultured Eubacteriales bacterium
CCCGTGTCTGTTATGAGCGCGTTCATCAACAACACCACGGTAACCGCGCTTTTCAACGGTGTCATGAAACAGTGGGCCCGGAAACTGGATATTACTGCTTCAAAGTTGTATATTCCCATGGTATATGCCGTATTGATGGGCGGGGTGTGCACGCTCATCGGCACCCCGTCGAATATCGTTATCTCCGAACTCTACGAAGAGGCGGGCGGCAACGCCATGAATATGTTCACCCCCCTCGTCCCCGGTCTTATAAGCCTGATCGTGGGGATGTGCTTTATTATCCTCACGCGCAAATGGCTGCCGGAACGCAAGTCTCCGGAGGAGGCGTTCGGGTCGACACCGGACTATACGGTGGAATTGCTGGTTCCCTCGGACAACCCGAATATCGGCAAGACGCTCGGCGAGGCGGGGCTTTTCCGCGTGAAAGGCGGAAACCTGATCGAGATCTACCATTTCGATGACGTGCAGTCCCCTGTGAGCGAGGATGAGTACGTTATGGGAGGCGACCGCCTGATTTATGCCGGTCAGATTGATGAAATCCTCGAGCTCAAGTCCAGCCACGGTCTGGCGATTGCCGACCACCCCGTTTTCTCCCTGGGGGAGACCAGGCGGAATTCCCGTCTGCGTACGGCCTCTGTCCCGTTCGACAGCTCCCTTATCGGGAAGAACATCGGCGACAGCCGGGTGGAAAAGGACTATGACTTGATCCTGGTGGCGGTGGCACGTCGCGGAAAACGTATCGAAGCCTCGCCGCGTGAGGTGGCGCTGCGGGCTGGCGACACCCTGCTCTTCGAGTGTCCGCGAAACATGGCGCCCTATGCCCAGCGCCTTTCGCACCAGTTGCAGTTCTCCGAATCCCAGGAGGTATATGAGACCGGCCCCGACACCCTGGTCTCCACCCTGATTCTGACGGCTATGCTCATCCTCACGTCCCTGAATGTGGTGTCGCTCCTGCAGGGCACCGTGATGGCCGCGCTGGCGATGATTTTCTGCCGCTGCTGCTCCGTCTCCCAGGCGATGGATTCCATCAACTGGAAGGTTTTGATGGGGATGGCCGGATCCATTGTCCTCGGGACCGCGATTTCGAAGACGGGGATTGCGGAACAGGTTGCCGACGGCATCCTGGGGCTTTGCGGTACGAATCCCCTCATCGTCATGCTTTCCGTATGCTTGGTTGCGGCGCTTTTCACCCAGCTGGTGATGAACGTAGCCATCGGCGCCATGTTTTTCCCCATCATGTACCAGGCTGCCCTTCAGATAGGCTATGAGCCCGTCACCTTCCTTATTGCCCTGATGATTGCCGTCAACGCCTCCTTCGCCACCCCCATCGGCGCTCCGGCCAATATGATGATTTATGGCCCGGGCGGCTATCGTTTCAGCGATTTCATGCGCATGGGCGTTCCGCTGACGCTCCTTGTCACCCTCACCGGCATTGCCGCTTCCTGCCTGACATTCCCGCTGACGCCTTTGCCGTGACAGGATTTCGCCGAGCGTTTGACACAGTTCCTATCCAGAATTTACAGCAAATGAGAGTAGTTGTCCAAAGAGTTTCATCGGCTTCCGTCACCATTGACGGGGCCGTCAGGGCGTCCATCGGCCCGGGTCTGCTGATCCTGCTGGGCATCGGCCATGAAGATGGTGAGGCGGATATGGATTACCTGGTGAGGAAGACGGCGGCGCTGCGCATCTTCAATGATGCGGACGGTGTGATGAACCGCAGTGTGCGGGAGGTGAACGGCGACGTGATTGTCGTCAGTCAGTTCACCCTGATGGCATCCACCAAAAAGGGAAACCGGCCGTCCTACATGGGAGCGGCGGGCCACGAAAAGGCCATTCCGCTGTATGAGGAATTCTGCCGTCGCCTGTCGGCTGCCATCGGCAAAGCCGTCGGGACAGGGGAGTTCGGCGCCGATATGAAGGTGGCTCTGGTGAATGACGGCCCCGTGACGATATGCATGGACTCAAAACAGGGCTTGGCATAGTGAGCGGAAAAAACTGCGATTCCCGGAAAAACGCTATATTTGGACATGAAAAGCTTCATCCTCATACTGATGCTCGCGCTTTGGGGCGCTCTTCCCGGAACAGCCCTTGCGCAGAAAGTTACAAATTCCAGTTACCAGACCCTCGCA
>CACYCQ010000180.1:0-7473 GCA_902772995.1 uncultured Eubacteriales bacterium
ACCGGCGACGAGTCCCATGGTGGCCTGCACGGTTTTCAGGGAATCATCAAAGGACGTGAACGTCTTAATGCAGACCGTGCCCAGCGCTACAATGGGCGTGGTCAGCTTCGTGGTGAGCTGCTGCCCGACCTGCGATACCTTTTTACCTACATTCTCCAGCTTCGCGCCGATGTTCTCCAGCTGTGTGCCCAGCTGGTAGAATCCGTTCTGGGACAGCTTCAACTGCTGGGTGACGAGCTTCAGCGCCTGTTCGGTCTGGGAGACCTTCTGCTTGGCCTGCTCAAGCTGGGCAGCCAGTTTCTTTGTCTCCTCGGAGTTTTCCCCGGTCTCAGCCTTGCTCTTTTCATAGGTGGCTTCGAGATCGGAAACCTTCTGTTTCTGGGCAGCCAGCTTGTCCGTCAGGGTCTGGGCAGAGGTCTGAAGCTGGGCCGTCACCTGCTTGAAATTGGTGATTCCGGTGGTGGCGTTGGTGCAGGAAGCTTGAAGCTTCGTCATCTGACCCTCAAACTTAGACAGGGAGCCTTCAAACTGGGTCGTGTCGAGGGACAGGCGGACAATCAGGTCGGATGTACCGGACGCCATGGGAAATCACCTCCTTCAGAGCATAATGAAAGCGCCGCCCGTGTGGACGACGCTCTATTCAAGAAACGAAACGTATGCATTATTTTGTGGATAGTCGGTGTATCTCTTCCTCCAATGCCGCGATACCCTCCATAAGAACAGTAAAATCTGGTTTTGCTCCATAAATCATGTTTTTCATTCTGTCATAGTCGGAACGAATCTCGGGTATCAGGCGTTCTGGTGGGGTCAGACGTATTTCTCCCAACGAAGCCGTATCATACGAAGCGTTCCGGCTGTAATAGAATTTCGTTTTGAAGAGAATATCTCTCTCCAGCAAATCCTTGCGGCCAAATGCGCTCTGCTTTATGGGAGACATGCTCATCTTATACAGGTCATAGTAATGGCGGGCATAACGCAGCGGCAGTCTCTTTCCTTCAGGGAAATGGGCAATCTTATGCAGTATTGTCGCTTTCTCCCAAAATGTTCTTTCCACGTCTATCGTCAAAACCGTGGTCGTCGGATGCTCAAATACTCTTTCATACTGCTCAGCCGCCATGGAGCGTATTTCGACCAGGTGAGATGGCGTCCACTCCGCTATCGGCCCAATTTCAAGCCTGATTTCTGAACGTATGTATTTTTCATCGAAAAGATGCGGGTAAGCAAAATTCAGCACCTGATTGTCATCCGGATCAACAAAAAAGTTTGGCGTGAATGACAGTTCCTGACCCAGCCCCATGGTCAGGCTTTCCAGCAACGGGCCGCCGATGAACGCCGCCGCGTCCTGGTTCAGCTTTTTGTTGTACTGGTCCTGCTTATTATTACTTCTTTCCGTCCATATCTCGTCGCTTTGATAGTGGATTGTGCGCTAATCCAGTATCAGATCAATATCTTCGGAGAAGCGCTCGATGAGGTGATAAGCCATCGACAGGCTGGTCCCGCCCTTAAAGACGAACGAGGTCTTGTATTGGCTGCGGTGGAATAGGTAATCAAGGATGTAACAGACCCAGAAATCCTTCTCAACGATTGCAGGATGAAGGTTCTTCTTTTCCGCTGTGTTCAGGAACATAATTCTACGGTCTGTAGCAGTCAGATTAGCCACCCGGATCACTGACCATTACCATCCTCTGTACATATTCTTGCAGCCTCGGCGTAAATCCACGCGGGCGCGGACTGCATCTCTTTCATGATAATCTCTCGGTCGTATTTGGAAAAGAATCTTCTCATGATTCTGACTGATTCTTCCGAGATATTATTCTTTCCCAGCCCTCGCAGCGCCTGAATCAACAGAAGCGTATTACCGCTGAGATTTTTTATTTCACGAGTCGCCTTGTGCTTAAACACTATCTCCGTCTGATTGTAGTGATAACTGCGGTAGGGGCCATCACTGACATAGCCCCATGCGGCAGGCACCTGCGTTGAGAGATGGAGGATATTTAACGCCGTGTCTTCGGAAGGCGCGATTGTCCATTTGAACCTGCGCGCTAATGCATGAGCGACCTGATCCATCTGCGGAGCTGCGTATTCCTGAAGGAAATCACTATACTCCGGCTGATCATAAACGCCCTGGATAATCCTGCGAATGGATCCTTCATCAGCAAGCCTTGACAGCGCCCTGTTGATTGCTCCGGCAGGTCCGATATCAAGAAAATCATATGCGCTGAAAGCTTCACCTTTTTTCAATGCGCTGATTCTCTGTTCCAGTTCTTTGGAATAGCCTGGTCGGGACATACCACGTGCCACCTTCTTTCGTCCGATAAATTACACAATATTTCGGACGAAAAGCAAGCTTAGATTGGAAGATATAGTATTATTAAACCTGATTTGACAGGACAGGCCGGGACATCCAGGCGCATGGGCAGAAACGGGAAAAGAAAAAAGCTTGACAAATGTAAAGCTTTCGGATATCCTGTAAAAACCTTGACAGGTGTAAAGGCTGAAACCTGTCAGGAAGGAGGACAAGATGAGCATCATTCCCGTATACAACAGGGTCCTGGTCCCCGGGACGCTGCTTGTTTTCAAAACGGAGGAATATACCGGCAGAGTCGGGAGACAACCCTACAAGGATGAGGAGATCAACTTTATCGTGCTGCGCTCCATGGAGGAGCCGCAGCCCTGTTCCAGACAGGATTTCTATCCCGTCGCCATCTCGGGAAGGATCGTGGAGCCGGATGAATCCGGCATCATGAGCGTGCGGCTGGGCCCCAGGCTGAACCTGGAGGACCTGACCGTGTACCGGGACCAGACCCTGAGCATCCGGGTAACACGCAGACCGGACATCGAGGACCTGGGCAGCCGGGAGGAGGAGGAGGCCCTCGCCCGCGTGAAGGAGGCGGTTCTGGATGTGGCCAGGGATCTGGAGTTTGGAGGGATCATCAGGGGCTATGTCCAGCGCTGGGACAATCTGGGAGACGTCGCCAGTGCCATGAGCCAGGTGATGTCCACCACCAATGAGGAGTGCTATGCCATTCTGGCGGAGGACAGCCGGAAAAAGAGAAATGATCTTCTTGAAAAAATGATCATGGAAAACATCGAGATGATCCGTCTCAACAGGAAGGCCCAGTACGCCCAGCAGGAGGACCAGCAGAAGATCTACCGGGAGAGCGCCATCCGCAGGCAGATGGAATTCCTGCAGAAGGAGCTGGATGACATGCATCCGGAAAGCCTGTCGGACCTGCGCCGGCTGGAACGCCGTCTGGAGGAGGCCGGAATGAACGAGGAGGCCCTCAAGGAGGGCAGGAAGGTTCTCTCCCGCCTGAAGAATGAAAACCAGAACAGCCCGGAAACCGGTCTGCTGACGGATTATCTGGAGCTGCTGACCAGCCTGCCCTGGCGAAAGGAGCCTGCCCGGAAAATTGAACTGGAGGAAGCCCGGAAAATCCTGGAGGCGGATCACTTCGGTCTGGACAAGGTGAAAAAGCGGGTGATCCAGCAGATTGCGGTGATGAACCTGAGAGGACAGCAGTCCGGCTCCATACTGCTTTTTGTCGGCGCTCCGGGAACCGGCAAAACCAGCATCGGCCAAAGCATCGCGCGGGCCCTTGGCCGGGAGTATGTCCGGGTCTCCCTGGGAGGCATCCGGGATGAAGCGGATATCCGGGGACACCGCAGAACCTACATCGGGTCCATGCCGGGCCGCATCATCGACGGGATCCGCAAGAGCGGGGTCTCCAACCCCGTGATGGTGCTGGATGAGGTGGACAAGCTCTCCCAGTCCTACAACGGGGACCCGGCCAGCGCGCTGCTGGAGGTACTGGACCCTGAACAGAACGCAACGTTTACGGACCATTATCTCAATGTGCCCTATGACCTGTCGGATGTGTTTTTCATCTGCACGGCGAACTCCACGGATACGATTCCCGAGCCGCTGCTCAACCGCATGGAGGTCATCTCCTTCCAGGGCTATACGCCCCTGGAGAAGCAGGAAATCGCCAGGCTGCACCTGCTCCCCCGCGCGAGGAAGGCGGTGGGCCTGCGGGAGGAGGACCTGGAGGTGACCCCTGAGGCCATCGATGAGGTGATCACCTGCTATACCCGGGAGTCCGGTGTGCGGGGACTGAAAAAACAGATGGACACGATCTGCCGCAACGCCGCGGTCCGGCTGGTGGAGGGCAGGGACCGGAAGGTCAGGGTGGACGCGGGGGAACTGAAGGACTACCTGGACCATCCGCCGCTCAGGCACCGGAAGGTTCCCGAAGGGGCAGCCCCGGGCGTGGTGACGGGACTGGCCTGGACGCCGGCGGGCGGTGAGATCCTCTTTATCGAAACCCTGAGGACAAACGGCACCGGCAGGCTGACGGTCACCGGACAGCTGGGGGATGTGATGAAGGAATCCGCCCAGATTGCCCTTACCCTGGTGCGCTCCCTGTTCCCCGGGGAGGCGGAGGCGCTGGAGAAGCAGGACCTGCACATCCATGTACCGGACGGGGCGACGCCCAAGGACGGGCCAAGCGCCGGCATCACGCTGGTGACGGCCCTTTCCTCGCTGATGTGCGGGGTGGGGGTTCCTCCGGACACCGCCATGACAGGGGAAGTCTCCCTGCAGGGCCGGGTCACCGCCATCGGGGGGCTGACAGAGAAGCTGATGGCGGCGCAGCGCGCCGGGGTGCGGAGGGTTTTTATTCCTGAAGACAACCTGGACGATCTGGAGGAGGTCCCGGAGGAAATCCGGGGGCAGATGGAGATTCTTCCGGTGAAGGAAGTCTGTGAGGTGCTGGAGGCACTGTCGCTGCAGGAATCCGGAAAAGTCTGCTGAAAAGCGGCGGGTCCGCGCAAAGGAGGGCCATGTGATGGCCCGAAATGAAGAGTATGGACATTCCTCCCTCTGAAAACCGCGGTATGCCCGCTCTGCTGAATATGCAGTTTCTGAGCAGAGGATAAGCTTCCCACCACAATTGAATTCTGATGCCCTCCCATACCCATGCAACGGGTATGGGAGGGCTTTCCTTGATGAAGGAGGTATCCGAACGGGAGAGAAGAAGGGGTCGTTTCATCTCTGCCAGAACCTCCGGCTGTCAGCGGAAGGCCAGGGAGGACGGTTCCCGACAAGCCGGGCAGAAAAGATCAAAAGCCACTTGTTTATTGTTGATTAGTCCATTGAGATACTGTACAATAAAACGAGAGGTGATCGGATGCATATTTCGTCTCGGGGCCGTTATGCCCTTCGGATAATGCTGGATATTGCCATGCACCAGGATCATGGCCCGGTGACCATGAAGGAGGTTGCCAAGCGTCAGCATATTTCCAAAAAATACGGCGATCAGATCGGCATGCAGCTCAGCAAGGCCGGACTGCTGACGACCATTCGTGGACGACAGGGCGGATATCGGCTCATTCCCAGTGCCGCTGACGTGTCTGTGCTGCAGGTGCTCAAAGCCATGGAAGGCCCCATGACTCCCGTGCAGTGTCTGGAAACCGATTCAAACTTCTGTGAACGCTGCGGCTTTTGCATCACCCTGCCCATGTGGAAGGGGCTCCATCAAATCGTGAGCGAGTACCTTGGAGGCATCTCGCTGCAGAATCTGATCGACCGGGCACCACTCCAGCCGGAAGATGAGGACAAGCCGGAACCCAAAATATGAAAAAACCGATCTGACACAGGACAGGCGTCAGATCGGTTTTTTAGCTGCCATGGCGAATGATTTGGTCAAAGGCTGCACAAAGGCTGCACCGATTTTCATGGGGTATACCAGGAAAACAGAGAGTACCGCGCCTGCAGAATCTGAAACGGGAATTGAAGGACAGCGTATTCCGGCGTTGAGTAGATAAACGCCCAGCGTATACCTCGCCCTCATGATTTTTGCCTGCAGCTTCACGTTCTGCACCATATGCAGACCAGGTCTTATCTTCCTGTCTCGCTTGCCTCACTGGGATATCCGCCAGTTTACACGATTTGCAATCTCATCATCTGCCATCTCAGGATTGGATTTGATAAGATTCAGGACAGACTCGAACTGAGGAATGGTAACTTTGATTACTTTGGCAACATCAGCCATTGGCAATGATGAATGATCGTCGTACCAGCCCCTGATCTGTTCGACGTTCCGAATATACTTTCCTGCAGCTCGCTCCTCTGCACCATATGTAGACCAAGTCATATATTCCTGCCTCGCTTCCTCGTTGTTCTTAAGCTCATTCACTGCATCATCCAACTCTTTGCTGTAAGGTCCGGTTACTTCCTGACGTCCCAGGTACAAAATCGCTTCTTTCAGTTCTTTGCTGATACGTCCTTTTGACCCTTTTACATTCACCACAACTTTGACGCATTCATCGCCAAACAAAAGGCTCTGGTCCTGATCGCAGTGGTTCTGGAATGTGTAAATATACCTGTCCTGATGATACGGATCGTAATTGCAGATGAAGATGATGAAGGACTTGCGCATCTTGTTATAGTCAGCGCCTGCCGGAAAGAAAGTCAGGTCCAGCATTCCCTGATAATACCGCATCCGGAAAGCAATATCGCCATTGTCCGTCGTCTGAACTTCAACGTCGTAGATGACGCCGTCTGTATCTTCCACATACAGATCCAGCCGGACACCTTTGGATGCAAACATCTCCTTGAGTGTTTTTTCTGATTCGATCACCCGGATGTTGTGAATCTTTTTATGCAGGATGTACTCGAGAAGCGGCTTGATCCGCCTGGGTTCCCTCATGATTTTGTAGAACACGTAATTGTTCATGATCGTCTGTTCACTGAGAGGTTTTATCGCCATTTCACCGCCTCCTTCGCTGTTAATTATACCATGATATTTTGTTTATATCAACATGGGAAAGAAAAATAACGGAAGGACCTGTGCAAAGGCAAAAGAACGCCGGTACACGAAAATCCGGTGACGGGATGGAAGGAGAGCACATCATAAGCAGGTCTGTTGTTCAAAACAACGGAGGATAGAAAGAATGAAGGAATTGACGGTATTTCAAGGCGAGCTGTCTGGAAAGAGGAGGACGATGACGAGTAACGGTGAACCCTGATTTGTCGCTGCCAATGTGTGAAGGACACTGGATAGTTCTGATCTGGAAAAGCAGTGCAAGACCGGATGCGGAAGAAGGTCCCTGAATTGAAATCGATCCCCTTCAGGGCCTCGGAAAATGCTGGAAATGATAGCTGTCAGAGAGTCTGGCCTTTATTTTCTTGTGCCTGAATCCCGCAAAACGGAGGAGAAAGCCTATAAACGCCGGATTACGCATGATGTGGTTCCGGCAATCTGCAAACATGGCGTCTCCGCCATTGACGAGATTCTGAACGATCCGGATTCCCTGATCGTCGCAATTGCAGGCCTTCAGCAGAAAGGGAGGAAAACAAAGCTGACCAGGAAGATCGCAGAACTTGAGCCGAAGGCAGGCTGTGACGACTTTGCATTATCCTGCTGCAATGTTCTGCCGGTCACGGTGACTGCAAAAGACTACGGGTGGCCC
>CACYCQ010000181.1:0-5713 GCA_902772995.1 uncultured Eubacteriales bacterium
CAAAGCTGAAGAAGACAAGCCGGGATACCCGATGGGGTGTCCCGGTTTTTTTCGCGTCTGCCGGAGGAACAGAGAAGGTGAGTGAGGGCAGGGGAACGGGAAATGGTCTGCAGACTGGTCAGAAACAGGGGAAGTGAGTATAATAGGGCGGCTTTGGAAAGGAGACGGAGAACTGGAATGAAGAACAAGGAACTGCTCCTCCTGCCGGCTGTGATCGCCATCTCCATCGCGGGGCCCATGGTCAAATGGTCCCTGAACGAAGGGGCGAGCCCGGTGATGATCGCCTTCGGACGGATGCTTCTGAGCGGACTGATACTTCTGCCGGTGGCCACGGGCAGGGGTGAGATCGACAGACTCAAAAACATGACATGCACGGACCGGAGGCTGACGATCGCCTCCGCGATACTGCTGGCGCTGCACTATGCCTGCTGGATGACGTCCCTGAGTTTCGCATCCACCTTCGTGAGCACCGCGCTGGTGTGCACACAGCCCCTGTTTGTGGCGTTTCTCTCCGGGGTGCTGCTGCATGAACCCATCCTCCGGGAATCTATCCCTGGCGCGGTGGTGGCAGTGCTGGGCGCAGTGATGATCGGGGTTCTGTCCATGAAGGGGGAGGAAGGGAGCCTCGCAGGAGACCTGCTGGCCCTGGCGGGTGCCGCCTTCATTGCCGGGCACTGGCTGTGCGGAAGAGCCGTGAGGCGGCATGTGGAGGGAACAGGGTACACATGTATGGTGTATCTGATGACGGCAGCGTGCCTGCTTGCCATGTCCCCCGTGATGGGGATGAGCATGCCCCTGCGTTCCCTGGGCGGCATCGTGACATTGTCCCTGGTGTGCACACTGGGAGGGCATGCGGTGCTGACGTGGCTTCTGGGCTATGTCAGCGCGGATGTGGTCTCCTTTGCCCTGCTGGGGGAGCCCATCGGGGCGGCGCTCTGGGCCATGCTGCTCTTTGGGGAGCAGGTCCCCATGCCGCTGGTCGTGGGGGGCTCCCTGGTGATTGCGGGTCTGGTCCTGTATATGGCGGGGCAGGTCCAGGGACGCAGGAAGGTACGCCGACTTGCCAAATGACGTCTGTTTTGTTAGAATGACGCGGAAAAAAGGGCACCTGCCCGAGAACTGAAGAGGAAAATATGAAATACGAAGTCATGGACATCCGCGATATTGTCGCAGAGGCTGCGCAGGCGGAGGGCCGGAAAGTGACCCTGCAGGGCTGGATCCGCAGCCACAGAAAGCAGAAGACCATGGGTTTCATGGAGTTTTATGATGGCACGGCGCTTTGCGGGATGCAGATCGTGTATGATACGTCCATTGCCGATTTTGCCGGTGTGCAGACCATTTCAAACGGCAGCGCGGTTTCCGTCAGCGGCGGGTTGGTCAAAGGACGCAACGGCAGCCTGGAGATGCAGGCGGAGGAGATCGTCGTGGAGGGCACCTGCCCCGAGGACTATCCCCTGCAGCCCAAGCGGCATACGCTGGAGTTCCTGAGGGATATTGCCTACCTGCGTCCCCGGACCAAGCTGTTCCAGGCGGTATTCCGCGTCCGCTCCATCGCTGCGCAGGCGGTCCATAACTATTTCCAGGACAGGGGCTATGTGTATGTTCATACCCCGCTGATTACGGCCAATGACGCGGAAGGCGCCGGCAACACCTTTACAGTGACCGCCGCCGCACCGGGGACCTGCGTTCCCCCGGAGGAGGACTTTTTCGGAAAGCCCACCGCGCTGGCCGTTTCGGGCCAGCTGGAGGGCGAAACCTATGCCATGGCCTACAAGCGGATCTATACCTTTGGCCCCACATTCCGGGCGGAGAACTCAAACACCAAGACCCATGCGGCGGAATTCTGGATGATCGAGCCGGAGATGTGCTTCTGCGACCTGAACGGGGTGATGGATGTGGAGGAGGATTTCCTCAAGTCCGTGGTCCGGGAGGTCATGGAGAAGGCCCGTCCCGAGCTTGAGCACCTGCAGAAATACGCGGGCAGCAACCTGCTGGAGAAGCTGCAGTCGCTCCTGGATTCCACCGTTGCCCGTGTGACCCACAGGGAAGCGATCTCCATCCTGCAGAAGGCGGACAAGCAGTTTGAACATCCGGCGGTTCAGGGCGAGGATCTGTTCAAGGAGCATGAGAAGTATCTGACGGAGGAGTATTTCCATTCCCCGGTCTTCATTTATGACTGGCCCAAGGATATCAAGTCCTTCTACATGTACCAGAACGACGATGGCGAGACCGTGGCGGCCGTGGATCTGCTGGTGCCCGGCTCCGGCGAGCTGATGGGCGGCAGCCAGAGGGAGCACCGTCATGAAAAACTGGTGGAACGCATGAAGGAGGTGGGAATCTCGACCACCCAGATGGACTGGTATGTGAATCTGCGGCGCTTCGGAGGCTGCATCCACGGCGGGTTTGGCATGGGATTTGAACGGCTGGTCATGTACCTGACAGATATTGAGAACATCCGCGATGTCCTGCCTTATCCCCGGACCCCCGGCAACTGTGATTTCTGAGAAGGCGCATGACCGTCTGCCCCGTCAGTAAACGGGTTGGCACAGCATTTATCCGCATCCTCACTGGACACATATGAAAGGGCGTCCGGCATCCCACAGGATAGCCGGGTGCCCTTTTTGCCTTTGAATGCGGACAAGAGCAGAAGGCGCCGTGACCGGGTGACCGGACGCTACCGTGAGCCGGGCCGGATGCAGGAGGGGCATGGGGAAACAGGCAAAACAGGCGCTGGAATTCCATCTCCTGTTTTTGGTGTTTTCTTGTGTTTTGTCATATGGTACAATAAATCAGAGTCAATTCCCGGCGGCGCGTCCCGTCTGCCGGACTGTAAGGAAAAGGAGATGTCCACATGATCAGGAAGCTGCTGATGGCCCTGTTGGTCTCCCTGGTGCTGGAGGGTGCGGCACTGGCTGCTCCGGAGCTGGAGCTGTGGGATGGCAATATGACCGCCCGTCCTCTTCAGCTGGGGGAATATGAAAAGCTGTATGTCTATACCGGCCCCGGGGCGGACTACAAGAAGGCTGAAAATGGGATTTCCAAGGTGAAGGGACTCATAGAGACCTATGGAAATGAGAACGGGTTTACCCTGGTGCTCTATCCCCGGGATGTAAAGGTTTTATCACATTATTATAACGAGTACGGCATCAGGGATTCCAGGATTGTGACCGTCACGGATTACCGCTTCGGCTGGATCAAGGGAATCCGGGATGACCGTTCGCTGACCTATCTTCGGGAGCGGGTGCGGCTGATTGAAAAGGCGAAGCTGACCAATGATCCCATGGGACGCAAGAGAACCATCAGGTCCTACAAGCGCGGCACGGAGATGACCCTTCTGGGGTATGTGGGAGAATGGGCCTATGTGGAGGTGGACGGCAAGGTGTCGCGGCGCGGCTTTGTCCCCAGAAGCAGCGTGTCCATCATCCGGCCTGAAAAGGGGACCTTTGAGCCGATGTATCCCTTCAGGGAAAACGGCAAGATGGGTTATATGAATGCGGTGGGTGAAACGACGATCGCGCCGACCTTCCGTGTGGCAGGACCCTTCCGCAACGGATACGGCATGGTGACCCTGGAGGACGGCAGCGAGGGAATCATCCGTTCCGACGGGCAGTATGCCCTGGATCCGAAGGAAGGGTGGATCATCGATTCCGGTTATGACGGGGCGTTCTACGGCGGACGGGATACGGGAGTCTACCTGCTGCTGCGGCATGCCAAGGATGGCTCGGACGCGGAGGAACACGGCTTCTTTGACGTCCTCTCCGGCACCGTCTATGTGGGTGACTGGATGGAATCCGGCTGGATCAATCCGGACGATCAGGTGATTCTGATGACCGGCGGAGATTTTGTGGAGCGCAAGACCGGACGTGTCGTGCTGTCCATTCCCGCCAGCGAAGTGCCCAAGGAGGGCCTGACAGCCATGACCCAGGGCCGCGCCCTCATCGGCAATGAGGAAACCGGATACTCCATGCTGACCATCGGCAACAAGCGCATCCAGCCTCCCGAAGGCATGCGGTGGGCCAGTGGGTCGGAGAAGATTGCGGAAGGCAAGATCCCGGTTCAGGAAACGGAGACCGGAAAATGGGCCTTTGTCGATCTCGACGGCAAGCATGCCACCCGGCCGCTCAATGATGAAGTGGATCAGTACAGCGAGAACAAGGTTGCGGTCCGCAGAGGAAACGAGTGGCGCTATCTGGACAAATGGGGCAGAACCATCAAGGTCCTGACGGGTTATGAGGAAGCCGGACGCTTCAAGAACAACCTTGCGATGGTGAAGAGCGACGGCATGTACAAAATCATCAATACCAGCGGCGACATGATGTGCGGCGGATTTGACAAGTGCCTCCTGGATGCCGAGCATCTGCGCATTGTGGCGGAGAAGGATGGCGAGCTGAGGCTGCTGAATCGTCGCGGCAAGGAGCTGTTCATGGCGAAGGCCCATCTCCCCACCATCGAGGAAACGGAGTATGACCCCGAGATGACGGTGAATGGTTTCACGGATGGCCTTATTCCCATCGTGGACAACGAGAGCGGAAAGGTGGGTTATCTCGACATTGAAGGCAAGATCGTACTGCCCTGTGCCTATGATCAGGGAAGCCCGTTCTACGACGGCGTGGCGTATGTGGTCACGGGAGACACCGCCGCCTATATTGATCGCAGCGGCAACGTTCTGAAGGAATTCCCCCTGAAATAAGGCCGGGAAGAAAACTGAAAACAAGCAGCCCGCAAAGGAAATGCCTTTGCGGGCTGCCTGCATGGAAGGGACCGTGTGCAGCCTGTCGCCGGAGCAGCAGGAGACCGGGAGAAGCATGACAAAAGGCGGCATGGCAGGAGAATTCCCGCATGCCGCCGGAGGGCAGGTTTGAGAAGTGGGATCATTTCCACATGGTTTTGCGGAAGTTCCTCCGGGTTTCCCAGTATTTTGAATCCCGGCGGATGTTGTTGATGAAATCGCCGCCGACAAAGAGGAACACATTGGCCAGACACAGCAGGATAGTGACGCGGATGCTCCAGGTTCCGGTGATGAACTGCCACAGGTACAAAACAGCATCCAGCGCCGCCAGGTACTTCATCTTGATGGGGAGAATCATCATCAGCAGGATCTCCTCATCGGGCCAGACGGCGGCATAGGCGAAAAACAGGGAAAGGTTGAGAAATACGTTGTCTGCATATCCGGTGATCAGGCAGGAGAGAACGGCAGCCAGCATGCCGATGAGGTAGAACAGGGTAAACTTGGGAGTGCCCCACTGGTGCTCCAGCCGTGTCCCCAGAAGATAGTAGAAATACAGGGCAAAGATGATGAAAATCGGGCTGGAGGAGGGAGGAACGAAGATGAAGGTAATGATCCGCCAGATCTGGCCCGACAGGAGGGCGCCCCTGTGAAGAATGATCAGAGAGAGGATGTTCCGGGCAAGCGTGGGCCAGATATAGGACAGCGCAAACAGGACCCCCTGAGTGATGACGATGTATTTCATCAGGTTCGGAATGGCGATCTTGCGAAGTTTTCGCTCAAGATCCAGCCGGATGGGACGATTGTTCAAAACATTTCCTCCTTTGGATAAACTGGTAAAAATACTTTAGCGCGCGGAGAGTGCACTGTCAAGCCGGAAAGAGAAGGCCTTGCGGCGAGGGGCGGAAGGGCGTGCGGGATCCAGGGGCGGGGCCTTCTTTGAACAACCCTGAACAACGGACAAAAATGGACGGAGGACAGGGTTGC
>CACYCQ010000182.1:0-3776 GCA_902772995.1 uncultured Eubacteriales bacterium
AGCCGGTTTATGCGAAAATAGTGGCTTACCCCCTATAAATCATGAATTCTCCTTTCTGATGATGTAGGAATTTACAATCTGGCCGATATAGGCGGTGTGGAAATCTCCCTGATCGGAGCCTGCGCGGTAGAACCGACGGAGGAGCTCCTCCGGAACGCGGCCCGGGTCCTGATCCTGCTGATACAAAACCCTGCATTCCAGCGTCAGGGGTACCTCCAGAATGCCGGGCGTATGAACGGTCTCGCTGTCCACCAGGGTCACATAGTCCGCCTTGTTGATGTCCCGGCCGGACCGGCTTCCGAACAGCCGGAGAATCTCGGGACTCAGGCGCTCATCCGGGCCTGAAGGGATGGAAACCGTAAACTCCCCGCTCCTGTCCAGTTGGAGATGGGTATAGCGGCTCTGCCGGACATACACGACAAAAGCGGGAAGGTTCCAGATCACCCCCAGATGCCCCCAGCCGATGACCATGCTGTTGAACTTGTCCGCGAAGGTGTTGAGCAGAATGCCCCTGGAAAGGCCCTTTGAAATCTGATCTGCGTAGTCAAACGGATTGATGTGTTCTTTCATGAGTGACCTCCTTGCAGCTGAAGTTGAATCATCAAACGCGGGTCCCGGGCGGAAGTCCCGGGATTTTTCCGTTTCCGCCATCATCATACCGCCCGGGGAGGGCAAATGCAAACCGCTGCCGGGCACTCTCATCCTCCGCAGAAAAGGCGCGGGGCAGGGGCCTCCCCCGACAGAAAATGCTCCCCTCGGATGAGACAGTTGACACTGCCTGCCGAAGGGAGCATGGAGGGGGTGTCTGCCATCCGCAAAGTGCAGTTCCCGTGTTCGGGATGGAGACGGCTTATTCTTTCCAGTGCAGGCGGTCGCCTGCGGGTTCATTCATCAGGAGGCGGAGGGTTTCCCACAGGGCTGAACCGGACTGCTTCTGCCAGAGGGCATAGGCGGGGTCCTCTGTCCAGGAGGGATCCTCCTGCCGATAGGTCCCGGAAAAGTAGGCCAGATTGAACCGCGCGACATAATCCGCCAACCGGCGGATGTCCTCGTCGGAACCGCTCAGGGACGCGAGGGTTTTGTTTCGCGCGATCTTCAGGAACCATTCCCTGCTGAAGGGCAGGAAGCCCTCCGGAAGAAAGGTGTCCTTCAGCGCTTTGGCCTCGTACACCAGCTGACGGCTGTCGCTGCAGGTGACCAGGGCATAGCGGTGGGGCCAGATGCAGAATGCCCCGAGCGCCGCGTCCGCCAGAGGCCCGTTTCGGGCGATGTGCTGAATGTGCAGGTGACCGGACAGATTGAGGGGCACGTCATACTTTACGGCCAGCTCCGCCATCCGTTCATTGCCGAACATCAGATAGTTTTCCTTGGCAAATTCGGTATGGGACACAAGGCTGTGGTGGGTCGCCGTGATCACCCGGACACCCGCGTCCTTTGCACCGGAGAGTGCGTTTTCCAGCCAGGCTGCATGCGGCGCGGTGAAAACGCCGAAGGTCTCCGCCCTCTCCTGATATACGGAGACATCCGTCATGGCCACCTGCAGGTCATCGCTGACCTGGACGGTATAGGAAAACCCGATGTCCTCCGGATTCGTGAAACCCTCATCTCCTGGGTTCATGAAATCCGCATAGATGTCCCCGAATTCCTGCGGGGACACCGAGCCGACACCGTACCAGATTTCATCCGCGAAGCCCAGAGGGTTGACGGTGCGGATGTCATGATTTCCCGGAATGACCCAGACCGGAACGCCGGTTTTTTCGATTTTTCTGAACCACTCCGCCAGAGCGAGATGGCTCTCCTTTTCTCCGTTGAAGGTCAGGTCGCCTGTGACGATCAGGGCATCCGGCTGTTCATACTGAACCTGCCGGAGCAGTGCCGAGAGAAGAATCTCCCCGTGCTGGGGGATTTTCCCGTCCGCGTTTTGAAGAACCCGCAGGAACAGGTCGCTGTCCTCGTACAGTCTGGGAGCCAGATAGTGAAGGTCGGACACGACCATCAGCTTTGACTCCGCGGCGGCGAAGACGAAGCTCCCGAGCATCAGCAGGAGAGGCGCGGCGGCCCTGAAAACCCGCCGCCATCCGCGCGGAGGGCGCTTGTGATCAGGGGCCGGAGCCGTAGGGGGCTGCGGAAAAAGAACGTCCATCATGAATCCCCTTTATTTGAAATACCGGGCAGGGCGCCTGAATCCGGGGGAAGATGAGGCTTTACTTGTTCAGCGCTGCGATGATCTCGGGCAGTTTTTCGTCCACTTCATCGTTCTCCAGCTGGCAGGTGCCCGCATTGTGATGGCCGCCGCCGCCGTATTTGAGGCAAAGCTCGCCGATATCCACAGTGGAGGCCTTGTTGACGATGGATTTGCCGATCATGACGGCGGTGTTCTGCTTCCTGAAGCCCCAGGCGACATGGACGGAGATCTGGGTCTGCGGATAGAGGGCATAAATCATGAACCGGTTGCCGGCATGAATGACCTCCTGGTCCCGCAGGTCCAGGACGACCACCTTGTCGTGGATCTTCGCGATCCGCTTGAGCTGCTCAATAAACATCTCGGACTGTTCAAAATAGAGAAGCACGCGCTCCTTGACATCCGGAAGCTCCAGGATGTCATCGATGGAATGATTCATGCAGTAATCGATCAGTTCCATCATCAGGTCATAGTTGGAAATGCGGAAATTACGGAAACGGCCGAGTCCCGTCCGGGGATCCATCAGGTAGTGGAGCAGTACCCAGCCCTTCGGATGAAGAATTTCATCCATGGTGAAATCCGCGCTGTCTCCCTTGTCCACGGCGGTCATCAGTTCCTCGCTGACGCGGGGGAACGTGTTTTTTCCTCCGTAGTAGTCATAGACCACCCTGGCGGCGCTGCGGGCATGGGGATCGATGATCAGCTTGCCGCCGGTCTCCTGGGCCTTGAGACGATCGATTTCAGACTCGTGATGATCGAAAGCCAGAGCCACCCGGGGATCGTAGGGAAGGTTGGTGGTAATGTCGCGCTTGCTCAGTTCCACCTTTCCGTCCTGCACATCCTTGGGGTGAACGAACTTGATCTCGTCGATCATGTCCATATCCTTGAGCATCATGGCGCAGGCCAGCCCATCAAAATCACTGCGGGTGACAAGTCTCATTTTCTGATCCATGTAAGAATTACCTCCTTTAAGTATATACTGCCGATGACAGTATATCACAGGATGGGAAAAAGAACAGATGTGCAGTTGAAACAGAATATAAAACTTGTAAAGACGGCAGACCCGGAAAAGGGGGAGGGCGTTTGGGGGAAGGCAGGGGGCCGTGAAAGGGGCTGAAGGAAGGCTCCCGGGATATGGAAAATGGAGCACGCTTGTCCATGGCTCAGTGCATCCGCGGACAGGAACCGGAGCGTGGGAACGGCCCGGGAAGGAGAGCGGGCAGGTGAGGGATAAACGGAACCGGAGGAAGCAGACAGGCGGGAAACAGATATAAAAGAAGATATTATGAAATGGTAGAAGATATGTTAAGATGCATAAGCTTATCTGGCTATGAAACGATGAAAAGGGAGTGAAGGGAAGAAGATGAAAACAGCCCTTGTGCTGATCCTGTGCATCAGTGCGCTTTTCCTGAACGGCTGCATGAAGCGGGATGACAGAGGAAAAACGGTTCCCAATTATGAGAAGCCCCTCGTCTGGTATAACAATCAGCCGGCAAACAGCCTGACCATGGATGCGCTGGCCTTCAATGAAAAGTCATGGTATGTCGGAAACAATGCCAGACAGGGAGGCGAACTGCAGGGACAGATGGTGATC
>CACYCQ010000183.1:0-7030 GCA_902772995.1 uncultured Eubacteriales bacterium
AAGCAGACCTTTGACCTTTCCTCCGAGTGCGGCGATTTCATCGTGCGCCGCTCAGACGGCCTTTTTGCCTACAACCTGGCCGTCGTGGTGGATGACGCCTTCAGCGGGGTCACTGAGGTGGTCCGCGGCCGGGACATCCTGCCCTCCACTCCCCAGCAGATCTGTCTGGCCCGCCTGCTCTGCCTCCCCGTCCCCGTCTACCGTCATGTTCCCCTGCTCCTGGCCCCGGACGGGCGCCGCCTGGCCAAGCGGGACCGGGACGTGACCCTGGAAGGGCTTTCCCGCCGCATGAGCCGGGATGCCCTGCTGGGAGTCCTCGCAGCAGCTGCCGGACAGCTGCCGGAGCCCCGGGAGATCTCCCTGTCCCGCCTGATCCGGGACTTTGACTGGGAAAAGGTTCCCCGTCAGGATATTCCCCTGCCCGCCTCCCTGCTGGAGGGCTGACCCCGTGCCATGACAAAACCCGGAAGGAGTCCTGTCCTTCCGGGTTATTCGTGTTTTCAGATCTGCACCTCGCCGCTGAGAATCTGCCGGTAATCCGCCAGGTTCTTGCGCAGGAGCCTGGGGATATCCAGCTGGTAGGGACATCGGGTTTTGCATGCTCCGCACTCCACGCACCCGTCGATTTTGAACATCTCCTGCTGCCACTCGGGGGCCGTCCACTTTGCCGATGGCGAGCGGCGGATCATCTGGGACATGCGCGCGCACTGATTGATGATGATCCCTGCGGTGCACGGGGCACAGTAGCCGCAGCCCCTGCAGAACTCGCCCTGCAGCGCGGCGCGGTCCTCCCGGATCACATTCTCCAGCTCCGGGGTCATTTCGCTGCCGGCGTCAAAGAAGGAGAGCCACTGCCGCAGCTCCTCCTCCCGCTGGATCCCCCAGATGGGGAGCGCCTCGTACTGGCTCATGAAGGCCATGCAGGCCAGGGCATTGGTCAGAAGGCCCCCGGAGAGGCCCTTCATCGCAATAAAGCCCATGCCGGCCCTGGTGCAGTCCTGGCAGAGCTTCACATCCCGCTGTGAGGCCAGATAGCTGAAGGGAAACTGGAGGGTCTCATACAGCCCGCTGGCCACGATTTCCTCGGCCACGGCCACCTTGTGGGTGGTGATGCCGATGTGGCGCACCTTTCCCTGACGCCTGGCCTGCTCCAGCGCCTCGTACAGGCCCGTACCGTCCCCGGGGGCATAGCAGCGGTCCACGCAGTGGAGCTGGTAAATGTCCACGTAATCCGTGCGCAGCATTCTCAGGCTCTCATGGAGCTGTTTCCAGAATTCCTCCGGCGTGCGTCCCATGGTCTTGGAGGCGATTGTCAGATCCTTCCTGCACCCTTCAAAGGCGATACCCAGCTTTTCCTCGCTGTCCGTATAGGCCCTGGCGGTATCAAAGAAGGTCATGCCGCCGTCGCGCGCCTGCCGCAGCAGACGCACCGCCTCATCCCTGCCAATCCGCTGGATGGGCAGCGCTCCAAAGGCGTTCTGCGGCGTGGTGATCCCGGTTTTTCCAAGTGTGATCGTCTTCATGCTCCCGCTCCTGTTCCGGCCCTATTTCCTGCGGGCCTTTCCCGTGGCCGTCTCCACATCCATGCGCAGCACCCGCACCTCATGAAGCGAGCGCTCCAGATAACGTTCCCCTTCCTCCACGAAGTCCGGGGAATACTTGCCCACCAGCAGCCGCAGCCCGCGGCGCTTCTCCTCGTCCTCCCGCACCTCGCTCACCGGCCCAAAGGCGTTGGCGGACCAGTACCGGGTGGAGAACCGGTCCGGCAGCACCTGCGTGCGGGCCACCACGCTCAGACAGGCGCGGTTGCAGGCCTTCAGGTTGTCGGTTTTCTGTCCATCCTGGGAAGTCCCGTGAAAATACAGGGCTCCCCGCTCCCCGTCCAGGGCGTAGCTGATCGGGATGCCATAAGGCAGTCCCTCAGGGGTCACCGTACACAGCGTACCGTATTCCCCCTGAGAAAGCACCTCCCAGGTCTCCTCCCGCGTCAGCTGACGGTCCCTGCGTCTCATCTCCCGCATGTCGGTTTCCTCCTCACATGTCTTCCCGTCTTCTCCGCGTCCATGATACCTGATCCCGGACCGGTTGAAAAGGGCCGCATCCGGGTTTCCACCCGCCGGGTTTTGCACCCTTTTGGGCGGAATTGACAACCCCTTCCTCCGATGATACCATAGCCTTCGCCGGCCGAAGCCGGCAAAAGGCCTGTCCAGCAGGCCTCTCCCCCCGTTTTTCCCCGCTTCAAAAGGGTATCACGAAGGTGCCGAAACCGTCAGAGAATGGCTTCCGGTGCCTTTTTGTTTTTTCTGCCCTTGTTTACCGCATTCCTGCTGTCCCTTGAAAGGAGACGAACACCTATGAATTCTGGTCCCACCGGCTCCCGCAGCACCTCCTCCCTGCAGGTGCGCAGGATGACCTATTCCGCCCTCTTTCTGGCCGTTGCCATGGTCCTGCCCTTCCTCACCGGGCAGATTCCCGAGATCGGCTCCATGCTCAGCCCCATGCATATTCCGGTGCTGCTGTGCGGCTTTGTCTGCGGCTGGACCTGGGGCATGGCCGTGGGCTTCATCGCCCCGCTGCTGCGCTCGGTGCTCTTCGGCATTCCCGTCATGTTCCCCGGAGCCGTGGCCATGGCCTTCGAACTGGCCGTCTACGGCGCCGTATCCGGCCTTCTGCACAGCCTTCTTCCCCGCAAACGGGCGTATATCTATGTGTCCCTGATCATCGCCATGATCTGCGGCCGGGTGGTCTGGGGCATTGCGCGCCTGCTGCTGGCGGGCCTCTCGGGCAACAGCTTCACCTGGGCGCTGTTCATCTCCGGCGCCATCACCAACGCCGTGCCCGGCATCATTCTGCACATCCTCCTCATCCCGCTTCTGGTCATGGCCATGGAAAACGCCGGCCTGTCGCTCAACAGTCCCAGAAAGGAGATAAACTCATGAAGACCCTGTACCTTGAATGCGCCATGGGTGCCTCCGGAGACATGCTCATGGGCGCTCTCATGGAGCTGCTCCCTGACCGCGAAGCCTTCCTTCAGAAGATGAACTCCCTGCAGCTTCCGGGCGTGCACCTGGATGCCCGTTCCAGCATCAAGTGCGGCATTACCGGCACGCATGTCCGGGTCATCGTGGACGGACATGAGGAGGAGTCCCTGGACGCTTCAGCCCACGGACACAGCCATGAAGGCTCCCACTCCCATGAACATGAAGGGGATGCTCCCCATCACGTGCACGAGCATGGCTCCTCGCACGAAGATCTCCACTATGCACATGATCATGCCCATCCGCACGGTGATCACCACCATATTTACGAGAATACTTCCGGGAATGAAGAACATATTCACCACCACAGCCATTCCCATGCCTCCATGGCGCAGCTGGAGAGCCTCCTTCACGGCCTCGACCTTCCCCCCAGGGTGAAAGAGGATGCCTGTCAGGTGTATGCCCTGATCGCCGAGGCGGAAAGCCGCGTGCACGGGGTTCCCGTCAGCCAGATCCATTTCCATGAGGTAGGCACGATGGATGCCGTGGCGGATGTGGTCGGCGTGTGCCTGCTGATCCACCTTCTCGCGCCCGACTGCGTCCTCGCCTCCCCGGTCCACGTGGGCAGCGGGCATGTGCACTGCATGCACGGCATCCTGCCTGTCCCCGCCCCCGCCACCGCCCTGCTGCTTTCCGGCATTCCCATCTACGGCGGGGCCGTTGAGGGAGAACTGTGCACGCCCACCGGCGCCGCACTGCTGCGCCACTTCGTCTCTCGCTTCGGGGACCGCCCGGTCATGACCTGCAGCGCCATCGGCTACGGCATGGGCAGCAAGGATTTCCCCCGTGCCAACTGCCTGCGGGCCTTCTGGGGAGAAAGCACGCAGGAGCTGGAGCAGATCGTGCACCTTGAATGCAATCTGGATGACTGCACCGGGGAGGACATCGGCTTTGCCATGGACCAGCTCTTCCTCGCCGGCGCCCGGGATGTGTATACCCAGCCCATCGGCATGAAGAAATCCCGGCCGGGCGTGCTGCTGAGCGTCATCTGCATGCCGGAGGACGCGGACCGGCTTGCCGGGATCCTTCTGCGGCACACCACCACCCTGGGCGTGCGCCGTCAGAACTTGAGCCGCTATGCCCTTGAGCGCTCGGTGCGGACGGTGAACACCTCCTACGGGCCCGTGCGCGTCAAGACCGCCTCCGGCATGGGCGTCACGCGCTCCAAAGCGGAATATGACGATCTGGCCGGGCTGGCCCAGCGCCAGGGTGTTTCCCTGGCGGACATCCGGAAAGAGCTGATTTCAAATGACCCGTGATGAACTGATGGCGGACCTGGCCTCCCGCCTCTGCCTGCAGATGCGCCGGAGGGAGCTTTTGCCCCAGGACATCGCCAGGTTTGTCCTCCAGGGCGTGCTGGGCCCGGGGCAGCTGCCCGCTTCAAGGGAGGCCCTGGCAGAGGCGCTTGCGCAGGAGATGGCCGCCCTGACCCCGGATCCCCGGGAGGAGCTGACCGAGCAGCTGAGTCCTGCCTGGTGCCGTCTGAACCTGCGCCGCGCCCTTGCCGAGGGTCTTTCCCCCGGGATCCTCTCCGGACTCATGACCGTTTTACCGGATTCCTCCTCCCTGACTGCTGACGATGCGTCGGCATTCCTTCTCACCCTTCCGTTCTTCCCCCGGCCCGGCGAGAGCGGTGCGCCGCCCTGGGATGCGCACCATTTCCCCTCCCATTCAGACGCATACCTCGCCCGGTATGGGCCCGCCTACAGGGTCATTCCCTCCGGCTTCATTCCCTGTCTGCCGGCAATCCTTGAACTCTCGCGCCTCCTGTCCTCCCGCCGCCGGGTCCTTGTGACCCTGGACGGCCCCTGCGCCTGCGGCAAAACCACCCTTGCCGGTCTTCTGGGCGAAGTGTTTGAGGCGCCCGTGGTCCATACCGATGATTTCGTGGTCCCTCATGCCCTGAAGACCCCGGAGCGCCTGGCGATTCCGGGCGGCAACTGCGATGCGGAGCGCCTGTCCCGGGAGGTCCTGCTTCCCTGGAAGGAGGGTGTCCCGGCATTTGTCCGCCCCTATGACTGTCACGCGGACGCCTTCCTCACCGCGCAGCCGCTCCCGGAAGGGCCGCTCCTGATTCTGGAGGGAAGCTACTGCAATCTTCCCCTTCTCCGGCAGTCCGCAGATCTTCGGCTGTTCATGGAGGTTCCCCGGGAGGTCCGCCGCTCGCGCCTTGAACGCCGCGAGTCCCCCGCCTCCCTTCTGAACTTTGACCGGCGGTGGATTCCGCTGGAAAACGCCTATTTTTCCCACTATGGTCTTCCGGACGGGGACATGCTCCTCCTTCGCCCCGTGACGGACACGCTTCCCTGAATGCCTTGAGGGCTGCAGCAGGTTCACCCTGCTGCAGCCCTCATTCTCATCCCGGGTGCGCCCGGGGACAGTTGTCAGACCTGTGCCATGGATGCCTCCAGCGCGGCAATAACCCGGTCACAGAAGACATCAAATTCCGGATCCGGCACCTGGCATTCCGGATGGGAGAGCACATGGTCAAGGGCAATGCGCACACCCTGGTCAAAACGCACTGTGGTGCACATGTCCGGTACCGCACGCTTGAGCTTGCTGTTGTCAAACACCACACTGACCGCCTTGTCGCCCAGCAGGCCGCCCCCGAAATCATATCCGTATTTGTTGCCGGCCTCCGCCAGGTAATCGCTGGCTACATGGAAAGCGCGCAGCGGAACGCCGAGCGCGTCGGCGATGGTCTGATAGATCTGGTCCCAGGTCAGTGTCTCGTCTCCGGTGATCTGGAAGGCTTCTCCGATGGCATGACGGTTGCCCATCAGGCCGGTAAAGCCCTTCGCAAAATCCCGGTTGAAGGTCAGCGTCCACAGGCTGCTGCCATCTCCGTGGATGATCACCGGCTTGTTGTCAAGCATCCTCCGGATGACCTGCCAGAATCCCTTGTTCCCATGAACCGCAAGGGGGATGTGCCGCTCATCGTAGGTGTGGCTGGGCCGCACAATGGTCACCGGAAAACCTTCCTTGCGGTATTTTTCCATTAGAAACTCTTCACATTCGATCTTGCCCCTGGAATACTGCCAGTAAGGATTGGCCAGCGTTGTTCCCTCGGTGATTATGTACCCGGCAGCCGGCTTGTGATAGGCGGATGCGGAGCTGATATAGATGTACTGCTTCGTCTTTCCCGCAAAAAGGCGGACATCCCGCTTCACGTCCTCCACCACGAATCCGGTGAATTCGCAGACGGTATCGAAGGACATCTCCCCGATCTTCCGGGAGACCTCTTCCTCCTGACGGATATCCGCGACGATCTGGTGAACCCCTTCCGGAACAGGTCTGTTCCCGCGGTTGAGCACCCAGACCTCCCAGTCCTGCCGGATCAGGCTGTCCACCACCGCTGTGCTGATGGTCCCCGTTCCTCCAATGATCAGCGCCTTTTTCATATTGCCGTTCCTCCCTTGTTTTCATTCTGAACTGTGAGTCTTCAGCCCACGGCCCTCCACCGCCAGGTCTCTTTGCACATCCAGCGCTTGCTCATCCCTGCGCACTTCATTCCCTGCGGCCCTAATCAAAACCTTTCAGAAACACTATAATCATATACTGTGATGATGTCAATAAAAAAGCTCATCCCCCACACTATTTGAAGCGGAAGTATCCTGAATCCGGACAGCTGCATCCGGACTTCAACTCCCGCAATCCGGTCTGCCCCTGCCGCTATTGCGAGGATCCTTTCCCTGCATTCTTCATTGGGGCTTCCATCATTCTGCTGACCTGAGCGGATGGCGGGGGAGCAGAATATGGATCAGATATCCCGCCCCCAGACGCATACGGATGGCCCGTGAGGAACTCGAGGCACCTTTTACAGGGATCTGCCTGGTGCCCGACCTAACGGAAGGTTTCATTCCGGACGGCAAACCCGATTCCCTCAAAACATTTGTCCACTGGATGTGATCCGCCTTTCCCCCCGGGTTTCTGTACGGGCAACGCCCGGACCGGACCCGCCGGGCAGACGAACGGGTTCTTTTGAACGCCTG
>CACYCQ010000184.1:0-2530 GCA_902772995.1 uncultured Eubacteriales bacterium
CATTGGGTCGGAAAACTACAAAGCTGTTGGAAGATTTCGTAACGGCGTTGAGACCATTCCGTCGATGCTTCACAACCTGCTGCATATGGACGAAATGCCTACAGGCAGAGCTGTCAAAAAAGAGAGACTCAGCGTGAAAATGATGGCACACAACAAAGAAGGGCAGATGCTAACAAGGTAATCTTTTAGGGGAACTCAGGCATCTGCGGGAGATCTGTCGCAGAAATATCCTCACACTTTTCATGACAGGCATCTTTGTCCGCTGACCTTGTCCGTGATCTCTTTCACCAGATAATGGACGGTGCAGGCTGGATAGGATTCCGATGGTTTCCTCCCATCCTCCATAGCCCGCGCCAGGTTCCTTTCTGCAAGGCGGAAAGCGGTATCGAAATCTCCATATTGAATGAGCTTTTTGTAAACATCCTCATCGTTTTTCTGGTACGGCTGCCCTGTTACCTTCTCAAAGCGGTCTGAAAACCGGCTGCAGCAGGTCACAGAATCCGGGATATTGGGCATTTCCCCCAAATAGGCAAACATCCATATCTCAAAGCAGGGATTGGACCATCCGGCATGGATGTCGTTCCTTTCCGCCTCCCGAATGATCCCGTCAAAATCCTTCACCTGGTCGCGGTCAAAGACAATCCACGGGATTCGCTGCTGTGCCTGTGCGCTGCTAAGCTCGATGGTCCGCTCTACCAGGTTGTAGGTCGTTTTGGCCTTTTCAACTTTGATGACGATCCTGTCCCGGTTTTCAGGTGGAATGCTGTCCTTCAGCCCCTCAAAGTAGTTCTTTTCGGTTTCCTCTGTATCCGTTACGATCAGGTAATAGCCGAGGATCGGTTCCCTGGTCGCATACCTGGCATTGCGGTCCTTGCGCTTGCCCGCCCGACTGTCGCTGTTCTTTCCCTTACTCGGCATCTTCAGCGCTCCTTCCCAGCATGATCAGCGGCTTCAATGCGGGAATTCCGCCGTAGTTGCCGACCAGATAGTTCTTGGCGAGAGCCTCGTTCCTGCGGATCTTCTTTCCGTCCTCGTCCTTGAAATCAGCGACGGAATACAGCGTGGAAACACCGTTCCGATCCTTATCCGCGACCCATAATTCATCCCTGCGGAGCAGTTCATTGGAGAACTGCCACACATCATGGCTCGTCAGAATGAGCTGTGCATGGTTGATATTAATCTCCGGCGTCAGGAAGGTCAGGATAATATTCCGTACCAGAAGCGGATGGAGCCTGTCGTTCAGTTCATCAATAAACATGACACTGCCGTGATCCAGGACATACTTCAAAGGCTCATACAGGTCGAGCATCTTCCTTGTGCCGCTTGACTCGTTGCCCAAGAGGATGCTCTGCATTCCACTCCCATCTGCCAGCTTATGAATCGTGTGGACCACATAGGACTTGCCCAGGACTTCTTCATCCGACCGCTTGACTTCCTCGATCTCGAAATCCACAATGGATTCGTCGAAAGAAGAAATGAACCGCAGGACATTTTCCTGTACCGCCCTGTCGGTGACAAAGCCAACGGGCAGATCGCTTGCCCTGGAGAACTCTTCTCCCAGGGTTGCCAGATGAACCGTCTCGGTATTGGCAAACCAGTCATAGACCGCGGTCAGCTTGGCAATGTTCAGCTTCGCACCGAGGGAAACGATCAGCGTTTCCCTTTGGAGTGTTTCCTTAAGGATCTCAACGGCCTTCTTGGGAAGTCCGTCCGCTTCCAGATCCTCACCCTTCTTGCGGTAGAAAATGGTGCGGTAGTCTGTACGCGCCGTCTTCGCCTTGGAATACAGCCACTCCTCCAGGATCTCGGAGCCCAGGATTACAAAACCGTATTGGTAGGTCTTTTCCCGCCCATCCGAATTATCCACATAAAAAACTTCAAACTCAGAAGGGGCAGTCCGGCTGCCCCTGTCAAAGAGGAAGGGCGTTACCTGCTGGATTTCGCTGTTCTTCCGGCTGCTGTTTCCGCCATAGGAAAACGAATTGACCACATATTCCTTCATGAAGGAGAAGGCTCCATACACATTCGACTTGCCGCTGGCATTTGCCCCATAAATCGCAGCTACAGAAAGCAGCTTATCACCGCCGACCTCGACAACGTGAGACGGGTGTTCCGAGATCTTGGTGGCCGTCATATCCAGGGATGCTTCATCCCGGAACGACCTGAAATTCTTGAAATTAAATTGAATCAGCATCTCATCAGCCTCCTTCACGCTCTATTATACTCAAAATCAAGAGAAAACAACATCTGTTCGCAAACTTTCTGCATGTAGACGTATTTTTTTTCTTTAGAAGCGGTCCATTTATTAGTACCTTATAGAAATCAGCACCTTTCTCTTGATACTCCGAGTATTCCGATTTATCATTCAAAAAAGGTGCTGATTAGTTTTAGTGAAGCCTTCTCAATCCACAGATTGCCGACAGGCTATCAGTAGCCGGATTCTATTTCGGGACAGCGTTGCGGTCGCTTTCATCTTCGAGGGTGGCAAGTGCCGCAGCCTCCTGTTCCGTTGTAATATCCAGGTAAATCA
>CACYCQ010000185.1:0-4972 GCA_902772995.1 uncultured Eubacteriales bacterium
CGCATCTGCTTGTCGACCACCTTGTCGGCCACTTCCACGGTCTGCCGGCTGATCTCTTCCTTCTTCTGGCGTGCGGTTTCCTCCGCGGTCACATCTCTCATGATGCACAGCAGCATCCGTCCTTCTTCCGCGGGCACAATGGTCTCCTCGATATAGCGGTCATACTCGGCCAGGTAGCTGCGCTCGTTGAAGATGCCCCGGCCGGTGTCCAGCACCCGGACAAAGGGAAGCGGGTCAAGGATGCGGACCACCTGGTCGCCCTTCACGGAGGCGTCTGACCGGAGGTTGAGCATCCTGAGGGCGGAGGGATTCACCTGCTGCACCTCCAGCTGATCGTTGAGGATCAGGATGCCGTTGGGGCTGTTGCGGGCGATGGTGTCGGACATGCTCTCCGCCTTGTCCATCAGGTAGGGCAGGCACATATCGATTTCCGCCTTGCCCTGGTAGATGGCGATGGCTTTTTCCCGGCAGGTGTTATATCCGCAGGAACCACAGTTCAGCTCCTGGTTCGGACGGGTCTTGCCCATCCGGTTCATGATCTCCCGGATTTCCTGTTCCGTGGGCATGGGCGCACGGTGCTCAATGGCCATGAAGCTCTTGCGCAGGTCCTCCGGATCCGGCTGGTCAATGTCAAAGTCCCGCTCTCCAGCGTACTTGGCCACGGACAGATAATCCTGAACAGGGCTCCGGTGGTACTTCTCCATCACGGGTCCGCCCACGCAGCTGCCTGCGCAGGCGCTCATCTCGACAAAACAGCGGTGGATTTTCCCCTGCTCAATATCCCGCAGGGCGGCAATGCAGTTTTCCACGCCGTCCACGGCCATGTAGCTGTAGCCGGGCACATCCTGGGGCATGGTTTTGAGAATGCCGCCGGTGGTGGGGAAAAACCTGGCCAGGCTGCAGGGCTCCGGTTGGATGTCCTGCCGGAGTGTGATCCCGGCGCTGGTCAGCCACCGGGTCAGTTCCTCAAAGGTCAGAACCGCGTCCACGATGCCCGGATAGGCCTCGGCCTCATCCTTCTTGGCCACGCAGGGACCGATGAAGACGGTCTTCGCTCCGGGAATGCGGCGCTTGATATCTGTGCAGTGAGCCTGCATCGGGGACATGATGTCCGCGATGCAGGGAAGCACCTTGGGGAAATACTTCTGGATCAGCAGATTGACGCTGTGGCAGCAGGATGAGATCACCACATCCCGCTGACTTTCCCGCAGCATCCGGTCATATTCGCGCTTGACGATGGTGGCGCCCAGTGCAGTCTCCTCAACATCATGGAAGCCCAGCTTCAGAAGGGCTTCCCGCATCGATTCGATCCCTACGCCGTCATAATTGGCAATAAAGGAGGGAGCAAGGCTGACAACCACTTTCTCGCTGCACTGCAGCAGCACCTTCACCTTTTCGGTGGAATCCACGATCTCCTTGGCATTCTGGGGACAGACCACAAAACAGTGTCCGCACAGGATACACTCATTGTCGATGATATGCGCCTGGTTGCCCGAGAAGCGGATGGCCTTCACAGGGCAGTGGCGGATGCACTTGTAGCAGTTTTTGCAGTTGGATTTCTTGAGCGTCAGACACTTGGCCATGCGTTAAAACCTCGCTTTGATGTTCTGCTGATAGAAAGATTCGACGGTATCAGGAGAAACGGAGAAGAATTCTCCGTCCACCGTCACGCAGACGCCCTGCTGGCACCGTCCCATGCAGAAGGTGCCGCTCAGCTCTACCCTGTCCTCCAGGCCATCCCGGGCAATCGCCGCCTGAAGCTTCTCCACCACGGCCCTTGAGCCCTTGATGTGGCAGGATGAACCGATACAAATCGTGACTTTCATATTTCATTTCCTCCCTGATTAATGATATTCAACCACGCTGGCCCAGTTGAGCAGGAATTCCCGTTCCCGGGCGTTTCCTTTGACCGACTGGGAAGCCGCCACGATGGGCATCCACTTCTGGACATAGCTCAGAGGCGTTCCGCTCTTTTCACAGAACAGCTTCAGGTAAGCGTCCGCCCCTTCACTGTCCCCGTTGAGCCAGAACAGCAGGTACGTGCGGGCCGCATCCGCGGATGCGTTGCCCTGGGTGACATGGCTCCAGTCGATGATAAAGGGGGTGCCGTCCTCTCGGATAATGATGTTGGAGGGCCAGAAATCCCCGTGGCAGACCTTGGTATGCCTGGGCATTCCCTCAAGCCGGGCCAGAAGATCATAGCGGGTCGTCGCATCCAGGTCAGCCTGGTTGATCTTCCTGCGCATCTTGTCGGTGAGCCGGTTAAGCATGGGGCAGGTCTTGGAGAGGACGGTCATCTGCAGGTCCACAAATGTCCGAAGGTATTCCTCCTTTTTCTCCGGGTTGTCCCTCATCAGGTGGGACAGGGTTTTCCCCTGGATGAACTCGCTGACGATGGCCCATTTGCCTTCGATCTGGGTTACCTCGAGGATCTTGGGAATGTTCAGGTCGGTGGTCTCAATGCGTGCTTGGTTCAGGGCCTCATTGAAGATGTCTTCCTTGGGAAAATCCGTAAAGACCTTTATGCAGCGGTCCCCGTCACGGTAAATCGTCTTCTGGGTGCGTACAGCAATGACACGTTCCAGTTTCATCGTTTCTCCCCCTCTCTCACTTCACAAGGTCCGAGGCATCCGGCCTGTCCACTTCGGTGAAGTGGCGGTTGCCGTAATAGGCATTGAGGTACATCTGCCGGATCTCGCTCATCAGCGGATAGCGCGGGTTGGCTCCAGTGCACTGGTCATCAAAGGCCTGCTCCACCATGGCGTCAAGACGCGCGAGGAAATCATTCTCGTCGGGCGCATAGTCCCGGATCGTGGGCTTGATGCCCACCTCCGCCTTCAGGGCGTTGATGCGCGCGATCAGGCCCTCCAGCTTCTCCTGGTCATTTTCCCCGCCGATGCCCAGCGCTTCCGCAACCTCGGCATAACGGCGCAGGGTGTGGGGATGATCATACTGCGGGAAGGTGCCCATCTTGGCAGGGGCTTCGGCGGCATTGAAGCGCAATACTTCCTCGATCATCAGGGCATTGGCGACGCCATGGGCGATGTGGTGGAAAGCACCCAGCTTGTGCGCCATGGAGTGGCACACGCCCAGGAACGCGTTGGCAAAGGCCATGCCGGCCATGGTGGCCGCATTGGCCATTTTCTCCCTGGCCACCACGTCCGTGGCGCCGTCGCGGTAGGCACGGGGCAGGTATTCAAAGATGACCTTCAGGGCCTGGATTGCCAGGCCGTCGGTGTAGTCGGTGGCCATCATGGAGGCATAGGCTTCAAGGGCATGCGTCACCGCATCAATGCCTGAGGCAGCCGTCAGCCCCTTGGGAGCGGTCATGTGGAAATCCGTGTCGATGATGGCCATGTTGGGCAGAAGCTCATAGTCGGCCAGGGGATACTTGACACCGGTGGTCTCGTCGGTAATGACCGCAAACGGGGTCACCTCGCTGCCGGTTCCGGCAGAGGTGGGAATGGCGATGAAGGTGGCCTTCTCTCCCATCTTCGGGAAGGTATAGATGCGCTTGCGGATATCCATGAAGCGCATGGCCATGTCCATGAAATCAACTTCAGGATGCTCGTAGAGCACCCACATGATCTTGGCAGCATCCATGGCGGAGCCGCCGCCCAGAGCAATGATGACATCCGGGGCAAACAGGCGCATCTGCTCCGCACCGGCCTTGGCGCTGGCCAGGGTGGGATCCGGCGCCACGTCGAAGAAGGTGGCGTGGGCGATGCCCATTTCGTTCAGCTTGTCGGTGATGGGCTGGGTATTGCCGTTGTGATAGAGGAAGCTGTCGGTGACCACAAAGGCCTTCTTTTTCCCCATGGTCCTCAGCTCGTCCAGGGCCACGGGCAGGCAGCCCTTCCGGATATAAACCTTTTCGGGTGCACGGAACCAGAGCATGTTCTGTCTCCTTTCAGCGACAGTTTTGATGTTGAGCAGATGCTTGACGCCCACGTTTTCGCTGACGGAGTTCCCACCCCAGCTGCCGCAGCCAAGGGTCAGAGACGGAGCAAGCTTGAAATTGTAGATGTCGCCGATGCCGCCCTGTGAGGAGGGGGTATTGACCACGATTCTGCAGGTCTTCATCCGCGCGGCAAAGGCATCCAGCACCTCTGGATGGGTGGTGCTGTCCACATACAGGGAGGCTGTATGGCCGTAGCCGCCGTCCGCAATCAGGCGGTCCGCCTTGGCAAAGGCGTCCTCCAGGTCGCGGGCACGGTACATGGCGAGGACGGGGCTCAGCTTTTCATGGGCAAATTCCTCGCTCAGCTCCACGGATTCCACTTCGCCGATGAGAACCTTGGTGCCTTCAGGTACCGTAACCCCGGAGAGTTCCGCAATGCGGCAGGCGCTCTGGCCGACGATGCGCGCATTGAGGCTGCCGTTGATGATCATGGTCTTGCGGACCTTGTCAATCTCCCCCTCACGCAGGAACCAGCATCCCCGGCGGGCAAATTCCGTGCGGACACGGTCATAGATGGAATCCATCACGATGACGCTCTGCTCGGAAGCGCAGATCATGCCGTTGTCAAAGGTTTTGGAATGGATCACGGAATTGACGGCCAGTACGATGTCCGCACTGTCATGGATGAGCGCCGGAACGTTTCCGGCACCCACGCCCAGGGCGGGCTTGCCGCTGGAATAGGCCGATTTTACCATGCCCGGGCCGCCGGTGGCCAGGATGATATCCGCTTCGTGCATCAGGGTGTTGGTCATCTCCAGGCTGGGCACGTCGATCCAGGAAATGATTCCTTCCGGCGCGCCGGCACGAACGGCTGCCTCAAGCACCACCCTGGCCGCTGCAATGGTCGAGGCCTTCGCGCGGGGATGGGGGCTGAAGATGATGCCATTGCGTGTTTTCAGGGCGATCATTGACTTGAAGATGGCCGTAGAGGTGGGGTTGGTGGTGGGAATGACCGCCGCCACCACGCCGATGGGCTCCGCGATCTTCTTCATGCCGCCGGCCTTGTCTTCC
>CACYCQ010000186.1:0-2563 GCA_902772995.1 uncultured Eubacteriales bacterium
CTCATTGGGAATACCATGTTTGTAGAGATGTAGAACTCGGTATTCCGTGCCTTCTATTGCCTGAAGCTCGTCAAACAGCCGCGGATATTTCTTCTCCATGCGTCTGTTAAGGTCAATCGCAAAAAACATATGTGACACCTTCTCCAAAGCGGTTAATATTTCTCGTGCTAATTCTGCGGGGCCGAGTTCGCCGGTGCTTCCGGCAGAGGGCGGTCCTTGTTATTTCTCACGGCGGAGCTTTCGGGCTTCGCCTTTTTTTTGTGCCCTTTATGCTTTAGCACGTTAAACTACTAAAGCGTGAGCCGATTTATTCCGACTTCTCTTTTTTGCATTCGGCTATTTCTTCTCGCCATCGATGGGTTCTGACAGTATGTACAGTCCCTATTTGTGCTCAACAGCGCCAAGTTCGCCGGTTGCCCAGTGCTTCCGGCAGAGGGCAGTGTAGCTCTCGTTACCGCCGAGCTGTATCTGTGCGCCCTCCTTCACAACCTTCCCATTGTAGATCCTCGCGTTGAAAGTCGCCTTTTTGCCGCACCAGCAGACGGTCTTCACTTCTTCGATGCTGTCTGCCCAGGCCAGAAGCCATTGCGATCCCTCGAAGAGCTCGCCCTTGAAGTCTGCCCGCAGGCCATAAGCTACCACGGGTACACAGGCCACATCAACGATATCGACCAGAAGCTGCACCTGGGCTTTCGTGAGGAACTGAGCTTCATCCACGATGATGCAGTCGTAATTGCGGGCATCATCCAGCGTCAACTCCTCAATGAACACACACTGGGCGGAGAGGCCGGAGCGGGACGCGATGATCCAGTCCCTGGTGACCACCGCATGGGAAGGGATTCAGACTACAGTCAGCACAGTTGCGGAGGGGATACACACCACCATATCAACGGCGTGGGAGAATGTGAAGGAAAAGACCGGCTCCATCATGGAGAACGTATCCAGTACGCTTTCTTCGAAATGGGAGGCGATCAAGACAAACATCTCCAACGCGGTGAACAGCGTCAAAACCACGGTCACGACGGGATTCGAAGCGGCAAAGAGCTCTGTTTCGACCATCTTCGAGGGCATCAAAAGCAAGATTGACAGCGTCATGAGTACGGCGAAAAGCACCGTGTCAAACGCCATTCAGGCCATCCGGAACAAGTTCAACTTCTCCTGGTCCCTGCCGCATTTGCGACTCCCGCATATTTCCATCAGCGGTTCCTTCAGCCTGAACCCGCCCAGGGTACCGCACTTCTCCATCAGCTGGTACAAAAAGGCCATGGATGAAGGCATGATCCTGAACGGGCCGACGATCTTCGGGCAGAGCGGAAACACCCTGCTGGCAGGCGGTGAGGCCGGAAGCGAAGCCGTAGTCGGCACCCAAAGCCTCATGGAAATGATCCGCAATGCCGTGGCCTCCATGGCGAACCAGACGACCATCAACTACGGCGGTGTGACCGTCAATGTCTATCAGAAGGAAAACCAGGACATCCGGGCCCTGGCGGATGAGATTGAATACCGCATCAACAACAATGTGATGAGAAGGAGGGCGGCAGTTGGGACATGAAGCACGAATTTATCTTTAACGGCATGAACAGCCAGGATTTCGGCCTGACTGTCTCCGGAGAGGATACCTGGAGCCGTCCCCAACCGGATATCAAAAGAATCCAGGTTCCCGGAAGAAACGGCGATCTGATTCAGCTGGGGAACCGGTTCAAAAACCTGGACATCACGTATCACTGCGGGATCGTGAAGGATCTGCGGATGAACCTTGACGCCTTTAACGCGCTTCTCCTTTCTGATCCCGGGTACCATCGGCTTGAGGACAGCTATCATCCGGAGTATTACCGGATGGCGGTCTTTGAGTCGGCCCTGGATCCGGATGTGAAAAAGCGGGGCATTGCGGGCGAAGTGGATATCAAGTTCAACTGCAAGCCCCAGCTGTTCCTCAAATCCGGAGAGGTCGAGCAGCGAATCCTGAACAACGGCATGATCTATAACCCGACGAAGTATACGGCCGCGCCCAGGATCCGCTTTGGCTTCATGAACTCGGCAGAAGGTGGCAGCATCACGATCAACGGGAGGACCATTTCCTCAGCAAACCCGGGGGATCTTGGAGATTTTATCATAGATTGCGAGCGTCAGGCATCTATTTGGCCGACACCCGGCAGAATTTCAACAACAGTTTTACCCTGAGTGATGGTGAGTTTTTTGAACTGTACCCCGGACGCAATCAGGTCTATTTCACGGGGATCTATTCGAGCGTGTTTATTACGCCAAACTGGTGGATGGTGTAGGCAGAAAGGAGGCGCCGGATGAAACCGATTCTGTTTGAAACAGGACAGACCGATTTTACCACGAATGGAATTGGTCGATTGACTGACGCGATCTCCTGTAAAGTCACAGAGGAGCGGAACGGGCAGTATGAGCTGCATATGGAATACCCCATCGATGGCCAGCTCATTGAAGAAATTCAATACAGCCGGATCATCGTGGCGACGTCTGCGGACAATAAGAGCCCTCAGCTCTTCTGCATCTACAGGATCACAAAACCCCTGTCCGGCGTTGTCGAGATTGA
>CACYCQ010000187.1:0-2662 GCA_902772995.1 uncultured Eubacteriales bacterium
TCAGCAGGACGCTCACCTTCATGCTCAGCTATCCCAATATAGAGGTTGGCATAACCGCAAACCTTATGAAGCACCCTCTCGTTCAATGAATCATGCGGATTCTTGAACTCGAGGATATTGATCTTTCGGAAAACCCTGAAAATGGCTTTTTCCCAATCAACCTCTTCATCCTCCACCAGGATCACAAAATCGTCCTTGGCGGAACTTCCCCGATTTCCTCCTCTGTGCGGATATGTACACGGTCAGCATATTTGTGCGTCTCAATCCGAAGTAAAGCCTCAAATCCCGCATGCCAGTCACTGCGTGGTGTAACGCGGAGTTTCTTCAGTTCTGCCAGATGGTATTCGATCTGCTTCTTCCGCTCCTGCTCCTAAATTGCCAGGTATTTCCACGGGTACTCCCCCACATATACCGGTCTCGCGGAGAAGCTGTCCAGGTCATCCAGGGTCCCTTCTGTCAATGAATCCTCTTTCTTGAGCCCCTGATACCCCATCATCCTGACCGTCAGCTGCGAGGGGGCTATACCCGTTCCCTTCGGTTTCGCAATGACGGTCACCTCACCTGCCGCTCCGGGGCCGATGTCAAGATTTCCCTGCGAATCGATGGTGACCCGCTCATTTCCCTCGACGGAAAATTCAATCTCCTTCCCCTCAGCCTCCTTCATGAGGGGCTCCGCGCTGATGCGCACCTGATGTCCGGGATACGCCATTCCTGGCTGTTCACGCAGGTACGGATAATCTCCCGCGATGATCGAAAAATCATGGTCAATGGATAAATTCGCCTGCCGGACAGACACCACCGCCGCGTAGATCCCCTTCATGCAGACGGTGAATTCCTCATGTGTGAGTCTCAGGTCCTCCGAACCCTCCACCGTCTGCATGTGTAGGCCTTTGTACACGAAATCAAGACGGATTCCAGCGTCTGTATTCGCCACTTCCTCCGTCAGACACTCGTTATGGATTCTTTCGCTGAGTTCCCAGACTTCATAGGTGTGATTCAGGTCAACGTGGATGTACGGCTTATTGACGAGTTTTCTCGCCTGATATGGTTCTATCCGGACATGATAGGTTTCGTCCACAACATGGTGTTCGGATTCGCCGACAAGGCGAATCGTGGCTTCCGTGGGCGCCAAGCCGGCGGGAGGATTTTGAACCTGCAGCGAACAGCCCTCCGGATAGAAGCTTTTTTCTCGATGCTGAACAGCTTTGCAATCGATTCAACTCCATCCACCGTCTCAAAATGAAAATGAGACTTTTCCTCAGAGGGCTGGATCTCCATGCGGTATCAGATGCTGCTGCCCCTCAACTCCACCCCGGCCACGGATTCACTCAGCACATACAGGGAGCCTGAGGGCTGAAACCACTCCAGGAAACAGCAGTTGACCGCCGCTTTTCTTTGTCCTCCTCCTCCGCCGCACCTGCAAGGCACAGGACCGCCATGAGGACGGCCGCCAACCGTTTCATCCGTGTCCTTTCATCTTCCTTCTCCTCTTCTTTGTTCGAAATCTGTTTGCAAAAGGCTGAGAGTCCCGCATCCGGAATTCTCAGCCTTTCGCATCATCATGCTGCTGTGGACGTTTGTGTTCCCTTCCCCATATGGTGCGCTGCGGAGGGTCACCTGCTGAAGACACGGACCTGCCGCTTCAGTGACGGGGCTTTTCTGCACCAGCAGCTCCCGCCTGGCGCTCGCTCGCGTCGGCGCTGATGCCACCACCGACGAACAGCTTCCCTTCCTGCAGGCGGCAGGCTCCCCGTATGCGGCGCGGAAACCATCTGAATCCTTCCCCGTCCGTACGGGGCTTTCACGCCGCACAAACCTCCCGCGCTATCCCGGATCGTGCAATGATCTCCATCCGGGAGCCGCGCCTCAGGGCGAATTCATCCATCCTGCAGGTCCGCCCGCTCCCCTGCCGGACACGGTCCACCCCCCGTCATGGCCGCCCTCTGCGCACCGGTCCACAGAACCGGGAATCCAGGGCGGAAGCGCCATCTGGCGGGCTTTTATACGCTGCAGACGGGGACCATCTTCAGTCTTTCGGTGATTCTCCTGATCTCGCTGTAGACCCTGGCTTCGTCGATGGTGGTCAGGCGTCGGTTTTCCATCAGCACCCTGCCGTCCACCATCACCGTATCCACTTCAGCTCCGCAGGAGGAATACATCAACCCTGAAATCACATTGTTCGCCGGAATAAACTGCGGCACATCCAGCCGGAGCAGGATCAGGTCCGCCAGCGCCCCCTCGCGGATTTCCCCAAGCTCCCCTTCAAGTCCGACAGCCCGGGCGCCGTTGACGGTGGCCATGCGCAGCACCTCCCCCGCGTCCACGCACCTGGGGTCCGTATTGACGCCCTTGTACACCATCGCCGCGGCGTTCATCTCGGAGAACATGTTCAGGGTGTTGTTGCTGCCGCAGCCATCCGTTCCCAGGCAGACGTTGATCCCGGCCCCGAGGAATTTGTCCACGGGGGCAAACCCGTTGCCCAGCTTCATGTTGCTCCTCGGGTTGATGGCCACGCTGACCTTCTTTTCCGCCATCAGGCGGATGTCCTCATCCGTGGCGTACACCGCGTGGGCCACGATGACGGGAACCTCAAAGATCCCCACCCGGTCCACATACTGAATGGGGGTGGTCCGGTGCTCCCTTTCCATCCCCTCCATTTCCA
>CACYCQ010000188.1:0-17347 GCA_902772995.1 uncultured Eubacteriales bacterium
GTCAGCGAGAAGCCGCCGGCACTGGCGGCCTTGAGAAGGTTGAAGTCCTGGTCGTAGGGCACATACACCGGCAGTTCCTTTTCATAGCCGAACTGCAGGCGGATCTCCTCGTCCACGGAAATCATCTCCGTCAGATACTCCTCGGCCGACGGGCTGTCGATATCCGGCACGAAGATCCCCAGCTCATGTCCGTCATTGAGCACCCGCATCACCCGTTCGCGCTGGTGCACGGCCTCATTCAGGGTGACGTAGAACATCCCCTTCCCGTTCAGGGCCTTCAGCACCTTGAGCACATTGTCGAGTTCCGCATCATTGACCAGGTTCTGGAAGGAGAAGATGGCCCCTTCCTCAATGGTATCGATTCTCCTGAGCGGGTAGGCCAGGCCCCAGCTGCTGCGCCACACGGCCAGCCGCTGCTGCGCCTTGATGCGCGCGTTGGTGTCCACCAGGGCATCCAGCAGCGCCTCCAGGTGCTCCCCTTCGTTTTCAATGCCGCTCTCCGGCAGGTGGATGCGCACGATGTCCCCGCGGTTCACCCCCAGCAGCAGCTTTCCGGCAATGTCCTGGTCCACGCAGTCCGCCAGAGCGATTTCCGACTTGGTGACCACGATATTGTCAAAGCCCAGGGCACTGATGGCCTTGCGGGCCTCCATCCCCGGCGTGACCACGGACATGACCGGTACGTGAATCATGCCGTAGGCGGCCCGGAGCACAAAGGACACCGGGCAGAGCATGCGCACCATTTCCTCCCCGCGGGCCGTGTCCATGGTCCCCACCTGGTCCTCGTAGAGAAGCCCCACCGGGCAGCCCCGGTCCAGCAGGATGTTGATCGCCTCGTAGTTGCGGATCATCTCTCCCTCGGTAAAGAAGAAATGTCCCGTCAGGTCCCGGTTCTCCAGGATTTCCTCAATGGCCATCATCTGGTCCGGGCTGGAGCATCCGGTAAACACCAGCTGCACCCGTTCGCCGGTAAACCTGGGCATCTGCTCCTGCACCTGGGCGGCATCCTCGTCGCTGAGCAGCAGATAGCGGTTCAGTGCTTCCGAAAGGTCCGTCTGGGTCATCTGCATCTGGGTATTGCTGTAGCGGGCATTGTCGCTGGCCCTGCGGTAGGTGACGTACCTCAGGGCGCCAAGGCCGACAATGGCCAGGACCAGCGCGGCGATGACAATGATGGCCACCACCGTCACAAACCTTTTGCTCACTTGACTTTCCCTCCGTCAGGTACTGGGCAGCATGCTCTTGAGCCAGTTGAACCAGCGCTGCCACATGGGCAGGATGGACTGTTCGATTCTCGTTCCCGCAGACATGGGATATCTGTAGAAATAGCTGTTGGTATTGCGGACCTCGGAGATGGTCATGTCCGAGTACACCGCATCGTAGACATCGTCGGACTTGGGGCGCCCGGTGACCTTTTCGATGTCATCGGACACGCCCGCGCCGAAAACCACCGTTCCGCGTCCCGAGGACTCCACCTGCAGCTGGTCCACCACCTGCACATTGTCCACCCAGATGGACAGACGGTCCCCCAGCAGGCGCAGCCGCAGCCGCCGGTTGATCCGGTCGCTCATCTCATAAAGCGGCTGGGTCTCCTCCTCCGAGGAGGCCACCCGGGTATTGAGCAGCCGGTTGAGCTCCTGCTGGAGGCTCTTGCGCCTCTGTTCATCCGGCTCGTTTTTCACCAGCACCCGCTGCAGCGCGACCCTGGCGGCCAGTTCATCCTCCGCCGCGGTCAGCGTCCCGGAACCCAGGTTGTACAGGTTCTTGCGGAACAGCACCTCGCTGCGGTCCGCCGCGTTGCGGACAAAGAGCCGGTTGTCCTCCACGGACACCTGGATGCCCACGGAGCCGTTGCGGTCCGAGCGCAGGTAGATGGACTGCTTGCCCACCACGGTGCCCTTGAGGGTCACCTGCAGCTCAAAGTCATCCAGCATGAGGTTCTTGACGGTCATGCGGGCCTCACTTCTGGGTTCGGTGGTCAGCACGATGTCCCGCGCGTTGAACTCTGCAACGCCCGCGTCCACATACCACCTCTGGGCCTCCATCTCATCGCCCACGGAGAAGACCACGTCATCTCCCGTGTCGTCCCACAGGCGCATCATCAGGTGGTTGGTGGAAAAATAGTCCTGCACCTGCAGCCGGGACAGGTCATAGCAGGAGACCTTGAGCGTGTTGAGCGCCGTCCCCATCCGGTTGAAATTGAGGCTGAAGTTCTTTTCGATCATCTCCCGGTTGACCCGGCTGACCTCCTCGTTCTTTCCGAACGCGCCGGTATTGGGGCTGTTGAGGACGTACACCAGCGGGATGTAGGTCAGTTCCTTTTCATAGACCGTGGCCATCTGCTGGTAGTCGCTCTGGATGCGGCGGGTCATCTCGGCCTCGCTCTCCACCCGGAGCCGGTCGCTGTCGCGCAGGTAGTCCATGAGATAGGCGCTGTAGTCATCCCCGATGAACCGAGACATGTTCTGGAACTCCTGCGCCGTCAGCCTGCCCACGGCATTGGCGTAGCGGTCAAAGACGTTGATATAGGCCAGGCGGTAGCCGCTGGTGCCGAACTTCCACCACTTGGTCTGGTCCAGCGCCCGCAGGTCCGATCCGCTGATCTTGGCGCCGCTGCCTGAGCCGATCTCGCTGGCATAGGTGCACAGCACCGCCTGATACTCATTGCGCTGGAGCACCTGCTCGGCCAGCTTGGCCGTCTGGTAGTCCCCGTCCTCAATGATCAGCATCATGGCCTTGTCCGGCAGGCCGCCCTTATGGGTGTAATAGTCGATGACATCCTGGGGCGTCACCGTCCGGTAGCCCGCGCTGTGCAGCGCGTTGAGCTGCGCGGCAAACAGATCGCTGGCCACCGTCTTTCCGCTGGCATTCTGCTCCGTGGTCAGGTTCTTGTAGGAGATGGCCACAAAATGGGGCTCTCCCCACCGGATCTCCGGATAGCCCTCCGCGTCCTTGCGCTGGACGATCCGCTTTTCATAGGCGCCCACCAGGTTCGCCTTGATGACCCGGTCGTCCACCTCCTGGCCCCGGCCGTCGCCTCCGCCCAGGTGGTAGACATAGAGGAACAGGCCCGCAACCAGCACAAGGCTTTCCAGAATGATCCGGACACGTCGCCATGCCCGGCCGATCTCCGGATCACGGATTTCCGCATCCTGGCCCATGGTCTTCCCCCTCTCCCTTGTTCCCGGCGCAGCGCGTCAGGGAATATTGTCCTGAATATAGCTGATCAGCGCCTGACAGCCCGCATCGTTGAGATGCATGCCGTACAGGTCCGGATCCAGACAGTACTCCTCCCTCAGGCCGCCCTTGGCGTTGCGCAGCGCATAGGCGATGTCCAGAAACGGAATGCCGTGCTCCGTGCACAGTTTGGCCAGCATGAGGTTGTAGGTGAAAATCTGCTTGTTGCTGGGTGTGGCGTTGCGGGCCAGAATCACCGGCGGCACCGACATGACGATGATCTCGATCTCCGGGTTCTTCTGGAGGATCTGGGAGATCAGCACCCGCATGTTGTTGAGATAGCGGGGCTCGGAATACGCCCGGATGTTGTCGCAGCGCAGACAGATGTAGACCCGCTTTGCCCCCAGGAGCTTGAGCGCATCGTCGATGTGTATGCGCTGCTCCGCCACCATGGGCAGTTCCGGCGCGCCCTCGTCACTGATCAGCGCCTTTTCCATGCTCAGCCGGGAGGAGACCAGAAACTGCGCCCCTTCCCAGAATGTGGGATCGGATTCCCTTCGCCATTCCACATAGCTCATCAGGTTGGCCATGATGGAATCCCCCACGAAGACCGCATAGGCAAAGTCCCCTGCCGTGGCCCTGCGGGTGACCGTCGCGCCCAGGGGCTTGGCGGTCACGGGAAGCGCGTAGGTGTCGGCATTGAACAGTTCCAGCACGCTGTCCGGAAGACTCATGCCCGTGCCGATAAGGTTGGTGGCTGCGCTCTGGAGTTCAAGAGGCGTCACCATCTTGTAATTGTACAGCTTCAGGGACTCCAGCAGCCAGTTGAGAATTTTCGCGATGCCCGTATAGGTTTCCTCTGTCTCGAGGACCTCCGGCGTGGCCGTCGGCCTGGCTGCCCTTCCCGTGGGATCCAGGGTGGCTGCCGGCGTGGCCGTGGGCTCCGGCGTCTTGAGCATCTCCAGGTTGGACTCATCCACTATGCTGGGAGTGGGATCGATGGACACCTGCTCCCGCAGGGAGGCGTTGGCCACCTCAAAATCTCCTGTCACATGCCCCAGCTGCACGGAAATGATGGAGCCGCGGATGAGGCTTTCCACAAACGCGTCCACTTCCTCCCGCTCCAGGAAGGAATCATAGTTCAGATACACATCCGGCTGGACGGCTCCCTGCAGTCCGCCGGCGGTGACCGCCTGCAGCATCTCCGTGGTGTAGTTGGTGCCCCCGCACAGCACATATTTGGGCACAAAGCCGCCGGCCGCATTGATCAGGGCCTGGGTGCGCTCAAAGGAATGGGCGTTGCTGGTGGCGGTGTTGCGGTCCATCCGGATATTGCTGACGATGCCGGAGTTGCCGATGTCAAACCCCTCTTCCACCATGCGGGAGACCACCTCAGGATGCTCGTTGGCGGTCTGGCCGTCCACAAAGAACAGGCCGTCCACATCGTGCTTCTTGAGAATCCTGAACACGTCCTCCATCATGGCCTCATCCGCATATCCCTGGAAGACCAGGGAGACCATCAGCTGGTCCGTCTCCACGGAGGTCAGCAGGTTGGCCGCCTTCTGGGAGAGGGTGGGGACCGGGGTCGGGGTCAGGAAGACCCGGGGAGTGGGGGTCGCCTTGGGCTCCCCCCTGTCGATGCAGCCTGTCAGCGCAAACAGCAGTACCGGCAGCAGGCACAGCACAGCCAGAGTGCGTCCTTTCATTTTTCCGCTCCGCCTTTCTCTTCCATGTTCAGGGCCTCGGCCATGCTGCCGACCCGCCTGGGCGGGGTGATCTCGGCCATGTCCATCGAGCGAAGAATGCCCAGGGAACTGTCCAGATCCCGTTCGATGCTGGTGAACTGCTCCGCCAGCTGCTGGCGGAACAGGAGGGCGTTGAAGTACGCCGCCTTGGTCGCCGCAATGGCGCGGCTGCGGACGTGTTCCGCCTCGTCCATAATCTTTCCGCTCTGCTCGATGGCATCGCGGATGATGGCCTGCGCCTTCTGGCCGGCCTCCACCACGGAGCCCTTCTGGGACATCAGGCTCTCGTATTCCTTCAGGTCCCTGGCCTGCTGCTCAATCCGGCCAAAGAGCACCTTGTTCTGTGCCAGGGTCTGGTCATAGGCCTGCTGCACGAGCCGAAGCTGCTCCTCAAGGTCACGGTTGTTCTGCGCGGCCGCATCCGCCTGCTGCCCTGCCTGCTCCCCGCCCGTGAGAGCGGAGGATCTGAGGCGTTCGTTCTCCGCCTTCATCTCCTCCATGGCAGCCTTCAGGCGATCCATCTCCTGCCGGTCGGCCGCCTCCGCCCCGCCCGCGGCAGGGATGCCCTCCCGCAGGTGCACATTCTCCGCGCTCAGCTGCTCCACCTGCGCGATCAGTCTCTCCTTTTCCGCATCCGCTGCAGGCGGCTGCAGCTGCGCCCTGCGCAGGCGCTCCAGTTCATCCCGCAGCTGCTGGTTTTCCTGGGCCAGCGGGCCGTCCGCCCCGCCGGCGGCACTGGCCTCCATCTGCGCGATTCTGGCGCGAAGTTCCCGGTTCTCCGCCAGCAGGCGTTCGGATTTTTCGCCCTTGCCTGCGCCCGCCGCCTGCTCCCTGCCTCCGAGCGCAGGCGCTGCGGCCTGAAGCTCCAGTTCGGCAATCCTGTGCTGCAGCTTCATGATCTCCGTGCTGTGGGAGGATTTGGCCTTCAGTTCCAGTTCACGGATTCTGTCGCGCAGGCGCTGGTTCTCCTCCCCGTCACCCGCCTCAAGCTGGGCGATGCGCTCGCGCAGCTTTTGTTCCCCTTCGGAAGGTCCGCCGGAGTTTCCCATCTGCTGCAGCTGCGCCTCCAGCTCGGCGACGCGCTCACGCAGCTTCTGTTCCTCGGCGGAAGGTTCACCGGAATTGTCCCTCTGCTGCAGCTGCGCCTCCAGAGCGGCAATCCTGCCCCGCAGCATCCCGGCTTCTCCGGGCTCTCCGCCTTCGCCGTTTTGAGCGGCTCCCTCGAGGCGGTCCCGCAGCTGACGGTTTTCCTCGACCAGCAGGTTCATGTCCCGCACGTCCTGGCGAAGCTGCCCGCATTCCGACTGGAGCTTTTCATTCTCCAGCTTCAGTTTGCCGCTGTCCGCATCCTCAAGTTCCTCCACGCGGTGGCGCAGAAGCTGGACCTGCTCTTCCAGCAGGGCCTTGTCCCCGCCCATCTCCAGCTCCGCGACACGGCTGCGCAGGCGGTAAACCTCCTGTTCATCCTGATTCTCGGAATCCCTTCTGGAGATCGAATGGATGGTGTTCTTCAGCTCCTCGTTCTCCCTGCGGAGCCTCTCGGATTCAGACGCCTGGGCCTCCAGCACCGCCACCTGTTTGCGCAGGCGCCTGTTTTCCTCCACGCCGCCTTCCAGAGCCGTGCCGGCTTCCAGTTCCGCAACCCTCTGCACCAGCTTGAGATTTTCAGCCTGGACATCCTCCACGCCCTTGGCGCCCGACAGGGCTGCAAGCTGCTCCTTGAGCAGGACGTTTTCCTCACGTGCGGCCGCCACATCCCGCAGCTCCGCCTCCAGCTCCGCCTCGCGGTTCCTCAGCCGGACGATCTCCTTGGCAGCTCCCTCATCATCCGGGAGGAACCCTTTCTTTTTTTCGATCCTGTTGATCCGTTCCTTCAGCAGGCCGTTTTCCTCAAGCACCGCATTGTATTTGCGCTCAAGTACCTCAAGGTCCGCAATCCTGTCGCGAAGCTTGCCGATCTCCCCCTGGGCGCCTTCATCCAGCATCTTCTCCAGTTCTTCAACCCGTTCGCGAAGGACGGTGTTTTCATGCCTTGCCGTGGGGGTATCCGGCCGCTCCTGGCGGATTTCGACGATCTTTTTCTCCAGTTCCGCGATGCGCTCGTTGAGCTTGGAATTCTTGGCGATCTGCCGCTCCAGGTCGTCCTGGATCATCTGGTCCGGACTGGGCAGATCCATGCTCTCCAGGCCCAGCTTGGCGCGGTTGAGGCGCTCCTCGCTGGCGTGTGCCGCAGACTCCGCAGATTCCATCCGCTGGCGCGCCGCCTCTGCCTTGGCCTGGGCCTCGATCTGGTACTTTTCAGCCTTGGCGGTCTCATTGTTGGCCTGTTCCGTGCGCTTTTCCAGGTCCTCCAGCTCTTCCTTCAGCTGCTTTTTTCTGGCTTCCGCATCCTGGACCTCCTGCATGGCGGCCTCGCGCATCCGCGCAATCTCACCGGCCCGGCCCACCAGGGTGTCCTCCTGCTCCCGGAGCTGGCGGATCTGGTCCCTCGCTTTTTCAAGGTCGGCATCCCGCAGGGAGAGGACCTCCTTCAGATCCACGGCATCGTCCTCCATGGCCTGAAGACGGTCGGCGGCGCCCCGTATCTGGTTTTCAAGCGTGCGCAGATAGGGCTCGACTTCCGATCTGCTGAAATACTTCCCCCAGTAGAGCTTAAAATTCCGCCTCTGTTTGATCTCAAACTCACTCATCGTCCCTACTCCTCCCTGCCGGAAATCAGGTCTGTGCCAGAGTGCCACACTATAATAAAGTCCGTACAAATCTTACATCTTTCAGGCGGTCCGTTCAAGACCGTCCTCCTCCGAACCTCCCTGAACGGAAACCCGGAGGCCGCCCCGTGACCTCCTTCAAGGCTCACAGGACCTCGGAAATCTTGACAAAGCGAAAATCCCCCTGATTTTCTATCAGCGTCAGGTAATGGTCCAGCGCCCTGGGCAAAAACTCCTGAAGATCGCCAAGGTGCAGCACCAGCACCGCCCCCCTGACCGTTTCAAGGCGCATTTTGAGCGCAAGCTCCTGAATGCTCTTCACCTTCAGCTCGCTTGTCGTAAAGCTGCCGCCGATGCAGTAGCTGTAGCCCATATCCAGAACGGTCTCCAGGCTGCTGCGCCCGATGGCTTCCGAAGGGGAGCGGAAATACAGGGTCAAAACCGGCTTCCCGTTCAGGTGAAGGTCCCCCACCGCACGGCAAAGCGCCTCGTAGCTTTTCGTCATCTCCCCGCGGAGCTCATCCAGGCCGGAACGGGTCAGTTCATCATAGTTGTCCTTACCGATCTTTCTGGCCAGCGCCACAGGCGTATGGGTAAAGCTGCCGATGTCATGGCCCTCCAGGGCAATGGCGCGCACAAGGTTGGGATTTGTCAGGGCCGCGCTCCCCGGAACAAAGAAGGTCGCCCCGACCCGGTGCCGGGAGAGCACATCCAGGATGTCCGTCATGGCGGCATCATCCGTCCAGCCGTCAAAGGTCAGGAACACCTGTTCCTTTCCCGGGGTCAGTTTCCCCTTGTCATCCAGGTTCATGGTCTCCAGCTGTGAAAAACCGGGGAGCATCTCCCGGGGTTTCTTGAGCCATCCCTGCCCGAGGAACCGGGTCCGCATGAAGGCGTACCGGTCGCCCTTGGGCAGCTGCCCCGCATGGATCGCTCCCCTGCGCTGGAACAGAATCTGCTCATCCGCGAGCGGATAGACATACAGCTTGTCCCTCTCCGAGAGCATCTGGGGCACCGTCCGGACGGGATAGGGGGCCTTCAGGTCCATCATGGCGCGGACCACGTCCGAGAGCACCTGCCCCCGCCCTTCAAAGCCCTTCATCTCCACATGCACGATGCCGCCGCGCTGAAGCGTCTGCGTCTCCGGCATCACCTGCTCCAGGATCCGCTGACCGGAGTTTTCTGCGCGCAGGTTCTCCGGTACCGCCTGGAGGGTCTCCCCCAGCAGCAGCAGTCCCGCCGCGCTTGCGGCCTCCTGCAGGAAGGGGCTGATCTCCCCGCCCTCCTGCCGGACACACAGGATGTCCCGATCGCCGGACAGGGTCTCAAGGGTTTCCTTTGTCCTCAGCAGGGAAGCCAGCAGCGCCCGGGCATCTCCTGCCTCCTCAGGGAGCGCCAGGAGCCCGAAATGCTGCCCGCTCTCCGCGATGCGCAGGACCTGTTCCGGATAGTTTTCAAGGTCCTTCCGGGAGACAAAGAAGGTGACATGCGCCCGCTTACCCTGCAGCTGTCCCAGGAGCAGGGTAAGCAGTTCGGAATCCCCCAGCCCGGAAAACGTCAGGGCGGACATCTTTGCCGTGGTGGCCACCCGGGACAGGGGCAGGACCTGCCGTCCCCCGTTGGCCTCCAGCAGCATTTCCGCTTCGATCTCGTATTTCAGGTTTTCATCCAGACCTTCCTGACGGACCGCCTCCTGGGCGGCGGCGGCGATCTGTTCCACGGGGACCGGCACCCCCTGCACCGCCTGCGCGCGCTGCGCGGGAGACGCCTCATGCAGCGGACGGATCCTGAATCCGCCCACCACAAGCCCCAGGGTCAGGCAGGACGTGCTGACAAGAAGAAGGGCCGCCGTCAGAAGCTGCTGGGACCGTCTCCCTCTCATTTTCCGCTCCTTTGCACTACGGCTTCAGGCATGTGTTCCGCAGGTTCTCCACATCATTGCCGGCAAGGCTCCACAGACTGAAGCGGGTGTACCCGGCGTCCTTCATGACATCCCTCCAGATCGCCAGGGTTTCTCCGTCGGCGTACCAGATCTCATGGGTCTGGCCGTTCTCGCTGAAGATGCCCTTGAGCGCGCCGCTGTCGCCGTCCCGTTCACAGATGACCCCGCGGACCTCCAGTGCGGCCTCCGCTTCAAGCTGTGTCAGCTGGCGGCTCACCTTGCCGTTGACCCATTCAAAGCCGCCGCCCGCAAAGGCCATGTTCACCGCCCCCGGGAGCCCCCTGGACGCCTCCGCGCACTGGGAGAGGAACTGGGCGTCCGCCTTGGGGCCGGGGCCGCTGTGGCTTCCGTACAGGTTGTAGCACATGACCACATATTCAGGGCCCTCCGGGAGCTCCGCCACGGAGCCGGCCATCCATTCCACCACCACGCGAAGCTTCATCCCCCGCTGCCTGAGTCCCTCCTGCAGCCGCGAGATCATCCGTGCATGGTCTTCCCAGAGGGAGGTGTCCTTCCGGATGTTTTCATAATCGATTTCAATGCCGTCGGGTTTGTAACGGTCCGCCAGGTTCAGAATCTTCACCACATGGGTGTCGATGTTCCGTTCACTGGCATAGGTCTTCTGGAGAAAATCCTTGGACTTCTGGGCATAGCTGCCATCCTTCTGGCGGATATCGTTGACCAGGGACAGGTAGACCTCCCTGCCGCTGTCGCTGAGCTCCTCAAGAAGCTCCTCGGTCTCTTCCGGAACGATGATGTTGCCCTTGTCATCGAACATGGCCTCAAAGGCGACAAAGGCCTCCATGGTGTTCGACAGTTCACGGGCTTCAAAGAGCGCCTCCTGCTGCTTCCAGTAGGGCAGCCAGGTGGACCAGGACTCCGCGAGCACACCCGCGGCCATCAGCAGCAGGACCGTCAGACACGGCAGCATCCTTCTTTTCAAGATCATGGGCCCCTCCAGCATCGTTCAGTTCATTTTTTCGTGGCGGACTCCCCGGGGGAACCTTCCGTTTCCGTCTCGTGTTCCTCCCGGGATTTCTCCCTGGCATGGCCTTCAAAATCCATCATCTGGTCAAGCTTTGACATGACATCGTGTTTTTTGCTGTGTTTCTTTTTCTTCACGCGGCGGGGCGCCTTCTCCCGGACCTTCCTTTCGCCCCTTGTTCCCCATCCGTCCTTCCAGAAGGTCAGAACCGCCCAGGGGATCTGCCAGATCAGGACCAGTTCATAATACAGCCCGTACAGCAGGCTGTAGACCCAATGGGAGCTGTACCTCAAAAACAGGCAGGCAAAGCCCGCCATCAGGGAGGTTGCCGCGGGCGAAAGAAGGTAGGTCACCGGGGGCCTGTGCAGCAGAACCGGAAGCACCAGCCCGTGATAGACCGCCATGCCTGGCGTCAAAAGCGGGATCAGGAAGCCCAGATAGAAGAAAATGGCCGCCAGCGGCCGGCGCCAGATAAAGCTGCAGGTTCGTGCACTCTCCCGCACCCAGGAGCGTTTCCATCTCATCTGCTGCTTCAGGAACTGGATGTTCCCGCTGGGGACGATGGTCCTGCACACCGCCGTGTCCTGATAAAAGGTCTGATGGTTTCTGAGCACCAGGTTGGTGAGGCTGCGGTCATCGCCGAAGGTGGCCCTGCGTCCCATGAAGCGCTGTTCAAGCCACGTCTCCCGAACGCTCTCCAGGACGGAGCGCCGGTAGCAGGCCAGAGGTCCGGACAGACAGGTCACCGCATCAAAGCAGCACTCCGCCGCCTTGAAAATCCGGAAGGACACCGTATAACGAACGGACTGCATCCGGGTCAGAATCCCCGTATGGACATTGGCCACGTCCGTACGCCCGCAGACCCCGCCGATCTTCTTGTCGCGAAACGGCTGCACGATCTGTCGGACCGCGTCCGGTGCCATGAAGCTGTCTGAATCCGCAAAGAGTACCAGGTCCGTCTGGGCATTCTCGATTCCCAGGGCCATGGCCTGACGCTTGCCCTGATTGCTCCTTTGGAAAAACACGCGGACCCTGCCCGTGACATGGTACGGGTCCCCATCGTCGTGCAGACGGTTGAGCGTGTCCCGGATGATCCGGGCGGAACGGTCCGTGGAACCGTCATCCACCACGATCAGCTCCAGCCGGTCCGGCGGATAATCCTGATCCAGCGCGCAGACGATGGCCTTCTGAATCCACCGCTCCTCATTGTAGCAGGGGATCACCACCGTCACCGTGGGGGTAAAGGTCGGGTCCTCCTGGGCCGGATGGTACATCATGGCAAACAGATACCGGGTCAGCAGATAAAAGCCGGTAAGAATGGCGTACACCAGCAGCCCGAAGGCCAGTCCTTTCTGCATCCCCCTGTGGACCCGCAGCAGAACAATGCCGATGGCGGACAGGCCGCAGCCCAGCAGCGCCATGGCATGGATGAGCGGATCGCGCACGCGCCGCCTTGTCACATACAGGGGTTCATCAAACCGGACCGCAAGCTGATGCCTGCCCGGGATCAGCCGGACAATCCGGCTTTCAATCCGGCTGTAGCTGCCCTCAGCACCTTCAGGGAGCTGTCCCGCGCGCACGTGGAACCCGACGGTAATCCGGTCCCCCCTGCGCAGGCGCCCCTCCGGCACCGTCTCGGGAATCTCCACCAGCATCCCGGTCTGGGAGAGGTTCAGGCACTTTGCGGAAATATTGCCCGCTTTCTGCGTATGGATTCTGACCCTGCAGTCGCAGGTAAAGCGCTGTCCCGCAAACCTGGCATACACCGGCCGGTCCTGGTCCCATTCCCTGTTGCGCCGGCGTTCCTTTCGTCCCCAGGGATCCTCCACATGAGGCAGCAGGCGAATATCCCCCGTGGGGCGCAGGATCTTTTCCTGCCGCTGTTGTCCGCTCACATCTTCACCTCATAGCACAGTCAACCCAAGGAACATACTCTCGGTCTGATCTGCTCATTTTGCGATTTTCCGCCACCTATCCTTTTGACTATGACGGACCGGGATCTCGGAATTATCCCTGTATTTTCAAATAATCAGGCGCCGACCGTCAGTCAGCCTGCTCCGCGGAATTTCCGGCCAGGCTAAACTTCACCACAGGACGGGCTGTCAGAGCTTGAAGAGTTTCTGTACGATTCCGGTCTGCCAGACCAGAAACGCCACAGATCCCGCGGTAATGATCCCCAGAATCGCATTGAGGATGGTCAGTCCCAGAGAGCGGTCCGTGTTTTCGGGTTTTTTGTCCATCAGCGTCTCCGGCTCCTGGGGCAGCGGTTCCTGGGGGCCGTCATTCTCCCAGCCGTAGGCAACGGGCTTTTCTTCCTCCGGCTTTTTGGCGCGGGGCGCTGCAGGCCGGGGAGCCGGCTGGCCCGGCATCCAGAATTCCGTCTGCTCCGCATTCACCGACGCACTGGTGTGATTCGGCCATTGATATTCCCGGGAAACCGGCGGGACCGGCTGAGAAGCCTGTGCGGGACGAACGCTCCCTTGCTCCCTTCCCGGGACCGCCGGACCATTCCAGGGCTGCGGGGCCGGATAGGCCGGCTGTCCATAGGGCACATAGGGGACGGGCTGCACCGCAAAGGGAACCGGGACCACGGGAACCTGCTGGGGCGCCACCTGGGGAATCCGGACCTCCTGAGAGGGCGCGGAAGGGGCGCTCTCCACGGGCGGCTCCTCCTTCGGGGGCTTGACCGCCGGGCGGGAGGGTTCCGCCTTGGGGAACATGGCGCACAGCGCCATCAGGTCGTTGGGGTCCTCTCCGTATCTTGCATAGGTCAGGTAGACCTGGGCCGTCAGATAGGAGGCGATGTCCACCGGGAATTTTTCCTTTGAAAAGCGGTTGGTTGCCTCATGCAGCACCAGACGGACGATATACTGGACTGACTCCGGGTTTTTCACGCATTTGCGTGCAACGCCTGTCAGCAGGTCCCAGCAGTCGCCTGTCAACTCGCGGTACTCCGCCTCCGACGCAAGAATCCTCCCGGACCATTTTCGGTTGATTTCAAAGCTGTCCGCCTGTTTTTCCATTGTCCTTCACCGCCATGTGTATACTTTTATAGGAGCATATATGCATAAAGTATCATTCGTAAACTATACACCAAGGGGTGTGGATTTTCAACCGTGGTCCGTCTCTGTGGACGGCGGGTAACGTTTCTGAAGATTTCCTCTTTTTTTCAGCCATTTTTCTGCTTTCTCCCCAAAAGTGTGCGGGCAGGGACGAATCCTGTCCGTCCCTGCCCGCAAAAAAGTTTTTCCGCTCACCTGGCCATTCTGTAGATGCTCAGCATATCCGCCTCGTTCAGAACCATGGCGGAACCGAGCTTCCCGCCGTTGGCGGCAGCACAGCGATGGGCCATCTCCATCATCTGCTCTTCCGTCGGATCGATCTTCAGGTCCCGCATACAGGTCGGCATGCCGATCTCCCTGTAGAAGGCCTCCATAGCTTCGATGCCGGCCAGTGCCACCTCTTCATCGGTTCCCTCAAGGGTCACTCCCATGACATTGCGGGCATACCGCACAAACCTGGGCAGGCAGTTCTTGAGCACATATCTGGCCCAGCTTCCCCAGATGGCCGCCAGGCCCGCACCATGGGTCACATCGAACATGCCGCCGATCTCGTGCTCCAGACGGTGAGAGGCAAAATCATCCTCCCTGTTTCCGCACCCGGTCAGACCGTTGTGCGCCAGTGAACTGGCCCACAGCACATCCGCCCTGGCCTGCAGGTCACCGGGATTGCGGTGAAGGGTCCTGGCCGCCTCCATCACGGTGCGCAGCAGCCCCTCGGCCAGTGCATCCGTAATCTCCAGCCTTCCCCCGTTGACAAAGTAGCGTTCCATGGTGTGCATCATGATGTCGGTGCAGCCGCTCATGGTCTGCCAGTCCGGAAGGGTCAGGGTGAATTCGGGGTTCATCACCGCAAACCTGGGCCGGGAGATTTCATAATTGCAGCCGCGCTTGTCATGGGTCTTCTCGTTTGTAATCACCGAGCTGTTGCTCATTTCAGAGCCGGCCGCCGCGATGGTCACCACCACGCCCACGGGAAGGCAGGCCTTGGGCTTCCTGACGTGATCGTACAGTTCCCAGACGTCTCCTTCTTCCGCCAGGCCATAGGCAGCCGCCTTCGCGGTGTCAATCACGCTGCCTCCGCCTACTGCCAGAAGGAAGTCCGCGTTCATCTTCTTTCCAAGCGCGATCGCTTCATACACCAGGGACAGGTGAGGATTGGGGACCACGCCGCCGATTGTTTCAAAGGTCAGTCCTTCCGCCTCAAGCGATGCCGTCACCCGGTCCATGATCCCGTTTTTGAGCACGCGGGGGCTTCCATAGACGATCAGCACACGGTGTCCGCCAAATTCCTTCACCAGCTTGCCGGTCTGGTTTTCTGTCCCGGTGCCGAAAACCACCTTGGTCGGGGTATAGTATGTAAACTGATTCCACATGGGGGTCCGCCTCCTTAAATGATGATTCTTCAGACATTTTCCTTACGTGTTCCTTTGCTGTCAAGAGCCGGAGCGGCCTTCAGAAAAAGTAACGTCTGTTATCCCCATTCTTTTTCCATATCCTGCGCAGGTTCCCGGAAAGAACCGGATGCCGCCCGCTCAGATGCAGGCTTCCCCGCTTCATTTCCCGGCAGATCCCGCCTGAGCGGAAGCGTTTTTGAGAAACTCCGCCAGCGCCTCCAACTGCCGGTATGCCGTCGCCCGGCCCATCTCATATGCAGTTGCCAGATGCTCCTTCTCGTGGTCCACACGCGACACGGGAAGCGGCTTGTCCGGGCAGATCACAAATGCCCTCCCCTCCTTCTCAGCCTCAAACACGGCCCTCTGGGAGGCGTTGTAGCGATCCGGCCGAGTTCTCATCGCCTGCACAAGGGCCGGCGAGCCATGAAGCAGCACGGGGAAAAGCGCTTCCATCCTGGAGTGCTGTTTTTCATAATCTCTTGGCCGGGTCAGCACCACCACATTGCGCGCATACCCCTGGCCCTCCATCCATTCAAGCGGAATCGAATCCGCGATGCCGCCGTCAAGGTAGCGCTTTCCATCGATCACCACAGGCCTGCTGACCATCGGCATGGAGGCGGATGCCTGCAGCCAGGCAAATCCCCTGTCTTCCGGAACGCAGCGGTGGTAAACCGCTTCCCCGGTGTCCATGTCCGTCACCGTGACATAAAAGGGGACCTCCGATTCATAAAACGTCTTTGCATCAAAGGGAAAGGTCTCCTCCGGGATTTCCCTGTAACAGACGTCGACGCCAAACAGATCGCCCGTTTTCAGCAGGGAACGCAGACCGCTGTAATGCCAGTTGTTCCTGTAGGCCATGTTGTAGCGGAATGCCCTGCCGGGCTGGCAGCTGACGTAATTGCAGCCAAAGCAGGCCCCTGCGCTGACCCCGACAACCCCGTCCAGACGGATATCCTGCTCCATGAACACATCCAGCACGCCGCAGGTAAACAGCCCCCTCATGGCCCCGCCTTCCAGGACCAGTCCCACGCCTTTTTTCTCACTCATTCCGGCTTTCCTCGATTTCCTTCTGCGTCACGGGCCATTTGAGCCCGAAGTCGCTGCGTTTGATCTTGCACCAGGGTTCCCCGTTTTTCCAGAAAACCAGACCTTCAACGGCATGGGTCTTCAGGTATTCCCGGATCCCCTCGTAGCTCCTGTCCACTTCCACCGCTTCCCGTCCATGGGGAATCAGGACATCTTCCGCAAGGCCATATGGGTTGGACCGGAAATGCGGCCCCGCGATCTCATAGGTGCCATCCGGCAGGTCCCCGTTTTTGAGACTGTGGATATACCCCATCCTGTGCCAGTAATCTTCCGGAGCGGTGTCGCTGACCTTCACCCAGTGGGGCCAGTGTCCCGTCACCGGATCCGCCTCCTGGCAGGGAATCGCCCCCTCCGGGGGCTTCTTCCCCCGCCTGGCATCATAGCGCCTGTAGAAGACGCCCCCCAGAACCGCGCAGCAGCTCCCGTCAATTTTCACCGTGGCAATCCCTTCTCCCTTCAGGACGCCTTCACATCCGGGCGTGACCTTCCGGCTGACGCGAACCACCTCGTGATTTTCATACTCCCGCTCAAAGAGCGTCGGGATTTTTCTCATCGTTTCCCTCCATTTTCCGTATCAGCGGAATCAGCTCCGGAAGCGTCGGGAGCACCGCCAGACAGAGGCTTCGAACCTGTTCATCCGGCTCGCTCAGGTCCGGAATCATGACGGCAGGAATTCCCGCATTCACCGCCGCCTGGATTCCCGTGGGGGAATCCTCCACCGCCAGGCAGTCTTCCGGTTTCAGGCCCAGCTGGCGCAGGGCCAGCAGATACACATCCGGCCAGGGTTTTCCCTTTTCCACCATGGGGACGCAGGCAATGGCATCCAGCAGTGTCTCCTGTCCCAGACCCCGAAGGTACTTGCGTGCACGCTCCTCCGGCGTCGCAGTGGCCAGGCCGATCCGGATGCCCATGTCATGCAGTTCACGGAGGGTCTCCTCCATCCCCGGCTTGGGCCTGACGCCATGCTGATCGGTATATGCCTCCATGATCTTCCTTCGCAGTGCACGCACCCCATGGTAGTCAAAATCCGGGGCCACTTCCCGCCGGAGCAGGGGCTCCGCCTGCAGCGGGGACAGCGAACGCAGCATCAGGGCGTGGTGCTTCTCCATGGGGTACCCCATCTGTCTCGCCGCTTCCACCCAGAACCGCTGATACAGCGGCTCCGTATCAATCAGGGTTCCGTCCAGATCAAAGATCACCGCCAGAACACGGCGTTTTTTCTCCGCAGGCATGCTTCCTCTCCTTCCA
>CACYCQ010000189.1:0-11834 GCA_902772995.1 uncultured Eubacteriales bacterium
CCTGAGCGCCGGGGTCAGGCCCCAGTCATACTCCGCCATATGCATTTCGCCAAAGCGGCTGTAAATCTCCCCGATCAGTTCAGACAGGGGCTGGCGTGTCACCGAGAGCATTTCCACCAGGAGCGACGCGGCATACAGCCCATCCTTGCCGGAAATATGTCCCCGCACCGTCAGACCGCCGGAGGACTCGCCGCCGATGATCGCGTTGTGTGCGTCCATCCCGGAGGAGATGTGCTTGAAGCCTACGGGCACCTCGATGCATTCCTCGCCATAGGCTTCCGCCACCCGGTCAAGCAGGTGAGTGGTGGCGATATTGCGCACCGCCGCTCCGCGCCAGCCCTTGTAGCGCAGCAGATAGTAGTACAGCAGCACCAGCACCATGTTGGCTGACACATAGTTGCCTTTCTCGTCGATGATCCCCAGCCGGTCCGCATCGCCGTCGGTGGCGATGCCCACATCCGCATTGTGTTCGCGCACGGCGACCTGCAGGTCCACCAGGGTCTCCGGATTGGGCGCCGGCAGGTGGCGTCCAAAGAAGGCGTCATGACGGTCATTGATCACGTCGATATCGCAGCGGGCCGTATAAAAGATGGTCATCAGGCCGCTCAGGCTGACGCCGAACATGGGGTCCAGAATCACCCTCAGGCGTCTTGCGCGAATGGCCTCCAGGTTTACCTGCTGCATGATGGAATCCAGATAGGCATCCCGGGGATCGATGGTGATCACCTGTCCGCACCTGAGAGCCTCCTCAAAATCGCAGTCCGGGATTTCCTCTGCGCTCAGGGCATTGGCCTCCTCCTGGATGCTCTGGGTATACTCCTCCGTTGCGTCCCTTCCGCCCTTTGTGAAAAGCTTGATGCCGTTCCAGATGGCAGGGTTGTGACTGGCTGTGATCATGGCCCCGTAAGGCAGTTCCATGTTCTTGACGGTGAACATGATCTGCGGCGTGGGGCAGGACAGATTGACAAAATACGTCAGGATTCCTTCTCCCGCCGTCACTTCTGCAAACCAGATGGCGGACTCCCGGCTCAGGAACCTGCGGTCATATCCCACACACAGTCCCGTCTGCGCCAGTCCCTCCCGCTTCATCCTGCGGGACAGGGCGGATGCCACCCGGCGGATGTTGTCCCGGGTAAACCCGTCCCCGATAATGGCACGCCAGCCGCCTGTACCAAACTGGATCATGCGTCCTCCTTTCCGGAAGGAGCTCCTCCTTCCGCGGTCGCCCCGCTGCCCGGGGGGCTACAGACACCGTCTGGAAACGAGAAAAGGCACTTTAGCGGTCGCTCCGCTTCCCGGGGTTACTCCACGCTCCTGGTGGCAATGACATCCACTCCGCTGCCGCAGACATCCCTGAGCACTACGTCTCCCGCAGCCACGGGCGGACAGACGCGAACCTGTGACAGTTCCCTCATGCACCGGGCGATCCCCTCCTTGGGGATAGGACTTCGGGTCTTGACGCTGACCGGCAGTTTCCGGCCCTCCACCTGCACCACCGCCGTCACCATCCGCAGCGGCTGCGTGCACTCCTGGCGCGCATAGGTATCTCCCCTGCGGCAGGTATTTCCCTTTACCTCCCTCACTTCTCCATCCTCAAGGCGCACCGTCATCCGGCAGCCCATGGGGCAGTTGATGCAGGTGATCAGTTTTTCTTCCATTCAGATTCCCTCCATCTCTACGGTCACGTCCCCGTCGATGGCTGCCACCGTCTCCCGGGAAAGGGGCAGCACCGCCATCTCGCCCGGGGTAAAGATCAGGGCCTTCTTCCGGGCGATCTCCCGGCCGTTGCAGCGCGCCACAGCGCAGGCCCCTCTGTAGACTCCGGCAGGCCTGAACATCAGCCGCACCTCCCGGGGCTCCTCCCCCAGGCGGACCTGCTGAGGCACCACGCCCCGCACGCCGTTTCCGTCCAGCACCTTCACCAGGGTGCCCGTCTCCCGGATTCCCGCCGCCGCCGCATGGCCGGCCAGGGCACTCTCCTCGGAGACAAAGTCCACCAGGTCATGCACGTGCAGCACATTGCCGCAGGCGTAGATGCCCGGCACGCTGGTCTGCAGATGGTCATCCACCTCGGGACCCGAGGTCACCGGAGACATGCGCACCCCGGCCGCCGCACTCAGCTCGTTTTCCGGGATCAGGCCCACGGACAGCAGCAGCGTATCGCAGTCAAAATGAATCTCTGAACCCGGAACGGGACGCCGGTTCTCATCCACCCGGGCCACCACGACCCCGCTGAGGCGTTCCCGTCCCTCGATGTCCACCACGGTGTGGTTCAGGTACAGAGGGATGTCATAATCCTCCAGACACTGCACGATGTTGCGGTTGAGGCCGGAGGAATAGGGCATGATCTCCACACACGCCAGCACCTGCGCCCCCTGCAGGGTCATGCGCCGGGCCATGATCAGCCCGATGTCGCCGCTGCCCAGGATGACCACCCGCCGTCCGGGCATCAGGCCCTCAAGGTTCACAAAGCGCTGGGCGGTTCCGGCGGTATAGACCCCCGCGCAGCGGGTGCCCGGCGTCCCCAGGGCCCCCCGGGGCCGCTCCCTGCAGCCCATGGCCAGAATCACGGCGCCCGCACTGAAGATCTGCATGCCGTGTTCGCGGGACACGCACACCACCCTGCGGTCCTCCACGGAAAGAACCGTGGTGTTGCACTGGATGGGAATGCCCAGCTCCCGGGCCCGGTCGATATCCCGCTGGGCATATTCCGGCCCTGTCAGTTCCTCACCGAAGCGGTGCAGTCCAAAGCCGTTATGGATGCACTGGCGGAGAATGCCTCCGGGCTGCGCCTCCCGTTCCAGGACGATCAGGTCCCGCACGCCGTCCGTCCATGCGGCAATGGCCGCTGCCAGACCCGCGGGCCCGGCACCCACGATGACGATTTTCTTCTCGATGGAGTTCACAGCTTTCCCTCCTTCATGACATCACGGATCGTTCCGCACAAAAGCGTACTGTGTCCTCCGTTCTTGGTGACCTGCAGCAGATCCACGCCCAGTTCCTCGGCCAGAATCTCCGCCACCCTGGGCGAACAGAACCCGCCCTGACAGCGGCCCATGCCGGCGCGGGTGCGCCGTTTGACCCCGTCGATGGAGGTGGCCCCTACGGGCCGCCGGATGGCATCCCGGATTTCCGCCTCCGTCACCACCTCGCAGCGGCAGATGATGTTCCCGTTCAGCGGATTGGCCTCCACCGCCGCGCGCTGCTCCTCCAGGGTCATCTCATTGAAAGCCTTGGGCCTCTGGGGCAGCTGTTGCCAGGACGTCTTCCTGACGAGCCCCTCCTCCTGTGCAATCCGGTCCCCCAGCATTCTGGCAATCGCCGGCGCCGAGGACAGGCCGGGGCTGTCGATGCCCAGGGCCTCATAGGCATGCGGTGCGCCTGTGACCGCCCCGATGACAAAGTCGTCCCCTGTCTCGTGTGCACGCACCCCGGAGAAGGTGGTCACCGCGGTACGGACCTGGGCCTGCGGCCAGGTCAGGCGCGCGGTCTTCAGCACCGCCTCCAGTCCCTCTGCGGTGGTCTCCACCGCAAGGGGATCCGGGATATCCTCCGCCGTCGGCCCCAGCAGCACATTGCCATGGACCGTGGGCGACACCAGAACACCCTTGCCCATCTCGGTGGGGCACTGGAACATGGTCCGCTCAAAAGGCAGGGTCCTGGGATGGTCCAGGACATAGTACTGTCCGCGCCGGTGGATCACCCGTCTCTTCTCCGGAGACATCTGGTTGTGAAGCAGCGCGCTGTCGGAGCCCGCGCAGTTGATCAGCACACGGCAGGTGTATTCCGCCTTTGATGTCGTCACATGCCAGCAGCCGTCCCCATAACTGACCGAGCGGACTTCCTCCCCCAGACGGAACCTGACGCCGTTGATGGCGGCATGATCCGCCAGGGCATAGGTCAGCTCATAGGGGCTGGTAATGGCGGAATCCGGAATGAGCAGGGCAGCTACCGCCTCAGGATTGATCTGGGGCTCCAGGCGGCGCAGTTCCTCCTGCTCCACAAAACTGCTCCGTACGCCATTGGCCTCTGCCTGGTCCATGAGCCTGCGGAGCGTCCGGATGTCCTCCTCATGGAAGGCCACCACCATTGCGCCGTTTTTCCTGTAGGGGACGCCCAGTTCCCGGCACATCTGCCCGAACATTTCCGCCCCCTCCACATTCAGCCTGGCCTTCAGGGAGCCCGGCAGCGCATCGTAGCCCGCGTGGACAATGCCGCTGTTGGCTTTGCTGGCTCCCTCTGCCACATCCGCCCCGCGGTCCAGAACCGTCACCTCCGCCGTATAGCGGGACAGCTCCCGGGCCAGGGCACAGCCCACCACGCCGGCGCCGATAATCAGGATGTCATTTGTCAATGCGATAGTCCTCTCTTTTCCTCAGTTTAGTGCTCAATCCAGTTGCGGGAGCGCTCCACCGCCCGGTGCCAGCCGTGGATCAGTTCCTCTCTGCGCTCTTCGTTCATCCGCGGTTCAAAAACCATGTCCTTCTTCCACAGCGCGCGCAGATGCTCCTCGCCTTCATATACGCCCACCGCCAGGCCCGCCATGAGCGCAGCGCCCAGAGCCGTGGTCTCCCGCACCGCGGGGCGCACCACCGGAATCCCCAGAATATCCGCCTGAAACTGCATCAGGAAGCGGTTGGCACTGGCTCCGCCGTCCACCTGCATGGAGGTCGGGATCATCCCGCTGTCCTCTGCCATCGCCCCGAGCAGATCATAGCTCTGATAGGCAATGGCCTCCAGCGCCGCGCGCACGATGTGCGCACGCCCCGTGCCGCGGGTCATGCCCACCAGGATGCCGCGGCTGTACATGTCCCACCAGGGGGCGCCGAGTCCGGTGAATGCCGGGACCAGATACACCCCGCCGGTATCCTCTATGGAGGTGGCCAGCTGCTCCGTCTCCGACACATTGGCAATGATCTTCATCTCGTCGCGCAGCCACTGGATGGTGGCCCCGCCCATGAACACGCTTCCCTCCAGGGCATAGCTGGTTTTGTGATTCATCCGCCAGGCGGTGGTGGTCAGCAGACCGCTGTGGCTGCGGATCATACGCTGTCCGATGTTCATCAGCATGAAGCAGCCGGTTCCATAGGTGTTCTTGACCATTCCCGGAGCAAAACAGGTCTGTCCGAAAAGCGAGGCATGCTGGTCACCCACGATGGAGGCCACAGGAATGGGGACCCCCAGGATTTCCGGGTCCAGTGTGCCCACAATGCAGCTGCTGTCCACCACCTCCGGCAGGCATGCCCGGGGAATGTCCAGCATGCGCAGCAGCTCATCGTCCCACTCCTGTGTCCGGATATTGTAGAGCATGGTCCTTCCGGCATTGGTGGCATCCGTCACATGGGGATGCCCCGACACCAGCTGCCACACCAGGAAGGAGTCCACCGTGCCAAAGCACAGCTTCCCTGCGGCCGCCTCCTCCTGCACGCCGTAATGGTCCAGAAGCCAGCGCAGCTTGGTTCCGGAAAAATAGGCATCCGGAATCAGGCCTGTCTTCTCAACCACCGGCTCCCGCCAGCCCTCAAAGAGCAGCTTGTCCACCATATCCGCGGTTCTGCGGCACTGCCAGACGATGGCATTGCCCACACAGTTGCCCGTGGAGCGGTTCCACAGCAGAGTGGTTTCACGCTGGTTGGTGATTCCGATGGCGGCAATCTGCCTGGGTTCCACGCCGGACTCCCGCACGGCGGTCTGAAGGGAATGGACCTGGCTTTCCAGAATGCTGTTGGGATCATGCTCCACCCAGCCCGGACGGGGATAGATCTGAGGAAACTCCTCAGCATGGGTGGCCAGGATGTTGCCTTCAAGATCAAAGACAATGGCTCTGGAACTGGTGGTTCCCTGATCCAGGGCAACAAGAACCTTCTTGCTCATCTCTTTTCTTCTCCTCTGTCTGTTTCCGGGCATATCCGCCCTTCCTGACCGGATTATATCACGGCGGATATATCCTTTCCACACTCCCTTCCGCACGGGAGACAATCTCCCGCCGCATCCGCCCCCCTTCCGGGTTTTCCTGTCCGGGGCAATGCGCCACTCCTTGAATTCCCCATAGGGAATATGATATGCTAATTGCATCAAAATGGGTAGGTTTACGGTCATTTGACGCTTGAGCAAGAGAAAGGATATTTTTTCTGTCATGTGGGAACTGAAAGATGATGACAGGGGTCTGTTTAACGCGGTCCGCCGCTTTTTCGGGTTTTACAGCAATCCTCCGTACATCGCCAATGAACTGCATGTTGCTGATGTCAGAAGCGCCTTCTGGCAGACCAGCATCGTCTCCTGTCTGGAGATCGGAATGATTCTCCGCTACGTGATCAACTGGGTACTCCCTGGAAAAGTAGCCTCTGTCGGCGATTTTTTTCACTACACCAGCGCCTACTGGCAGCTGCTGGCCGCCTCACTGATTCTGCTGGTGTATTCGGTTCTGTACCTGAACAACAAACTCTCCAGCGGGCTGAAAAAGATCAGCTGGCTGGTGATCCTGCTGTACTTTATCCACAGCATGTACTTCGGCTTCATCACGGGACTGCATGATTTCTCCAGGGGAAGAATGATTCTCTGCTTCCTCTCGATGCTGATGAGCGTGACCGTCATCTGTATCTGGCGGCCCTTTACATCCCTCCTCCTGTCAACCTCCTCGTGCCTCCTCTTTGTGTACCTGCTCAACAACCACACTTTCGACAAGGCCGGGAACCCCCTTTATCTCTCCGAGGGCGACGCGATCAACCTCTTCACCTTCATGGTCACCCTGTTCGTTCTGGAAATTGCCGTCTACAATCAGCGTTACAGCGATGCAAAAAAATCCTGGAAGCTGGAGCTGGCCAGCATTACGGATGATCTGACCGGTCTTCCCAATATGCGCAAGTTTAATCAGGCTGCCATAGATTACACGGACCATCTCCTCAAGGAGGGCACGGTCCCCCTGTACCTGGTCCTCGGCATCGACAATTTCAGGACATACAACGACCGTTTCGGATACGACGGCGGCGACGCCCTTCTGACCCGGGTCGGCCGAATGATTCAGTCTTCCTTCCCCGGGGAGCCGGTGGCCAGAGAATCCGGCAGCACGTTCTGCGTGCTGACCACCGCCCAGAACGTTGCCCAGCGTGCAGGTCAGATTCAGGACCAGATCCGCTCCTCCTATCCGACAGAGACCTATCTGACGCTGGGTGTGGGTGCCTACCATGACGCGCAGGCCAGCCGGAATCCCCGCACCTGCGTGGACCGCGCCCACCATGCCCTTGGTATCCTCCGGCAGAAACGGGATGAAAGCACGCTGATCCTTGAGTACAGCGAAAAGATGCACAAGGACTACACCCTCAAGCAGTACGTCCTCAATCATCTGGAGGAGGCGATCCGGGAAGGATACATTCAGGTGTACTATCAGCCGGTAACCTGGTCCTCCGACGGCGCGCTTGCGGGCTGCGAGGCACTGGCCCGCTGGATTGATCCGAATGTGGGCTTCCTCTCCCCCGGGTTGTTCATCCCGACGCTGGAGGAAAGCCGTCAGATTCACAAACTGGACCTGTGCATCTATGAATCCGTCTGCAGGCGGATCCGTGATTGTCTGGACAATGGCTTGCCCGTTCTGCCCACCTCCATGAATTTCTCCCGCCTTGATTTTGAGCTCATGGACGCGGTGGGGGAACTGGAAAACCTGGTGGCGAAGTATCAGATTCCCAGAGAATACCTTCACGTGGAGATCACGGAAAGCGCCGTTACGGAGGATGTCGCAGGACTCAAAAAGGACATGCAGCGCCTGCATGATCTGGGATATGTGATCTGGCTGGATGACTTCGGTTCAGGATATTCCTCCATGAACGTCCTGAAGGACTTCGAGTTTGATCTGCTCAAGATCGACATGGAGTTCCTGAAGAACTTCTCCGGCAACCAGAATTCCCGCAAAATCATCTCCCGGATTATCGATCTTGCGGATGATCTGGGCATGCTGACCCTCTCCGAAGGCGTGGAAACCCAGGAAGCGGTGGATTTCCTTCGTGAAGCGGGATGCGGAAGAATGCAGGGCTATCTCTTTGGCAAGCCCATGCCCTATGAAGAGCTGCTCTCCAAAATCACCGAAGGTTCCCTTACCCTGGCGCCGGACAGCCTGACCCGGACCCAGGAAAGCAGAGACCTGCGCAAAAACACTGCCGCCGCTGCGGCAGAGCGCTAAGCGCATGACTCCCTCAGGAAGAAAAGCATCCGGCACATTGCCGGATGCTTTTCTCGTCTGCAGGGCATTTTTCCACATTCCTGAGCCTCTCCTTCTGGAAAGACGGCTCCGCCCCAGGCCCCGGGCGGCCCCGGACGGAGAAATCTCATGCGCGGACATTTTCAGGGACCTCCTGCCGGGTGGCGATGAGAAACGCAGCGGTTCCCTTCACCCTGCCCCGATGATGCCCTGCACCCCGCTATGGTGTCACCGTTTGAATTCGCCCTGTGTCTGCTTCAAACAGAAAACTGCCCGGAGATTCCCGAGCCGGAAATCCGGGCAGCATCATTCATCAAACTTGAACAGGCAGGATGACTCCCGCATACAGCGGCGACCAGGCGGCAGCCCTGTTTCTCCAATGGTCTGAATCGTTTTCCGATGTCAGATCTCGATTCCCCGGAAGCGGAAATGCGCCGGAACCGCAGGAATACCCTCTTTCTCCATTTCCCGGATCTCCTGGATCATCTCAGCCGCCTCCAAGGGTTCCTCCATCAGCGTCCTTCCATGAGCCCACACCAGAAAATTCCTGACTTTTTCCTGGCTGACGGGCTTTCCCTGCGCATCGCTTGCCATGACCTGGTCTTCCACAATCTTCTGTATCCAGGTATGATACGCTTCTTTCCTGAAGAAACCGTCACGGACAATGGCATCATACAGGTATGCATGCTTCTGCATGTAATCATTGATAAACAGCGCGTATGAGACGGCAGGCGCCTCCTTGCTGAGCACCTTGTCGGCTTCCTCCAGATACAGCTCCGCAATATACTCCAGCACGCCCGTCCTGAAAGCGTCAATGCTCATGAAATAGGAATAAAATGGCTGCGTGGATACCCTGACCCTTGTCGATGCCGAGCGGATGCTCAGCTTATCCAGTCCCCTCTCCTCCACGATACTCAATCCTGCATCCAACAGTTCCTTCTTTTCAACCCCGTTGAGTCGCATACCGTTTTCCTCTCCTTCAGATTTCAGTTTCCATTTCAGCTCTGACCGGGCGCCGACGCCCCTTCTTTGCCGCAGTCACAGCCATCTTTTGTATGTCCGTTGTCTATCTGGATTTTTATTATTAATATATTAAGCGATTCAGGTCATGTACGTAAATATTACTTTGTTTTTTGGGCAGTTTTTCCTATTTTTTTCGTTGTGATTTTGTTCTTTCTCACAGATTTTTGATGTGCGGTCCTGTCAGTTGCAAAGGATTTTGCACAATTCATCCGATGTTTTCCCTCTCCGCCGGGATGTCCGTTCTGCTTCCCATACAGACAAAAAGAGGATTCCCCCGCCTTTCGGCAGGGGAATCCTCTTTTCGAGCACCGGGAGAAAGCGTCTCGGCGGAATCCCGGCTCCTGTTTCCTATTTCGGGGTAACATCTGAAAAGGCCCTGATTCCCTCCTGTGTATCCTGCAGGAAGACCCCCAGCGTCTCTCCCCGATGGCACCCGAGATCCTGCGAGGGTTCCTCCAGGAGCACGCCCTCGATCCAGGTTTCCCCAAGACCGGTCAGGCGTACCCTGCATACCTCCGCCCCGCGGTTTCCGCAAAGCAGCTCCACACGGACCACATCAAAGGAGTCCGCTTCCCTGGATTCATCCAGCAGCTCCATGTTCCGAAGCTGCTGCAGCTGCTCGGAGACCTCCTCCCGCGTCCTTGCCAGCATGTCAGAAAAACGCCTTTCAAAGTACGCCTTCTGTGACGCAAAACATTCATAGGGAAACTGTGCCGCTTCGCGGGCCTTAAGCCATACAGGCTCCCCGGCCTGCACCTCCTCCTCAAAGTGGTACAGCGTACCTGCCCTGCTGCCCGCACAGAGCACCTGCAAAGTCGGCGTGCCTTCCCTGTCCAGATATCCCCAGGTCAGCAGACAGTCCGCCACTTTCTTCCCGGGTCGGATCCTTTTCTGGACTTCCGGAGGAACCTCAAAGGCTGCGAACTGGCCAAAACATGGCCGAAATCCTGTTTCAACGAGTTTCATCCGCGGGGACTCCTTTCCTTCTGTCCGGGCATCCGGACCTGAATACAGCTTCGATACATCTCCCGGGGAAGCATTTGTCGGTACAGCCCGGCATAAGCCTCCCCCGGAGAGATTCCGCCTCCCTTCCCGTCTCCGGGGAAGGACAGGACCGCATATGGAACGCCAAAGACCCTGGAACGAACCCCGGTGTCCCACATGCCATTCTTCTCATAAAACCTGTGCCTGCGCTCCATCACCGCCCGCGCCTGCGGAGCCGTTTCCTCTCCGGGCACCTCCACCTCCAGAAAAACCCGGCCCAGCTGCCAGCTGTTTTTTTCCTTCAGACACCGGAGGAATTCGCTGCCTACCTGCCGGTTCCGCCAGTCCCTGAGAACAGCAAAATAATCCAGCAGAGCGAAGTCCTCCCCCTGAATACGCCCCTTCGTCACGAATGCGTAAGCGACCATCTCCCCGTCACGGAATGCGCCAAGGGGCAAATAAGCATGTCGGGCCTTCTGCCTGCGGAGAATGGACAGGGGCTTGACCTCATCCGGTGCAAAATCCTGGAGAATCCACTGTCTGTACACGAAGGTCATCTGACTGTAACTCAGTTCCCGGATGTCTAACGATCCCATCTGTTCCTCCTCTATTCCCGTTCAGGCAGCTTGCCGTCCGGATGTTTCCCGACAAAAAAGAAAAGGGAATTCAGATGAATTCCCTTGGTGCGCCCGGCACGATTCGAACGTGTGGCCTACAGAGTCGGAGTCTGTCACTCTATCCAACTGAGCTACGAGCGCAAATTCGGCTGAAATCCTTCAGCGACAGAGAGAGTATATCCCTCTGCATCCGTCTTGTCAAGGAAAACCGAAACGAGTCCTGACCTTTCCTGATCAAAAAAACCGCCAGGCGAACTGCCTGGCGGTTTTTTCTGATAAACGGGTGAAGGGATTACTTATCCTTCACTTCCATGCTGACTTCCTTGATATTGAGGCCAAAGAGGATTTCCTTTGCGAAGTCCTTGTCACCGTCGGACAGTTCGGCAAAATGCTCCTCGAAGTGGGCCTGGATCAGCTCAACCTCGATGTTCTCAACAACGGTCATGGCGCTGTGAATGGTGGGAGTGGCAAGAGCCAGGAAGGTGTTTCCGTCATCATCGGTGAACTTGTCGAGGGTGTAGGTTCCTTCCTCATACTGCTCCGTCATGTAATCGACCAGAATCTTGGCCTGCTCGTCGGAGGCTTTGCTCAGATTGGCGTGGATATATACATCGGCGGGATAAATGTCAATGGACACGGGCGCAGAACCGGCACGGCTGACGATAGCGATATACCCATCGTTGACGTCATTCTGCACCACAGACAGATCCACGGGGGCCTTGGTGTTCAGGGTAACGGCCACGGTCTGCTCAACCTGCTTGCCATCGGCATTCTCCTCGCTGAAGGTGTGCGACCAAAGCTCATAGGTGTTCTCTGCGGGCTGCTCCGCAAGAGCGCTCACGCAGCACAGCGAGAGGATCAGGCAAAGAACGATAACCAGTTTCTTCATACTCTAATCTCCTTTTGTAAAAAACTCAAATCACCGGAAAACGGGATCAGATGCGAAGGAGCAGGCTCTTCATAATGAAACCGACTTCTCCGGTAGACTCGTCGATGACCTGGGCCCAGCTGCCGTTCTC
>CACYCQ010000190.1:0-6013 GCA_902772995.1 uncultured Eubacteriales bacterium
AGCATCAAAACGTTATTGCTGATCACAGCATTCATTCCTACCATTGTGTGACACCTCCCGTCCACAGTTTAAGGACAGCTTTCCACATTTTCGCTCTAATTATACGCTTTGAGCAAAGAGTAGTCAACATATGATTGACTGTTCGATTGCAAATTTATAGGATCTTTCATTTTTTGGTGTTTTGGATAATATCATCGCACTGGAGCAGTTCTTTGGAATGAGCCATCTGGCAATGTTCTGGAGACTGGTCTCGGAAGGATATCTTTCTTCAAATCAACTTGAAGATTACAGTTTCAGAGTCATGCCTGCAGCAAGATATCTCGGATATGATGATAAGCTGTATAAACCGACGCCTGTTGATTCCCGGAAAAGAACCTATGGGCACTACCTGAAACAGGTAGAAGACCTGCGGAAAAAAGACCTGGTCTCTTCGGGAAAGATCGATGAACTGTTGCTCGATGCTTTCCGAGATGATATCGCATTTGGATTGGATGAAGATGATCAGGGAGGAGAGGAAATTGACTGAGAAGTATTTCTTTGATACAGATTGCCACTCCGCCTGCCCTCGAAAGGCTTTTCCCTGCCCTCGCCGGGGCGACGCAGCGCTGCCGGGAAAGGGATCCGGAGGATGCGGAATTTGATATAACTGATGATGCATTTTTTTCCGGAGAAGAACGGGGAGAAAACTGACCCCAGTTTGAAAAAGCTTGCCAAGTACAGGGCTGAGGGGGTACAATAGCCCCAGACGAAAACCCCATCAGAACGGGTTGATATTGATTTTAAGGAGGAAGTACCATGGTTACCCAGGGTGTGCTTGATAACGCGAAATCCAAGATGGAGAAAACGAAGAATGTCCTGCGTGCCGACCTGATGGCCATCCGTGCCGGCCGGGCCAATCCCCAGCTGCTGGACCGGATCACCGTGAGCTACTACGGCAGCCAGACGCCTCTCAAGAATGTTTCAAACATCTCTGCGCCGGAACCCCGGGTACTTCAGATCAACCCCTGGGACGTGAAGATGGTCAAGGAAATCTGCCGGTCCATCCAGGCCAGCGATCTGGGCCTCAATCCCTCCACGGACGGCAAGGTGATCCGTCTGGTCCTGCCTGAGCTGACCGAGGAGCGCCGCAAGGACCTGACCAAGCTGGTGCGCAAGACCGGCGAGGAAAGCAAGGTGGCCGTGCGCGCCATCCGCAGGGACGCGGTGGAGCAGATCAAGAAGATGAAGAAGAACAGCGAGATCACCGAGGACGACCAGAAGAAGGCAGAGGAAGACATCCAGAAGCTGACGGACAACAACATCAAGGATGTGGACAGCATCATCGCTGAAAAGGAAAAGGAGATCATGGACGTCCATTGATCACGGAAGATTTGATCGGCCTGACGGGGGAGGAAGCCCTTGCGGCCCTCCGGGAGGCCGGTATCGGGGATGTTGAGGTGCGCAGAAGCGCCGCCCGGCCGGGCGAGGTCCGCAAAGGGACGGAGAGGGTGATTGCCATCTCCGGGGATGGACGTCGCCTGACGTTGGCCGTGTTTGTGGATCCCACCAGGGAAGCGCCAGATACAGACGGGGTGTGACCACCCCGTTTTTTCGTAGGGAGGACAGGAATATGCAGTCTGCAGACAGGAAGAAATTTCCCGTTTTGCCCAGGCATGTGGCCATCATCATGGACGGCAACGGGCGCTGGGCCAAGAAGCGCGGCCTGCCCAGGACCCTGGGGCACAAGGCGGGCGTGGAAGCGCTGCGGGACACCATCCGCTATACTGATGAGCTGGGGATCGAAGCCCTGACCATCTATGCGTTTTCCACGGAGAACTGGAAGCGCTCCGCAGAAGAGGTGGGAGCCCTGATGGGACTGCTGCTGGATTACTTTGCCCGTGAACTGGAGGAGCTCAACCGGGAAAACGTCTGCATCCGCATCCTTGGGGATATCGACGGCATGCCCGACAAGTTCGCCAAACAGAAGAAGGCCCTGCGGGATGCCATGGAGAAGACCCGGAACAATACCGGTGTCCACCTGAACATCGCCCTCAACTATGGCGGGCGCCAGGAGATCACCGCCGCCGCGGCCTCCCTGGCCCGGGAAGTCCAGGCGGGCACGCTCCGGCCCGAGGAGATCACCATGGAGAAACTGGCCTCCCGCCTGACCACCGCCGGGCTTCCGGAGGTGGACCTGATCATCCGCACCAGCGGGGAACTGAGGTTGAGCAATTTTCTCCTGTGGCAGTGCGCCTATTCCGAATTCTACATCACCGATACACTCTGGCCGGACTTCAACCGGGAATGCTACGACCAGGCGCTTATGTCCTTTGCGGGCCGGCAGCGCCGCTTTGGCGGAGTGTAAGGAGGATTCATGAAGAAACGACTGTTGACCGCTGCGGTGGGGATCCCCCTGGTGGTGGTGCTGCTGCTGGTTCGGGGATGGGCCGTTGAACTGGCGGTGACCCTGCTGACGCTCATCGCTCAGGTGGAATGCTACAACGCCCTGCGTGCCGCCGGCCACAAGGTCTTTCCCTGGGGTGGCTATGCGGCGGCGGTGGGCATGTTCCCCCTGTCCCAGCTGACCGGCAAGATGGACCCGCTGCTGCTGGTTCTGGCGGCCATGGGGCTGACCCTCACGGGGATCGTCCTGCGCAGCAAGCCCTCCTTCCTGGATGCGGCGACCTCCCTGTATCCGCTTTATGCCAGCCTTCTGCCCATGTCCATGATCACCATGATGATCAACAGCCACTACGGGCGGGTTTCGGGGCTGTCCCTGGTGACCATGGGCATTGTCATCGGGTTCGCGGGGGACGCAATGGCGTACTTCGGCGGACGCCGCTTCGGCCGTCACCTGCTCTGCCCCGAACTGAGCCCCAAGAAGACCGTGGAGGGCAGCGTGTTTTATTTTGCGGGCAGCATCCTTTCGGCCCAGCTGCTGCGTCTGCTGATCGTTCACGGCTTCGGACACCCCATGCCCGGAGTGCCGGCCACGCTGCTGCTGGGTCTGCTGGGCGGCTTTGCGGGCCAGATCGGGGACCTGAGCGCATCGCTGCTCAAGCGATACAGCGGCATCAAGGACTACGGATCCATCTTTCCGGGCCATGGCGGGGTCATGGACCGCTTTGACAGCGTGATCTTCGTGATGATTGTCATGTACTGCTATACCCTGGTCTTATAATTTTCCGGCGCATCGCGGCGCCGCCGACAGGGGAAGCCCTGTCTTTTATTTTTTGCAGAATGAGGTGTTCCATATGAAACGAATCGCCCTGCTGGGGAGCACCGGCTCCATCGGCACCCAGGCGCTGGATGTCATTTCCCGGCATCCGGAACGCTTTTGTGTCACGGCCCTGGCGGCCCATTCCTCCTCGGAAAAGCTCTTTGAACAGGTCCGCCGCTTCCGTCCGGCCATCGCGGCCCTGACCGTGGAACCGGAATCCATCCCGGAGGACCTGCGCGGGGTGCAGTGGTTCTTCGGCGAGTCTGCGCTCCTCGACGTGGTGCATGCTGCCGAATGCGACAACGTGCTGGTGAGCGTGGTGGGCATCGTGGGCCTGTCCGCCGTGATGGCCGCCCTTGAGCGGGGCGTGCAGGTGCTCCTGGCCAACAAGGAGCCCCTGGTGGCCGGCGGCGAACTGGTGATGGCCAGGGTGCGGGAAAAGAACCTGCCGCTCATGCCCATTGACAGCGAACACAGCGCCATCTTCCAGTGCCTGCAGGGGGCCGGCCCCAACCGGCCCGAGCGCCTGATCCTCACCGCCAGCGGCGGTCCCTTCCGCACCTGGAAGAAGGAGGAGATCGAACGGGCCAGCCGGGAGCAGGCCCTCCGGCACCCCAACTGGGTCATGGGCCACAAAATCACCATCGATTCCGCGTCCATGCTCAACAAGGCCCTGGAGGTGATCGAGGCCCGGTGGCTGTTTGACATGGATGCGGACCACATCGACGTGCTCATCCATCCCCAGAGCATCATCCACTCCATGATCCGCTATACGGACGGGGCCCTCATCGCCCAGCTGGGCACCCCGGACATGCGCCTGCCCATTCTGTATGCCATGAGCTGGCCTGAGCGCCTGGACTTCGGCGCGGCGCCGCTGGACCTGACGCAGGTGGCGGGACTGACCTTTGAACATCCGGATACCGACCGCTTCCCGGGCCTGGCCCTGGGGTACGAGGCCCTGCGCGCGGGCGGGATTCTCCCCGCGGTGCTCAACGGGGCCAACGAGGTGGCGGTGGCCGCGTTCCTGAAGGATGAGATCCGCTTTGGCGGCATTGCCCGGCTGGTCGCACAGACCATGGAGCGCATCCCCAATGCCCAGGCGCCGGGCCTGGAGGAGATCTTTGAGGCGGACCGGCAGGCCCGGCGCGTTGCCCGGGAACTGCTCGCTTCCGGACGCTTTGCATAAGGCGGGGGAAGGGATCCGCGAAGTCACATCACCGAATACGGGAGGAAAGAATGTACGTACTTGTTGCCCTGCTGCTGCTGAGCCTGCTCATCGTGGTCCATGAAGGGGGACACTACATGGCGGCCCGGCTGTGCGGCATTGAGGTCCGGGAGTTTTCCCTGGGCATGGGGCCGCTGCTGCTGAGGCGCATCAACCGGAACGGAACCCAGTTTTCCCTTCGCCCGATTCCCATCGGCGGCTACTGCGCCTTTTACGGGGAGGACGAGGAGACGGATGATCCCCGGGGCTTCAACCATCAGCCGGTCTGGAAGAGGGCGGTGACCGTGGCCAGCGGCCCCCTCATGAACTTTGTCCTGGCCATTGTGGCCGTCGTGCTGTACCTGAGCCTGGTGGGCGTTCCGGCGGCGGTCAACCGGGTGGATACCGTGGAACCTCCCGCCCGGAGCGCCGGGCTTCTGCCGGGGGATGAAATCATGTCCGTGAACGGGAAGTCCCTGTCGGAGGTCATCGAGATCTCCCAGGCGATCTCCGAAAGCGACGGGCAGGCCGTCCGCCTCACCGTGCGGCGCGGCGGGGAGAATGTGGACCTGACGCTCACGCCCTTTTTTGACCAGGAGCTCTCGCGCTGGCGGGTGGGCTTTACCTTCGGGCAGGGGCGGGAGCGCATCCCCCTGCTCAGGAGCATCCCCTTTTCCTTCCAGTACAACGCGGAGAACGCCACCCTCATTGTCCGCACGCTGCGCAACCTGGTGACCCGCGGCGAGGGGATCAACGACGTGTCGGGCCCTGTGGGAACGGTGGCCGTCATTTCCGAGGTGACCCAGCAGGCGGGCTTTGACATTCTGTTTGACCTGGCCGCGGTCATCAGCATCAACCTGGGCATCATGAACCTGCTGCCCATTCCCGGTCTTGACGGCAGCCGGCTGCTGTTTCTGCTGGTGGAGGCCATCCGCAGGCGGCCCGTCAGGCGCGAGCTGGAGGGCGCCATTCACATGGCGGGTCTGGTTCTGCTGCTGATGCTGAGCGTGGCGCTGACCTACAAGGACATACTGCGGATCCTGCATCCGTAAGGAGGACATGATGAGAAAGCTGACAAAGGCCGTTTCGTGCGGCAAGGTGGTCATCGGGGGAGGCGCCCCCGTGTCGGTGCAGTCCATGACCAACACGGATACGGCGGATGTGGAGGCGACCCTGTCCCAGATCCGGGCGCTGGCGGTGAGCGGCGCGGACATCGTGCGCGTGTCGGTCTACAACGAGGCCTGCGCCAGGGCGGTGCGGGAGCTGGTGGACAAAAGCCCGGTGCCCCTGGTGGCGGATATTCACTTTGACGCGCACCTGGCGGTGATGGCCGTGGAGAACGGCATTCACAAGCTGCGCATCAATCCCGGCAATATCGGGGGCGAGTCAAAGGTGCGCATGCTGTCCGAATGCCTGAAGGCCCACCACATCCCGGTGCGCATCGGGGTGAATTCCGGGTCGGTGGAAAAGGATATTCTGCAGAAATACGGCGGCCCCGTGCCCGCGGGCATGGTGGAGTCCGCCCTCAATCACGCGGCCATGCTGGAGCGGTGCGGGTTTGATGACATCGTCATTTCCCTCAAGGCCAGCAATGTCCCTGACACCGTGGA
>CACYCQ010000191.1:0-7172 GCA_902772995.1 uncultured Eubacteriales bacterium
ATTCGAACCAGTGAAAAAAACCGGTTTCAGAATTCGATGACGATTGCCCAGATTCGGTTGGATTCAGTATTCTCGGATCCTTTCGGTGCGACAGCATCTCACATCATGGATTACATTCTGAGCACCCCAAAGGATCAGGTTTCAAAAGATGACATCTTCAAGCTCATTGATCATCGTGTAATATATATGACGCATTACGCTTAGCGAATAGGTCTAGGTTATTATGCCTTCGGGGGATTTTAGGGCCGAAGCCCTTTTTCACACTTGACTAAACAGTAGTCCATTTTCACTCCTTGAAATGCTGCCAAATTGATTTATAATCATTTTTTGTACTGTGGTCGAAAAGATAATTCGAAATACTCTTGCAGATGAAATCTCTTGAACCAGGAAAGAAACGGAGCGGTATATGATGAATCATACTATCGGTTTTATAGGATGCGGTAACATGGGTAGTGCCATTGTCAATGGTCTCGTCAGCCAGGGGATCGCTGACCCGAAGCAGATCTGGATATGCAAGAAACATGCTGAGAAGCGGCAGGGGCTTCCTGAAAAGTGTCATTTTGTCACATCACTTCAGGATCTCTATGATGAAGCACAGATTGTCATTCTTGCCGTGAAACCCAACATTCTGAACGGTATCCTGTTTGAATCCCGGGATCTTATTCGTGATCATGTGATCATCTCAATTGCAGCAGGTTGGGATTGTGCGCGTCTTGCCGCAGCTCTCCCGGAAAACTGTACCTTTATCCGAGTTATGCCCAATATCTGTGCACGTGTTGGGCAGTCTGCCAGTGTCATCAGCAGTCAAACAAATCATCCGGAATCTCTTGAACTTGCACAGACCATCTTTGGAGCAATAGGGAATACCTATCTGGTTACGGAATCGCAGTTTGACGCCGCAGCAACTGTCGCAGGATGCGGTCCCGCTTTTGTCTTCGACTTTGTAAATTCTATGGCTGATGCCGCACTGAAAAATGGTTTGCCCAAAGCATTGGCCCTGGAACTGGTGAATACGATGATGTCAGGTTCCTTGAAAATGCTATCGGAATCCAGGCTTCATCCTGCTGTATTGCAGGACATGGTCTGTTCACCGGGGGGGACTACAATCGAAGGTATCCACAGTCTAAGGAGCCACCAGTTTGAATCCATTGTCATGGATGCTGTCCAGGCTTCATTCGACAAGGGCAAACGCATTTAAAATATTTATATATAATTATCGAGGAAACAATGAAAGAAGTCGTTCTTTATTCAGATGGAGCGTGCTCCGGAAATCCCGGACCCGGTGGTTGGGGAACCGTGCTGATCTACGGCGAGCATCAACTAGAATTATCCGGATATGAAGCAAATACCACCAACAACCGCATGGAGATCACAGCTGTGATTAAGGGCCTGGAGGCTCTGAATCAGCCGTGTAAAGTCACCGTAAATTCTGATTCAGCCTATGTAGTCAATACCTTTGACAAAAAATGGATATACGGATGGCTCAAACGCAACTGGGTCAAATCAGATGGAAATCCCGTAGAGAACATCGATCTGTGGCAGAAGCTGCTGACGCTGACACGCAAACACGACGTCACGTTTCATAAAGTCAAAGGTCATTCAAACAATCAACTGAACAACCGCTGCGATGAACTGGCAACGTCAGAGATTCGCAAGCACGCCGGGAACCGATAGGGGGGTCTCCGCAAGACTTCGCAAAACTCAGGTTTTACGAAGTCTTGGCGCCCCTGAAAGCCCAAAGGAGGGCCCAATGCCAAACAGCTACCATACTCAGGCCCAGATTCAACGCGCCAGGCACCTGCGTGATTTGCTCACGGAACTGCCGGAAATGTGCAGCGATTACTTCCTTTCCATCGAACAAATCACCAGTTCACTGACCAGACTGAGTTACGCCTATGATCTCAAACTGTTTTTCACATATCTCTCTGAGAAGATTCCGCGCTTCGGTCACAAGCCGCCATGGGAGTTCACACCGGCGGATGTCAATTCCGTTACCAAGCAGGAACTTGAACGCTACGCCCGCTATCTGAGCTTGTATGTCAGAAACGAGTCGGCCGGCGAAACCAATGAAATCGTCTCTCATGAGACGATCAACCATGAATACGGCATCAAGCGCAAATACGCCTCTCTGAGAGGCTTTTACAAGTATCTGTTTTCAGAGAGCCTGATTGACGCCAATGTGGCTTCTCTGGTTCCGCTTCCCAAGCTTCATGAACGGGCGATCATCCGTCTGGATATTGACGAGGTTGCCCGGATGCTGGACCTGGCTGAAACAGGCACGGAACTTCCCAAGGGCTATCAGCGGTTCCACAAACTGACTTCCAAACGCGATCTTGCGCTCCTGTCGCTGTTTCTGGGAACAGGAATCCGAATCAGTGAATGCGTCGGTCTGAACACGGATGACATCGATTTTGAACAGAACGCCTTCATCATCACGCGCAAAGGCGGCAAAGAAGTCATCCTGTATTTCTCAGATGAAGTTGCCGATGCCCTAAAAGATTATTTATCTGAAAGAAATGAAATTACTCCGGTTCCAGGACATGAGGATGCCTTGTTTTTATCCATACAACGACGCCGGATTTCTCAGAGGGCTGTTGAAAACATGGTGAAAAAGTATGCTTCAATTGCAGCTCCGCTGAAGAAAAAAATCAGTCCTCACAAACTCCGCAGCACATTTGGTTCCAATCTCTACCGTGAAACCGGAGATATTTATCTGGTGGCCGATGTGCTCGGTCACACAGATGTCAATACCACTCGCCGACATTATGCGGCTATGGAAGAAGACCATCGCCGCCTGGCGGCTCAGAAGACTGTACTCCGGGAGAATCCTTCCGCCGGAAAAAACGGTTGATCTCTTCCCTATCTCTCAGCCTCAGTATCATAAAATCAAATAAACCTGACCATAGTCAGGTACTGTCCAAGAGCCGTCCTTTCTATGGGTACCAGTCAAAACATGCCATTCTTTGACGCAAAAAAAGTCTTCTATACTTTCCGTGAGTACGGCGATCTTTCTTGACAAATATCCTGTTTTCCTGTACATTGCTTATATCGGGAACCTGATTAGGGCTGGTCGTACGACCTTGGTCCACCGAGACGGCGTGGGGATCCCGCGCCATTTTTTTACACAAGTGTTCTTTGGAGACAAGGCTCGTGGAAGATGGGCCATGACAAATAAGTCGAATAATTTTCAAATAAGTTGAATAGTTTCTTTAAGAAGTGTTTCCGTAGTTTCCTATAAAGACATAAAAAGGCGCAGGAGTGTTCTCCTGCGCTTCTTCTATATGTTTTCGCTTTAGCTGAAAGCCGATTGCATCTTCTCTATGGGGTATCCTCAGATTCACAGGGATCCTGCCGGAGGATCGGTGAGGTTCCGTATTATCCCTGAACGGAAGCGATGAGCGCCATCGATGCAGCGGAGGTGTCTTTGATCAGTTCATCATCCAGAGTCCCTTCCTGCATGGCACAAATCACCTTGTGGATCAGGTACACGGTCTTCTCAAACTGCTCTTTTCCAAATCCCCTTGTGGTCATGGCAGCGGTCCCGATGCGTACGCCGCTGGTAACTGAAGGCGAACGGGTCTCATTGGGAACGCAGTTCTTGTTGAGGGTGATGTGACAACGGTCCAGCGTATTCTGCAAATCCAGTCCGGTGATGCCGGTACGGGTCAGATCCAGCAGGATCAGATGATTGTCCGTTCCGCCGGTCACCACATCGTAACCAAGAGACACAAACACATCCGCAAGATGTTTGCAGTTTTCCACCACACGATGACCATATTCTGTGAAGGACGGGTCCAGTACTTCCGCTGCCGCCACGGCCTTTCCGGCAATCACATGTTCCAGGGGACCTCCCTGCGTTCTGGGGAACACACAGGAATCAATCTTCTTGGCCAGCTCAGGCTTGCAGAAAATCAGTCCTCCGCGGGGTCCGCGCAGGGTTTTATGCGTGGTGGTGGTGATGATATCCGCTCCTGCAGCAAATGGAGAGGGATGTGCCCCTGCGGCGACCAGTCCCGCAATATGGGCCATATCGACCATCAGGTATGCTCCGCATTCATCCGCGATACGGCGGAATCCCTCAAAGTCCAACGTACGGGGATAGGCACTGGCACCTGCAAGAATCACCTTCGGATGGAATTCGAGTGCCTTGCGGCGCACATCGTCCATGTCGATGTACCCTTTCTCGTTGGTGCCATAGAAGACGATGTTGTACAGCTTGCCGCTCTGATTCACGGAAGCACCGTGGGTCAGATGTCCGCCATGGTCCAGATCCATGGACAACAGCGTATCCCCGGGCATCATCACGGCCTGATAGGCAGCCAGGTTGGCCTGGCTGCCGGAATGGGGCTGTACGTTGACGTGGTAGTTCTCGCTGAAGACCTTTCTCCAAAGGTCACGGCAGAGATTCTCCACCTTGTCCACCACTTCGCATCCACCATAGTACCGCTTTCCCGGCAGACCTTCCGCATACTTGTTGGTCAGGCAGGATCCAACGGCCTTCTGGACATTCTCCGAGGCAAAATTTTCCGAGGCGATCAGCTCTATGGTCTGCGCCTGGCGGGTCTTTTCCTCCTCAATGAGGGAAAACACCTGGGATGTATACTCGTTCATGGGACTCTCCTCCTGTCTTCCGGGATTTCCCGGACGCTCGTATGTTGATCACTCATAGAATGTATTTCCGCCAATGAATTCCCTCACAATGGATGTGGGCGGGATCTCGTCCTCATCACGGCATGCGGCAAAGTAATTCAGGAATTTGACCTGCCGCCTTGCCATGGCATAGTGAGGATCATCCCTGGGCACACTTTTGAACATATCCATGGCATATTTCTTGAACACCGAAAACTCATAGGGCTGGAAGGAATTGAAAATCAGATCTGCACTCTCCTGATAGGGACGAACATAGATACGCTCTCCATTGCGTACGTTGTCCCACATCTGCAGTGTCTGAATGACCGGAGTATTGCGCATCCGGATATCTCTCACTGCCCGGCGAAGCAGGCGCAGGTCCGTTGTCCGGATCCGGTTGTGATCATCCAGGTTCAGCTGTACTGCCGGATACACGAAGATTTTGAATGAGGAATCTGCAGGTACCCCCTCACCCACTCCCGGATTGAGACCGTGGATTCCCTCGATGAGCAGAATGCTCCGCTCATCCATCTGGATGGGTTCCTTTTCCTGTGTACGGTTGCGGGAATGGAAGGAATAGGTCGGAATCTGTACCTTCTTCCCGTTGAGCAGCGCGATCAGATGATCGTTAAACAAGGGAATATCCAGAGCTCCCGGACACTCCAGGTCCAACTGACCGTCCGGGCCTATAGGGATCTCTTCATCCGGACGATAATAGTCGTCAAGGGAAATCGGAAGCGTGGTCCTGCCAAGAGCTTTGAGATCAATGCTCAGCCGATGGGCAAAAGTGGTCTTGCCGCTTGAAGACGGACCGGAAATAAACACGCTCCGGGCTCCCCGTTCCAGAATCCAGCGGGCAATCTGCATAATCTCATCCGCCTGGATGGCCTCACTGATGCGAATCAGTTCACGGGTTTTCCCTGAGAGCACAAGCTCATTGATGTCCGCGGCATTCTCCCATCCCAGCATCCGGGAAATCCGGCTCGCATGGGCATAGACGCTTTCCAGCTTGGGCTTGTTGACGAAGGGATCCGGTCCCTTTGAAAAATCATCAAAGGGCATGGTCAGCACCATTCCGGGCAAATGCAGCCAGATACCAAAGTACGGCACTTCGCTCGTATTGCCGGCCACGTCCCCGTAGCAGTATTCCTTCAGGCTGCCCACTTCATAGACGTCGCAGTACTCATACATGCGATAATTCAGCATCCTGACCGTGTCGTTTCTTCCGATGCTGCCGAAATAGTCCACCGCATCCTTCTTGGACATGCGGACCTTCCGGATCTCCATCTTGGCATCGATGATATCCTGCATCTTTGCCGACAGAGTCGCGATGACATGGCGGTCAAGCAGCATTCCTTGCACGGTGATGAAAATCCCGCCATTCAGACTGTTCTCAAAGCGCACGCGAACCTTTGGATACAGTTCATGCATGGCCAGGATCAGAACCAGACGCAGAGTTCGTTCGTATATCCGACGGTGTTCTTCCAACTGCCCGTTCAGCATCTCCTCTACCCCCCGTTTTCAAGCGCCATGGCCGCAGCGGATGCACCGGCAAGTGCACCCGTGGACCATGCAATCTGCAGATTAAAGCCGCCGGTATGGGCATCCACATCCAGAACCTCCCCGGCGAAAAACAGTCCTGGCAAACGTTTGCTCATAAGGGTTCCGGGCACAATCTCCCGGACTTCCACCCCGCCTCGTGTCACGATGGCTTCTTCCATCCCCCGCAACCCGGTCACCGGAAGGTCCAGGTGCTTGAGCGTCATCCCCAGCTTCCTCCGGATTTCCCGGGGTACCTCCGAAAGCGGGATCTCGGGGGAGATTTCCGCCAGCTGCAGCAGGACAGGCACCATCCTCGCGGGAAGCAGGTGCCCCATGACACTGCCCAGCTGTCTGCGGCGGTTTTCCTCAAACTCCCTCTGCAGCCGTGCATCCAGTTCTGCCTCTGTCATTCCCGGCTTGAGGTCCACGAAGACCTCTGCAGGCTTATCAAATTCCAGATGGCTGCTCAGCTCGATCACCAACGGACCGCTGATGCCGAAGTGGGTAAAGAGCATTTCCCCCAGCTGGCTGTAGACCAGCTTTTTTCCCTGCCGGGCAACCAGACGGACATTCTTGAGACTCAGGCCCTGCAGAAGGGTATGCCATGTACCTGCCATGTTCATCCCCACCAGAGACGGCCGAAGAGGTGTCACGGTGTGTCCGAGTCGCTCGGCAAAGCGGTATCCGTCCCCCGTGCTGCCGGTGGCCGGGTAGCTCATTCCGCCGGTGGCGATCACCACCGCCCGGCAGCTGATCTGCTCTGCGGGCAGTCTGATCTGAAATCCCCCCTCCACCGGGAGAATCTCCTCCACCAGCGCATTTTTCCGGATCTCCACCCCGGCACGTTCCAGTGCACGCTGAAGGGCCCGGGTCACATCGCTGGCTTTGTCGCTTTCCGGAAAAACGCGGCCTCCCCGCTCCACCTTGGTGATCGTCCCGTTGGCCTCCACAAGCTCCACTATGGAGCCGGCATCAAAGAAGGACATCGCTGAGCGCAGAAA
>CACYCQ010000192.1:0-37159 GCA_902772995.1 uncultured Eubacteriales bacterium
ACCTCCTCCATCGACACCCACACCGAGCAGATCGTGCAGCGGGGCATGGACAAGCTGATGGAGGGCAGGACGGTCTTCGTCATCGCCCACCGCCTTTCCACAGTCAAAAACGCCAATGTGATCATGGTGCTGGACCACGGCCGCATCATCGAGCGCGGCACGCATGAACAGCTGCTCGCTGAAAAGGGGCAGTACTATCAGCTGTACACCGGCGCCTTCGAACTCGAATAATCCGTTTTCTTCAGGCCGCAAAGCCCGGAAAAACCCGGCTTTGCGGCCTTTTTGCGCCCCCGCGCTCCGGCACGCCTCGAGGAGGGCGCCACCTGACAACAACAGCGGCGGGACATCTCCCGGAGGGCGGCGCCGGACCAGTCAGCCCGGATCATTCCCGCACCGCTCTCCTCCCGTGCACCGGCAGTAGCAAGCCGGCTGATTCCCGGGAGCATGGAGACAGGAAGACCCGGGTCACCTGCTGCACTTTGAGACGGGAACTCGACATCCTTTGAATGGTGCGCAGGGGGCAAACTGAACGGAATGCATGGTTCCGGAAAAGACACAGCGTCCCCCGGCGACACGCTTTCCGGCCTCCTCTCCCTTCTGTCACGCAGGGGAAGACCACCGGTTCCGGGACGGGAATCCGGTTCTCCCCTGCCTGGGCAGATCGGAGAGGAGCATGTTTACGATCGGTCGATGGCTACCATGGTTCGTGTTTTCGCGCTCCCGGAATCACATGCTGAAGGTCACTCAGCGTCTTCAAACCCGGTTCGGTCATCCCCCAAGGGATTGCGAGATAATATTTATAAATATCTTCAGGTTTCCATGGTTTCCCGGGACGAAAAAAAGCAGGGACCGTTATCGGTCCCTGCATGGGATTTGATATTGTGCCCGTCAGGCAGCCGGTACTTCTTCCACGGCACCGCTGAGCAGCTGGATCATCAGGAGCCTGACCACGGATTCGGTCAGTTCATTGCGCTTCTCCTCGTTCTTGAGTTCCTCCGCATTGATCACCTGCGCAGCAACGGGGGCATCGACCTTCTCGCATTCTCTCAGCTCCACATTCAGGGTGACAAAGGGATCGGTGGACCCGTTGATGCAGACATCTCCCACGATGGTCATTCCGTTGTCCTTCGCGGTCACGGTTCCCTTGACGCTGACAATCTCCGTCTCCTCGTCTCCGTTCACACTATTGACACTGACCAGCAGAGAAGAGGATTTCCCATCCTCGGCGGCAGTATATTCAGCACTCGCGGAAAGGGTGGCCGTGTAGTTGTCATCCTTCACTGTGCCAAACTCCATATAGCAGGACTTGTCCTCGGGATAGAACGCAAATTCCACGTAGTGGGTGTCCGTATCCAGGTCTTCTGATTCCTCTGTAAGCTGCTGGCCAACGATCACGTCCCAGTACCTGCTTTCGTCCTCCTCAGAAGTCATGACGTTGTAAACCGCATAGTCGAGGACACTGGCCTTGACGGTCTTGGCCTCTTCACCTTCCGCTGCCTTCAGTTTCTTTTCCACCCGGACATTCGCATTTGCGGAGGCATGAACCATCTCCCCTTTTTCATCCATGCCCATTTGAATCACCAGAAGGGGCTCCTTTTCAGGCTGATTGTCCCTGAGGAATTCCTTCAGACTGGCAACAAAGGTCTCTGCATCCATGGTGTTGCCGTCCTTGTCCTTCATTTGGAGCATTTCAAAGGGGAAGTTTGCAGCCTTGAAATCCGCGCCAAGGGCGTCAACGATCTTGTCGAGTCCTTCGGTGGTGATGCTCATCTGAACAGCATTTACGGGAGCAACGGCTCCCACAGTCTCCCAGTGCAGGTCATCCACGCTGATCTGTTCATATTTCGAATTGGCGGTCAATGCGGCCGTGGTATTGTCCATGGAGAAGTTGAGGGAAGCGATCTGGCTGGACGCCGTCTCCGTATTGCCCATGATCTCCTTCAGCATTTCCACGGGGATCAGGATGCCCTTCTCCTCCAGCAGGCTGGAGGTGAGCAGAAATCCTTCTTCCTTCTGCTGCAGGGCAATGTCCCCCAGCTTCTTTCCGCCGGCCTTCAGGGACAGGATGACCAGGTCATCCTGGCTGTGCACTTCCACCTCACTGTCGGCAAAGAAAGCCGCCATGCCCGCCAGTTCTTCGGTGCCAAGCGCCTTGATCTGTTCCTCGTTGAATTTCAGAGACACCACGGTGTCTGTCGGCTTCGACTGGGCCACGCCCAGAGCGCAGGCCAGCAACAGCATGCACGCCAACATGAAAGCTATCCACTTTTTCATTATAAAACCATCCTTTCTTTAACAACAAACAGAGACTGGACCGATACGGTTTGTTCTTCATGAAGCGCATCCGCGATCCAGCAATACGACGATGCGGGAATGGGATTTCTTCCCGGGATGCTGCATTCGGGAAATGCTGTTCTCCGCAAAAAAGACAGGAGGGCCGTTTCCGTCCGCTCCTGTCAGGATTGATTACCCGAATTGAGTTAGGAGAGTCTCCTTCTGCCTTACTTGATCACCTTGAGCGCCTTGCGGTCAATGGTCAGTGCGACAAAGATCAGGAAGATGATTCCCTTGATCAGCTGCTGCGTGGCAGATTCAAAGCCCATCATGACCAGACCGTTGTTGAGCACGGTGTACATGAGCGTACCCACCACGATATTGGAGAAACGTACCTTGGCGCCACCCGTGATGGGCAGTCCTCCCAGCACCAGTGAAATCAGAATCTGCGTCTCCAGCTGGTTGCCTGCCGTGGAAGTAATGGAACCCACCTTGATCACGTTGACAAAGGCCGCCAGACCCGTCAGTCCGCCTGCGCACACGAAGGCCAGGAACTTGACCATGTCCGTGCGGACGCCGGAAAACCGGGCTGCGGTTTCACCGGAGCCCACCGCTTTGACGTCGTTGCCGATCCGGGTGAACTTGAACAGGAAGAATGCCACCAGCAGCACGCAAACGGTGATGGTGATCTTGAGCCAGTCCTGGTCCAGCGCCTTGATGGTGTTGCTGGCCGGAATGGCGGTCTCCGTGGTCAGATACGCGCACACTCCGCGGAACAGGTACATGGTGCAGATCGTGACGATGAAGCTTTGCAGCTTGAATTTCACATGGAAGAAGCCGTTGAGGGCGCCGATTGCCGCACCGGTCAGAATGCCGCCGACGATCGCCAGGGGAATGCTGTAGAAGGACAGCCAGCTCACCACGATGGACGCCACGCCCAGGGTGGAGCCCTCTGTAAAGTCAATGGAGCCCAGGGTCATGATAAAGAAGACGCCCGTAGCCACGATCATGGGGTAGTAGACCTGGGACAGCAGCAGCCGCAGCCGCTTGGCGGTCAGGATCTTGCCTTCCGTCAGGATATTCATGACCACGACAATCACCACAAGTCCGATGAAAGGCAGCAGGCCCTTAAAGGTGTCGCTTCCGAGGAATGCGAGGACTTTGGATTGACTGTTTTCCTGATTTTTCTTTTCCATCTCACACACCTCCTCAGACCATCTTCGCAATCAGATCTTCTTCAGTAAGATCCTGTCTGCGCATAAATTCGCCGTTGATGCTGCCGTCCTTCATGATCAGGATGCGATCCGACATGCCCAGCAGCTCCGGGATCTCCTCCGAAATCATGATGATGCTCTTGCCTTCCGCCTTCAGTTCTCCCATCAGGGCATAGATGGCCTGCTTGACCTTGACGTCAATGCCGCGGGTGGGAGAGTCCAGCACCAGAATGTCACTGCCCTTGCCGAGCCAGCGGGCCAGCACCACCTTCTGCTTGTTTCCGCCTGAAAGGTCGGAAATAAACTGGTGCACGTTCTGCATCTTGGTCTGCATCCTCGTGGCATGCTCATTGGCGAAGCTGTCCAGCTTCTTTTTGCTCAGCACATAGTTGGTGGCGAGGTCATCCAGGGAGGGCAGGACCACATTGTTGCGGATGGATTCGTTGATGATGATGGATTCATTGTCCCGGTCCTTGGAGGCATAGGCCACGGAATGCTTGATGGCCGTGGGAATGCTGTTGATCGCCGTGCCGTCCTTCAGGGTCACGCTGCCGGTACGGTCCCAGGATGCACCGAAGACCGCCTTGCCCACCTCGTGCATGCCGCACTCGGACAGGCCGCCGAAGCCCAGAATTTCGCCCCGGTGCAGTTCAAAGCTGATGTTGTATATCTGTCCGGGAACCGTCACAGAATCCACCTTGAGAACCACCTCATCGCTGATGGGCGTACCGTAGTCCGTGCGGTAATAGGCGGAACCGATCTCGCGGCCCACCATCAGGCGCTTGAGGTCGTCCTCCGTCACATCCTTGGTCTGCACGGTGTCGATGTATTCGCCGTCGCGAAGGATGGTCACGGAATCGGTATGCTCCAGCACCTCGCCCAGGTCATGGCTGATGAAGATCACCGAGCGTCCGTCCGCACGGACCTGGTCCATGATCTTGTACAGTTCCAGTCGTCCGTTCTGGGACAGGGCCGTGGTGGTTTCGTCCACGATGAGGATCTTGGGCTTCATATACGTCGCCTTGACAATCTCGATGAGCTTGCGGTCCTCGAAATTGTACTGGTCGATCATCTTGGAGGCCTGAATGGAGGTGAAGCCGTACTCATTGAGCAGGCGCTGGGCCTCCTGGTTCATCTTGCGGGAATCCTTGATGCCGTGATGCACAAAGGGATCCTCATGCCCCAGGAAGATGTTCTCGGCCACCGTCAGGCCGGAGAGGGTTCCCATTTCCTGCACGATGATGGACACGCCGGCGTTGTTGGCCTCCACCTGGTTGCGGATATGCAGTTCCTTTCCGTCCAGGGTGAAGGTGCCCCCGCCGATGGTATAGATACCGCACAGCATCTGGGAGAATGTGCTCTTTCCGGAGCCGTTCTCACCGATCAGGCCACGGATTTCCCCGGCCGCGATGGTCAGGGACACGTTATTGACGGCATGGGTGATGCCGAATTTTTTGTCGATATGCTCCGCACGGAGCAGGATGTTCTTTTCCATCTGCCCCTCCTTACTTCACGACGGAGCCCTTGCCGCCCCGGGCTGTCAGCGCCACGATCACCAGCAGCGCGCCGCCGGTCACCACGTTCTGAATGGTGGTAGGCGCGCCCAGTGCCACAAATCCGTTGAAAATGATCGAGATGATGAACTCACCGATGATGATTGCGGTAATCGGCGTTCCGTACTTTCTGAAGGCCACGCCGAAAAAGGTGCCCATGAGCGGCTGGAAGTTCCGGCTCATGGTGCTCATGCCCGTCAGAGCGGTCATGGTGGTGCCGTAGGACACCGTCAGGATGGCCATGATGCCCACAAAGAAGTGCAGCAGCGCAAAACCGATGAGCTTGTACTTCTTGACATCGATGCCCATGTTCTTGGCCGTGAACTCGTTGCTGCCGATGGCGTTGCAGTAGGTGCCGATCTTGGTGTAGTTCAGGATGAAATACATGAACAGGAATGCCAGCGCCGCCAGGATGATGTTGCCCGGAGCGCCGCTGAAGAAGCGCAGGTTCTCATCCAGCGTCTGCTTGGAGCCTGCCGCCACAAAAACCGCCAGGCTCTCAAAGATCAGCATAAGGCCCACCGTGACGATCATCGAGGGCACATTGAGGCGGTTGTAGAGGAATCCGATGAGAATGCCGATCAGGGTGCCGCAGCCCAGGCATCCCACTACAAAGCCGATATATCCGAATTTCTTGGACAGGATCACGCCCACGATGGAGGACAGCACGATGTTGCTGCCCACGGCAAAGTCAAACAGGCCCATGACCACGATGAAGTACAGCCCGCAGCCGCCCACGGAATAAATGATGGAGGACTGCAGATAGGCGTACAGGTTGGCAGGGCTGCCGAAATTACCGGGCGTCAGGATTTTGAACACCGCATAGAAGAACAGCACCATGGCGCCCAGCATCATAAAGCCGTAATACTTGCTGCTCTTCAGCTTTTCAAGTTGTTTCGTCATATTCTCGCTCCACGCTTTCCGTTCCCTGCCGTGGCAGAGTCAAAATCGCGGCGAGGCCGTCCGCGCCTGGCCAGCCTCGCCGCTTGTCGTTAAAGTCTATTTGTCGGAAGTCCTGCCGGATTATTTGGTGTGACGCGCAACCACGTCCTCAACGGACAGCTTGGCGCAGGCGGCAGCCAGATCATCATAGGACAGCTCGGCCAGAGCCTTGATCTCGTCCGGATAGTACGGGAGCTCGGTGCCGGTGAAATACTTCGCATAGTTGGCATAGTCCTCGGGAGAAGCAACGTACATGTACGGGAAGACCATGTCATAGAAGCCGTCGGTCTTGACTTCATACTTGCCCTGGATCGCATTGTAGACCATCAGGAAAGCGAAGAAGGGATCCGCATAGTGTCCGCCGGACTCGGCAGCCATGGCGCCGGTCTCAAGCTTGACATCCAGATCGGGGAGGAAGTCGGTGGACACGACAGCGATCTTGCCGGTCAGGCCCATGGCCTCGATGCCGGCGATAGCGCCCAGCAGGGTGTCTCCGCCGCCGCCGGCAACGATCAGAGCATCGATGTCGGGGTTGGCCTGGATGATCGCCTCAGCGGTGGCACGGCCGGTGTCGGTGGTGGTACGGCCATACTGCGGATCAAGGAGAGTGACCTTGTCATCGGGATGAGCGGCGTTCCACTCTTCCACGCCGGCCTGATAGCCTGCCCAACGGCCCAGGAAGGTCGCGTCGCCAGGCTCCCAGCCTTCAAGACCGATCTTGCGGCAGCCCTTCTTCTCGGCCAGGATGGTGACCAGGGTCTTGCCGTTGTCATACTCGGACTCGTGCACGGCACCTACATAGTAGGGGCTGGCGCTGGCCTGAGCAAACTCGTCGGGATTGGCTTCCTTGTCAATGACGCGGAAGAACTGAGCGCAGTACACTTCGTTCTCGTCGCAGGTCTTGATGACGGAACCCATTTCAGCGGAAGCGGAGTTGCAGATGATGATGCCATCGCAGCCCGCCATGGCCAGCGTCTCAGCAGATGCGGTCACCTGCTCAGAGATGTGAGCCTGGTCAACCCACTGCACTTCCACGCCCAGGGCCTCAGCGGCGGAATCGATCATTCTCTTGCACTCGCTGCCCAGCGTGTCGGTGGAACTCCAGATGGAAACGCCAATCTTGATCTTCTTGTCTGCGGTGGCGGTCACGGCCAGTGCCAGCACGAGACACAGCGCCAGGACAACAGTCAGAATCTTCTTCATGTTTATTCCTCCTTGATTTATTCCGGCATCCGCCGCCCCCAGGCGCGAGGGAGCATCGCCGCTTGCTGACAGAACCTTTCTGTCCTTTGTGTTAACACTACCATATGATGTCGGGGACTGTAAAGGTCACATTCTTACGATGAAGGTGTGATTTTTTCCCTCTGCCGTCTCCCCCTTTTCTCACCCCCGGGACTGCAGCCTTCCCCTGTCCTGTCCTCCCGTCTTTTTCCGCTGCTGCCTGTCCGCCATGAGCAGCAGCAGCCTGTCCGGAAGCAGCCGGGGAAGGACCATCGCCAGGCGGTTGAGCAGGCCCGGGACCACCAGAGGCTTTCCCGCCAGGAAGGCCGGAAGCGCCGCATCCGCCACCGCCTCCGGGGTCATCCCCGGAAGGGAGTGCCGGGCGCCTGCCCTGGCATCAAAGCCGCTGCTGACCGGCCCCGGGCACAGGAGCGTCAGCCCCACCGGAACGCCCTTTCGCCGGAGCTCCCCCTGGATCCCCGATACCAGCGCACTTTCATAGGACTTGGTGGCATAGTACACCGCAAAATGCGGGCTTCCCGGAAAAGCTCCCGCGGTGGAGGAAACCGCCAGAATCCTTCCGCTGCCCCGGCGTTCCATCAGGTCAATGGCACAGCGCAGCTGCTGGCTGAAGGCAAGAATATTCACCTGCAGCATGCCCTCCAGGTCCTCCCTTGTCAGGTCCGCAAAGTCCCCCAGGATCCCGTAACCGGCACACAGCACGACCACATCCGGACAGCTTTCCTCCATTTCCCGCACAAGGACTGACCTGCCCTCCGGACTCTGAAGGTCCGCGCTGACGCACCTGCCGCCGCATTTTTTCCGGGTGGATTCCAGATGCTCCGGGTTTCTGCCCGCCAGAATCAGGGAATAGCCCCGCCGGCCCAGTCCCTCGGCCAGGGCGCGTCCAATCCCGGACCCCGCTCCCGTCACCAGTGCCACGCCCCTTTGTCCTTCTCCCGTCTCCCTCATGTCGCTGCGCCTCCCCCATGACATTGCAAATCCATGCCGCAAAGTCTATAATGTCTCCTATCACTGCGAAAGGAGAGCATGCCATGTCCCGTAAAAAGACGCTTGAAAGAAAGGCCTACGTCAAAAATGGTGCTCTCCGTCTGCTGCTGTGCTCCATCGTCATCATCGCGGAGTTTCTGTGGCTTTACATCTATATCGCCAGAATCTCCGTCAACACCCCCCTGAATGCATTCCTGCGCTCGGCCGTTTCCCTGCTGATCGCCCTGCTCATCTACGGCCGCCGGGAAAACTCCTCGATGAAAATGCTCTGGCTCTTCATCGTCCTCAGCTTCCCGGTCATGGGCATCGTCCTCTACCTGATCGCAGGCCTCTCCGGCGCCACGAGAGCCATGCACCACCGGTTTGAGCAGATCCACCAGGCCCTGCTTCCCTGGGCCACGGCATCTCCCTCAGCCCTTCCTGACCTTTCCCGGCAGTATCCCCATCTGTCCGGCCAGTTTTACAGTCTGGAGCACCGCATCGGCTCCCTTACCAGCGGAAATACCCAGGTACGCTTCTTCGGGGATACCGCGGATGCGCTGGAAGTCATGCTTCAGGATCTGTCCCGGGCGGAAAAGTTCATCTTTATGGAATACCACGCCATCGAGGATGCCCGGGTCTTCTCCCGCATCCATGCGGTACTGGCCGAGCGCGCCGCCGCCGGCGTGGAGGTGCGTCTGTTCTATGACGACATCGGCTCCATCTTCTTCATCAATACGGACTTTGCAGACCGCATGGAGCAGGACGGCATCCACTGCCGCTACTTCAATCCCATGCTCCCCCTGGTCAATTTCTTCATGAACCACCGGGACCACCGGAAAATCACGGTCATCGACGGACGCATCGGATACACGGGCGGCTACAATCTGGCGGATGAGTATTTCCACCTGACCGAGCCCTACGGGTACTGGAAGGATTCCGGCGTCCGCCTGGAGGGCGGCGCCGTCGCCTCCATGACCGCACTGTTTCTGGAAATGTGGAACGCCATCCGCAGCCATGACGAGGATGACGCTGAATTCTCCCGTTATTTCCCCGCGGCCGACTTCCCCGAAGCCCAGGGCTACGTGCTTGCCTACGGCGAATCCCCCCTGGACGCCCTCAACACCGCCGAGGACGTGTTCATCAACCTGCTCGCAGGTGCCCAGAAGTACGCCTGGTTCACCACGCCCTACCTGATCCTCACCGATGAAATGGCCCGCGCCCTGGTGCTCGCCGCGGGGCGCGGCGTGGACGTGCGCATTATCACACCGAACATTCCGGACAAGAAGCTGACCTTCCGGGTCACCCGATCCTACTACCGTGAGCTGGTGTCCGGCGGTGTCCGGATCTACGAATACACTCCGGGGTTCATTCACGCCAAGCAGTGCGTCAGCGATGACCTGGTCGCCATCTGCGGGACGATCAACCTGGATTACCGCTCGCTGTACCATCACTTTGAAAACGGCGTGCTGATGCTCAACACCCCGGCGGTCACGGATATCCGGGAAGACTTCGTCCATCTGTTCTCCCAGAGCCACGAGGTCACCGCCCGCTACCTCTCCAGGACCTCCTTCCCTTTCCGCCTGCGCGACGCGCTCCTGCACCTCATTGCGCCGCTCCTGTAGCGCTCAGCTGCAGCTGCACCCGCCGCACGTCCGGTCCCGGCTGCGAGAGCACCCCCAGAATCCAGTCCCGCACCACGCTGCGCACCTGGGCCTCCCGCCAGACCTGGGCTGCCGGATCGCGAAGCAGCTGCTCCCCCTTTTCACCGGCGGCCCCCTCCATATAGGTCATGAAGGCCTCCTCAAACCATGCGACGGCTGCCTCATTGCCCTCGCCCGAAGTCCCTTCAAGGGCTGAGCGTCCCATGCGCCGCGCCATCTCCTTCGTATCGCTGTGCAGCCGTTCCGCCTCCCGGCTTCCCTCGGCATGCAGGGGTCGGACCCGGTAGACTTCCTCTCCGGTATCCACCTCGCCCATCCACGCGGGATATCCGCCGGGAGTGCCCACACAGATTTGCACGAGTCCGTTTTCTTCCACCGCATAGTTGTTGTGGCGGTGTCCGCACACGTACAGGGAGATGCCCGCTTCCCGCAGAAGGTCCGTCAGCGCGTCGGCATTCTGCGTCCTGTCCGTGCCGCCCGAACCGTCCAGCAGCGGATGGTGGCCGCAGCAGACCACCTTCTGCCCCTTCAGCTTCGGGAGCAGTTCCCTGAGCCATTTCAGCAGGTCCTCTGAAATGCGCCCCCGGGTCACCGTTTCATTCTGATAGGCATTGGTATCCAGCATCAGCAAAATGGTGCCCTCCCCGGTTCTTGCCGCATAGCTGACCGAGGACGGGTCCCGGGAAAAGGCCGTTTCCGCACTCCAGGGCCCAAACATCCTCAGAAATCCCTCCGTGTCCATTTCCAGGCTGTAGTCGTGGTTTCCCGGGATCACATAAACCGGTTTGTCCAGTGTCCTCAGAAACTGCACAAAGCGCCGATGCTCCTCCAGATGCCCGCTGTTGGCCTCATCCCCCAGAAACAGCACGCCGTCAGAGTCCTGTACCTGCAGGGCAATCGCCTGCAGCACCGGATCCGTCGTTTCCGTACCGGAGGTCAGATGCAGATCCGTGGTCACCAGCAGTTTTTCTGCCAGTCCCGCCGCCGTCACTGCTGCAAACAGAATCAGCAGCCAAAGTCCATTGCGTATTCTTCTCATCCGCTCATTCCTTTCCTGTCCGCTCTCCTGCGGTGCTCCCGCCCCGTTCATCATTTCCAGTTCCAAGGAGGACGTCCCATGATCCGCCCTGCCACAGAAGCTGACCTTCCCGGGATTTCCCGCATCTATGACGCCATTCACGACCTGGAGGCCGCAGGCCGGATCACCACCGGCTGGCTGCGGGGGATCTATCCCACCCTTGCCACCGCGCACGCCGCGCTGGAGGAAGGGGACCTCTATGTCATGGAAGTGGATGGCCGTGTGGCGGCTTCCGCGCGCATCAACACCTGTCAGGTCCCGGAATATGACCAGGCCTCCTGGCAGATTCCCGCGAAGAAGGACACCGCACTGGTCCTGCACACCCTCACCGTGGATCCCGCCCTCAGCCGGCAGGGGCTGGCACGCAGGTTCATCGCCTTTTATGAGGAGGAGGCCCGGCGCCGGGGGCTGCGGGCACTTCGCATGGACACCAATGCACGCAACCTGGTCGCCCGGCGTCTGTATGCCTCCCTGGGGTACCGGGAAGCCGGCATTGTCCCCTGCGTCTTCAACGGCATCCCCGGCGTCCAGCTGGTATGCCTGGAAAAAGCCGCCTTCTGAACTTTCCGCTTGATAAACAGGAGAACCCTTTCATGAAACTCACCGACAAACACCGTTTTGCCGCGCTCATCCGGCCCCTTTCCCGCTCCCGGGAGGCGCTGCGGATGAAGCGTTTCATCCAGCATGGCAGCATCACCACCTTTGACCATTGCATGGCGGTTGCCCGCAGGAGCTTTGCCATTTCCCGCGCGCTGCACCTGCGCATCAATGAATCCGCACTGGTCCGCGGCGCGTTCCTGCACGATTACTTTCTCTATGACTGGCACCACAGCGGGGACCATCTGCACGGTCTGCACCATCCTGAACTCGCCGTGCGCAACGCCTCCCGGGATTTTCACATCACCCGAAAGGAAGCCGGCATCATCCGCACCCACATGTGGCCGCTGACCCTCTTCCATGTTCCCGCATCCCTTGAAGCATTTGTGGTCTGCATTGCCGACAAGCTCTGCGCCCTTTCCGAAACCCTCCACCGCCGCTGATCCCCGCATGGCATGAAAACAGGCAGATTCCGGGAGTTTTTCCGGGATCTGCCTGTTTGTGTCCGCATGTTCCGGTCTTGCGGCGCTGCCCCGCCGCCGTTACCACTGCGGGTGAATCACGTCCCTCAGAAGCCGGTCGTACACCCGGGTTACCGCCGCCATCTGCTCATCGGTCAGCGGCGGAAGATAGGCAGCCTGCACGTTGCCCGTCACCTGGGAGGCACGGCTGGCTCCCGGAATGACCACGCTGATTTCAGGATGCATCAGCACCCAGCGGATGGCGATGGGCGCCAGCTGGTCCGTTCCAAAGATTCCCTTGAGCTCCTCCACCGCCTCCAGCCCCAGTTCATAGGGTACGCCTGAAAAGGTCTCCCCCTTGTCAAATGATGCGCCTTCCCGGTTGAAGGAACGGTGATCCTTGGGACCGAATGTGGATTCCCTGCTCAGTTTTCCGGTGAGCAGTCCGCTGGCCAGCGGCACCCGCGCAATGACTCCCACGTTCTTTTCCTTTGCCCGGGGCAGCAGCTCATCCATGGGCTTGAGGCGGAACATGTTGAAAACGACCTCGATCGCCGCCACATCGTATTCCATGGCCGCCAGCCCCTCGCTGACCTTCTCGATGCTCATGCCGTAATCCGCGATATTGCCCATCCTGCGCTGTCTCTGCAGTTCCGAAAAGATATCGTCCCACGCATACACCGGGGGAGGCGGGCAGTGCAGCAGCACCAGATCCAGGCGCTGCACCTTCAGGCTCTGCAGGCTTCCTTCGATAAATTCCGCAATGGCTTCCGGGGTATACCTTTCAGCCGTATGCGGGTTCACTTCCGCACTTGGTGGTGACATAGAACCTGCCGGGACGGGTGCGGATGTACTCCCCGATGGCCTCCTCGCTGCGTCCGCCGTTGTACACGTCCGCCGTGTCGATGAAGGTGATGCCCGCTTCATCCGCGGTCTCCAGAATCCTGAGGGCTTCTTCGCGGTTGAAAGGATCTCCCCAGCGCGTTCCCAGCTGCCAGGTTCCAAGGCCGATTTCACTGACTTTCCTTCCGGTTGCGCCAAACTCCCTGACAATCATTCCGTTTCCCTCCGTCATCGTTATTTGAGGCAGGAGCGCTGCACGCTGTGCAGCGCTCCTGCCTTTTTGACTCTCCGGTCATTTCCTTTCCGTCTGCTCTCTGGCCAGCTCCAGCAGGGCTTTCAGGTCCGGCAGCACCCTGGCCAGCGTCCTCATCTCGTCCGTGGCCGGCAGCAGGTCCGGAATCATGAACACCTGCATCCCGGCAGCCGCGCCGGCACGCACCCCGTTATAGGAATCCTCCACCACCCAGCACTCCTGCGGCAGCATGCCCAGTCTGGCGGCACACACCTCAAAAATCTCCGGGTCCGGTTTGGACCGGCTGACCTGGTCCCCGCCCACGATCACGTCAAAGTCCCCGAGAATCCCTGAAGCGGCCAGTTCCTCCCGGACAACCCCGGTTTCCGTGGAGCTGGCCAGTCCCGTGGGAATGCCCTGCTCCCTGAGCCATGTGAGAATTTCCCGGGTTCCCGGTTTCAGGGGGATCCCGGCCATGGCGATCTTCCGGTAAAGCTCCTTCGAGGAAGCAAGCAGCCTGTCATAGTCAAATCCCGGCATATCCCCGCACCTGGCGCACACGATTTCCCTGCTCTTTGCGGAATTGGTGCCGATGATTTCCATCACCGCCCTGTGCAGGCGGTCATGTTCAAGGCCCATCCGGGCTCCGGCATCGTCCCAGCATTTCCTGCTGTAGGGCTCCGAGTCAAGAATCACGCCGTCCATGTCAAAAATCAGACATTTCATGTCTTCTGTTCCCCTTCCCGCAGCATGAAAAACCGGACGGCTCCGATCATTCCCGCGTCATTTCCAAGTTCTGCGCGCACCAGGCGGAGCCCTTCCGCAAAGCGGGGCATGACTCCGCGCAGCACCCGCTCCCGCAGGGGCTGCATGAGCAGCGTTTCCTGCTCGCTGACGCCGCCGCCCACCACCAGCAGGCGGGGATTGAAGATATGGACCAGACCCGTCAGGCCCGCGGCGATGTCGTCAATCCAGCGGTCCAGGACCACCTGCACCGCCTCCTCCCCGGCCTCGGCCCGCTCAAAGAGCTTGCGTCCGTTGAGTCCGGTCTCCCCCAGCAGCATTTCCGCTTCATGGACCAGCGCGCTGGTGCTGGCGTAGCTTTCATAACATCCCCGCTTCCCGCAGGCGCATGGCGCCCCGTCCTGGTACAGGGTGAAATGCCCCAGCTCCCCGGCAATGCCCCGGGAGCCGCCGTAGAGCTCGCCGTTCATGATGATCCCGCCGCCGACCCCGGTTCCAAGGGTGATCATGATGACATCCTGTTCACCCCGGGCAGCCCCCCGGAAATGCTCCCCGAGAACTGCCGCATTGGCGTCATTGAGGGCCGCCGTGGGAATCCCGAAGGCCGCCTGCATCTCCCGCACAATCTGGCCGCCTTCATAATTGCGGATCTTGCCGTTGGTGCCGATGATCACGCCTGTCCGGTCATCCACCTGTCCTGTCGCCGACACGCCGATGCCCCGGATCCCTTCGCGCTCCTCCCCCATAAAGACACCGGCTTCCCGGATCACGGTCTCCAGAATGGGCGTCCTGTAGGCATCCTGGTCCACCGGCGCCTCTCCCTTTCTCAGAATCCGGCCGTTCTGGTCCACGATGCCCATTTTCACACTGCTGCCGCCGATATCCAGTCCCAGATACACGCTGCCCGCTCCTCTCATTTGTCATCCACTGCCGCAAAAAACCTCCGGGCAATCTCCAGAGGACGCGTGATGGCGCCCCCCACCACCACCGCATGCGCTCCCAGCTCCAGCATGCGCCGGACCTGCTCCGGCGTATGCACCCTGCCCTCGGCAATCACCGGGCAGGGCAGGGCACGTGCCAGCCTTTCCACCAGCTCGAAATTGGGCTCGCCGGAGGACGTACGGGTTGCGGGGGTATAGCCGTTCATGGTGGTGCCCACCAGGTCCGCACCGGCTGCATGGGCTGACAGGGCTTCCTCATAGGTGGCGCAGTCTGCCATGATGATGATGTTCGGGTATTTTTCCCGTACCTGTTTGAGGAACCGGGCCGGCGTCAGGCCGTCGCCCCTGGGACAGTCGGTGCAGTCGATGCTCACGATGTCCGCCATGGCTTCCATGCATTCATCCACTTCCCGCATGGTCATGGTAATGCGTCCCTGATACCCCGGGTATTCCCGCTTGATCAGGCCGATGACCGGCAGCCCCGTGGCCTCCTTGATGCCCACGATGTCCCGCACGCTGCTGGTTCTGATCATCCTGGCACCCGCCATCTGGGCCGCCCGCGCCATCATGGGCATCACCGAGCGTTCCGGATCGTAAAGGGGCTCACCGGGTGTGGCCTGGCACGACACGATGATGCTCCCCTTCATGATTTCAAACAGTCCTTCCTTTGTCATGGAACCGCCTCCTTTTCTCTTGCCCGTCAGAATTCCTCATAGGAATCACCCGGCAGATACTTGCCGGACGAAAAGTGTCTCTCCATGGCCCGGGCAAATGCCCGGTAATCCAGGTTTTCCAGAGCCCAGGCGATGGCCTCATGCTTCTCCACGGATTCAGACAGGTGAGGATGCTTTTTCTCCAGTTCAAACCCCACATCCACCGCCCAGATGGCATCCATCATGGACAGGAGCACCTCATTGCCCATCGGGCGGAAGATGGACATGTGGAATTCCCGGTCCTCCTCATTGAACATGCCGTTCTTTTCATAGGCATCCCGGATCTTCCGGGCGCATTCGGAAATATGCGCGATATCCTCCCTTCGAAGGGCATGAAAGGCCTCCCGCATGTAGGCCATCTCCAGGTTCCGGCGGATGTCAAACATTTCCCGGATGTGTTTTCCCTGGCCGGACATGCTGAAAAAAAGCACATTCTGCGCGATGTAATCGACGGAAAAGGGTCTCACCACCGTCCCCCTTCCAGGCCTGGCCTCAACCATTCCCATCAGCTCCATGCTCTTGATCGCCTCACGGACCACATTGCGGCTCACCTTCAGCATCTCGCACAGCTCCGCCTCCGTGGGCAGCTGGTCTCCGGGCTCCAGGTTCTTGTCGATGATATAGCTGCGGATCTGTCTGAATACGCGAAGATACCGCTTTTCGTCGCCCTGCATCTCTTTCATTGGGAGTCTCCACCTCATTTGCGCTTTGTCGAGTCATATCCTTCAGAATTATAGCAATGTCTCCTATTCCAGTCAATCTGATTCATCATTATGGACAAGATGATTCCCATATGTTTTGTGCGATACGCCCAATTCCCACAAAAATCTCATTGACATTCCTTTTGATTTATAGTACTTTTTCACCAGATGGGATCTGTTTTGTTGTTTCATGCCCATGTTGCCCCCCTTTCTGATCACCAGACAACACACAAAGGAGGCCTGTATCATGAAAAAAACCTGTACGCTTCTTCTTGCCCTGATTCTTCTGTTCAGCGCGTCCCTCGCACTTGCAGCGGATCCTGTGGAAATCACCCTGTGGACCTATCCCATCGGTTCCTGGGCCGACAGCGCAACCGTGGACGGCATCATCGCCAGCTTCAATGCGGTGCATCCCGAGATCACTGTCAAGGTCCAGTATCTGGATTACACCTCCGGTGATGACCAGGTGACCACGGCCATTGAGGCCGGAACCACGCCGGACATCGTGATGGAAGGCCCGGAGCGCCTGGTGACCAACTGGGGCGCCGCGGGCAAAATGCTGGACATCTCCGATCTGTGGACCGACGAGTCAAAGGCCGACATCCTGGCCACCTCCGCAGCCGTTGAAGCGGCCTGCAAGAACAAGGACGGCATCTATTTCGAGTATCCCCTGTGCATGACCACCCACACCATGGTTATCAACCGCAAGAACTTTGAGGCCGCGGATGCCCTCAAGTACCTCAATGAGGAGACCCGCACCTGGACCACCGAAGGCTTCATCAATGCCTGCAAGGCCCTGTCGGAGGCCGGCTTCTTCCCCACCGGCGTGGTTTACTGCGGCGGACAGGGCGGCGACCAGGGCACCCGCGCGCTGGCCATGAACCTCTATTCCGCCAAGTTCACCAACCCCGAACACACCGCCTACACCATGGACAGCCCCGAAGGCATCAAGGGACTGCAGCTGCTGGTGGATATGGTCAATGAGGGCACCCTCGCCGCCGATCCCGCCATCGTGGCTGCCGACGAAATCGCCCTCTTCTGCAACGGCACCGTCTCCATGGGCTTCTGCTGGAACGCCTCTGCGGCAGTATCCAACAAGGCCAGCTTTGCCGACGGCGTGGAACCCCTTCCCATGGCCTTCCCCAGCGACAACGGCATTCCCGAACTGTGCGGCGGCATCTGGGGCTTCGGCCTGTTTGACAACCACAACGACGCCCGCGCCGCAGCGGCCAAGGAATTCATCCGCTTCGTATGTGACGATCCGGCTCAGGGACCCAAGAGCGTTTACGCCACCGGATTCTTCCCGGTCCGCGCCTCCTTCGGCGACATCTATACCGGCACCGAAAAGGCTGACAACGCTGACTTCGCGATCTTCATGCCCTTCCTGGGCGACTATTACAATGTCACCGCCGGCTGGGCCGTGCAGCGGACAGAATGGTGGAACATGCTCCAGCGCATCTTTGCGGGTGGAGACGTGGCAGCCGAAGTCGCCACCTATGTGGCCAACTCCAACGCTTCCATCAAATAATCATCTTCCATCACCGCGCGCACCCCTGCCCGGCAGGGGTGCGCTTTTTAGGAGGCCACCATGCAGAACACCGCCAAAAAAACAGCAAGCCTTGTCCAGTCCCGCCGGCGGGAGAACCTGGCCGGCTACCTGTTCATGGCACCCTCTCTGCTCTTCTTCGCGGGCTTTGTGATCTTCCCCATGGTCATGTGTCTGGTCAACAGCTTCTTCAACTACACCATGACCGAATTCACCTTCGCCGGGCTTGCCAACTATGCAGAACTGATCGGTGACCCCATCTTTCACAGGGCACTTGTCAACACCCTGGTCATCGTGGTGGTCAGCGTTCCCGTCACCTGCATGTTCTCCCTGTGGGTTGCCTCGATCATCGCCAAGATGCGGGACTGGGGCACTTCCCTGTTCCGCTGCATCTTCTACCTGCCAGTGGTCACAGGTTCCGTTGCCGTGACGGTGGTATGGAAATGGATTTTCAACAACTACTACGGCGTACTCAACTATGTGCTCAAAAGCATGGGTCTCATCGCCCGCAACATCAACTGGATCGGAAATGTGGACACCGCTCTGGGATGCATTATCATGATCCTGCTGACCACCTCCGTGGGACAGCCCATCGTTCTCTACGTCTCCGCCCTCAACAACGTGGATCATTCCCTGATTGAAGCGGCACAGGTGGACGGCGCCACCAACCAGCAGGTTTTCTGGAGAATCAAGTGGCCCCAGATCATGCCCACGACCCTCTACATTCTGGTGATCACCACCATCAATTCCTTCCAGTGCTTTGCCCTCATCCAGCTGCTGACCTCCGGCGGACCCAACAACTCCACGCAGACCATCATGTACTACATCTACTATGAGGCCTTCAAGCTGAACCGCTACGGCTACGGCAGCGCCATGGGCATCATCCTCGCCCTGATCATCGCGCTGTTCTCCGCCCTGCAGTTCCGCCTGGCGGCCAGCGACAACGGCTGAGAGGAGGCGCAGCATGGTCAACGCAGCCAAGCCTGCACGCAAGGTCCGCATCCAGCACGGACAGGACCACTCGGTGCAGCACCTGACCCCCTACAAGGTCATCGCCATCATCCTGCTGATTGTCATCGCCTTCCTCTTCACCTTCCCCCTGTACTGGATCATCACCGGCTCCTTCAAGGATGCCAAGACCATCAACTCCGCCACTCCCCAGTGGTTTCCCCTCAGCCCCACCGTGGACAACTACCAGCGGCTCTTCACCCGTCCCGCCCTTCAGTGGCTCTTCAATACCGTGGCGATCTGCGCGGGGTCCATGGTCCTGACCTGCATGTGTGCGGCCATGGGCGGTTACGCCCTGGCCAAGAAGCGCTTTACCGGCAGGACCGTGATCTTTTCCATCTTTGTGTGCGCCATGGCGTTGCCCAAACAGGTGATCCTGATCCCCCTGCTGCGCGAAATGGCCTGGCTGAACATGCACAACACCCTTTGGGCCGTGATCTTCCCCACCGTCGGATGGCCCTTCGGCGTGTTCCTGATGAAGCAGTTCTCCGAAACCATCCCCAACGAACTGCTGGAGGCCGCCCGCATTGACGGCGCGGGAGAAGCCCGCACCTTTACCCAGATCGTGCTTCCCCTCATCAAGCCAGGCATCGGCGCGCTGGCCATCTTCACCTTCATCACCGCATGGAATGACTACTTCCTGCAGCTCATTATGCTCAATGACACCCGCGTGCTGACCATCTCCCTCGGAATTGCCAAGCTCCAGTCCGAACTGTCAACGGATTTCGGCCTGATCATGGCCGGCGCCGCCATCGGCTCTGTGCCCATTATCGTCATCTTCCTCATCTTTCAGAAATTCTTCACCCGGGGAATCACCATGGGTGCCGTGAAAGGTTAAGGTGATCTGTATGAGTCTTGAAAAATACTGCGGCGTTATTCCCGCCTTCTATGCCTGCTACTCGGACGAGGGCGAAGTATCCCCCGAAAGGTCCCGCGCTCTTGCGCGCCATCTGGTGGACAGCGGTGTCAAGGGGCTGTATGTGGGCGGTTCCTCCGGGGAGTGCATCTACCTCGAAAAGGAAGAGCGCATGAGAACCCTGGAGGCGGTCATGGAGGAAGTCGGCGGCGAATGCGTGATCATCGCCCACGTCGCCTGCAACAACACGAATGAATCCCGGCAGCTGGCCGCCCATGCCCAGTCGCTGCATGTGGACGCCATTGCGGCTATTCCGCCCATCTATTTCCATCTTCCCGAGCACGCCATTGCCCGGTACTGGAACGCGATCAGCGACGCGGCCCCGGACACGGACTTTATCATCTACAACATTCCCCAGCTGGCCGGCGTGGCCCTCACTCTCCCGCTGTTCCGTGAAATGCGTAAAAACCCCCGGGTCATCGGCGTCAAAAACTCCTCCATGCCCATCCAGGACATTGAGATGTTCGTGGACGCCGGAGGTGAAAACTGCATCGTCTTCAACGGCCCGGACGAGCAGTTCGTCGGCGGGCGCGCCATCGGCGCCAGGGGCGGCATCGGCGGCACCTATGCAGTGATGCCGCAGCTGTTTCTGAAGATGGATGCGCTCATCGGCGAAGGGAACTTCCAGAGGGCGCAGGTCATCCAGCATGAGGTGAACCACATCATCGCCGACATGTGTTCCTGCCGCGGCAATATGTATGCGGTCGCCAAGAAAATCCTGGAATTCAACGCGGACCTGCTGTGCGGTTCCGTACGCGCCCCGCTTGCCCCCCTGGTGGAAGAAGATCTGCCGCGGGTTGAAGCCGTGGCCGAACGCATTCGCCGTGCCATTTTTACCCTGTGCTGACCCTCCTGCCCACCTCCGCGCCGCACGCCTGCGACACTGCCCCCGTTTCCGGTGTCGTCTGCGCTGCGGCGCTTTTTTTGTTCCGCAGGCGCACAGATTCCCTGCCGGGAAGGCCGCTTCAGACATTTCGGGCAGATCGCAGGAGGGACTGAAACCGGAGGGAAAAGGGGATTTCCTCCGCGGCCGGCAACGCGGACTGACCCGGTGCACGCATCCATCCTGCAGGACGCACGTTCCTCACAGGCCTTCATGTCCGGGTCCTCCGCAGAAAACCCGTCCGTGTCCTGACCATGAAACTCGGCGCGGAAGGGAGGAATGGCCCGGAGCCGAGTCATCTGATCAGGAGCCGGAAGAAAAACGGGTCTCAAGACGAAGGGGAATGCGCACCGCCCTATTTGAAGCAGAAACCTTCATTCTGGCCGGATCCACATAAAAATGTTGTATCCATTGACAAAACCTCTCCAGGGGTCTTACTATTCAGACGGGCGATGGGGTCCGATGACTGTTTCCATCATCGGACCCCATCGCTGTTTATTCGTCATCTGACAAGGGGAACCCGAATTCATCGCACCGTATTCCCGCGGGTACCGGTTTTCCCCCTTGTCCTTGCGAATCCTGAAAATTATGATATACTTTGTTTCACTCGAACTATCACATCCCTTCGGGATTTTTCCATTCTGACCTACAGGAGGCGATTGACACTTCCATGGACAGTAGTCTGTCAATACTGCTGATTACGCTCTGCATTTTTCTTTCAGCCTTTTTTTCAGCCGCCGAGACTTCCTTCTCCTCCCTCAACCGCATCCGCATCAAGAACATGGCGGACAAGGGGGATGCCGGAGCACGTCTCGTATCACGCCTGCTTTCCCGTTACGGAAAGCTGCTCTCCACGGTACTCATCGGCAACAACCTCGTCAACATCGGTGCCACCGCCATTGCCACCGTACTGTTCATCCGCGCCTACGGCGAGGATACGGGTTCAGGTCTGGCCACCCTGGTTATCACGCTGATTCTGCTGGTTTTCGGCGAAATCACGCCCAAGACCCTGGCCTCCAAACGGCCTGAAAAGATGGCCATCTTTGCCGCGCCCATTCTGCATGTGCTCATGGTGGTCTGCACTCCCCTCACGTGGCTGTTCTCCCGCTGGCAGAACTTCGTCTCCGGCCTCATTCCGGACAGTTCAGAGCTCTCCATTACGGAAGACGAGCTGCTGACCATGGTGGACACCGCGGAGAACGAGGGCGGCATCAACGAGCAGGAGAGCACCCTGATCCGCAATTCCATCGATTTTTCCGATCAGGAAGCCAAGGAAATCATGACCCCCCGTGTCGACATTGAAGGCATCGACCGCAGTTCCACCAAAGAGGATGTCTCCCGCCGCTTTGCCGAAACCGGCTATTCGCGCCTGCCTGTCTACGAGGAGGATGTTGACCACATTATCGGCATCATCTACCAGAAGGATTTTTTCAATAAGGTTTTTCCCTCCGACAGCGACATTTCCTCCATCATCCGGCCCGTCCTCTTTATCACCGAGCACAAAAACATCGGCGAACTCCTGCGGGAGCTTCAACAGAAAAAACTGCAGATTGCCGTTGTCCTGGATGAATACGGCGGCACGGCCGGCATCGTCACCATGGAGGATATTCTCGAAGAACTGGTGGGAGAGATCTGGGACGAGCACGACGAGATTGTTCAGGAAATTGAAAAAATCTCCGATACCGAATATATTGCCATGGGCAATGCCAACCTGGAAAAACTCTTTGACGAAATGGGCCGTCCCTTTGACTCAGAGATTCTGACCGTCAACGGCTGGATCTATGAGCTTTGCGGTCATGTACCCGTTACCGGAGAGACCATTGAAAGCGGAGATTTCAGAATCACGGTACTGGAGATGAATGACAACCGTGTGGAAAAAGTCCGGATTGAGATTCTGTCACCTCTTTCCAAAGAAAATCGGAGGGACCCATGAGCATAAAAAAAGCCCTTCTTGCATCCGGGCTTGCCCTTGTGATGCTGTATGCCGTATACAGTTTTGCGCTGGCTGATGAATCCGCCCGTCAGGCTTTCATCGAGGACATCATTGGCAGTGCCAAAGGGTATTACAACCGGGCAGGCAATCAGCCTCAGAGGGCCCATTACAGCGGTGACAAGTATATTTGCAAGAATTTCACCATCGCCGTATTCAAGGATAACGCAAAAAAATACCGGCTTGCCAGTTACCCGGATGTCCCCCTGAAGGTCCCGGAGAACCTTCCCAAAGAAGACTGTGCTCCCTATACTTACGGCATTTGCTGGAAGTTCGGTCCCGCCTCCGAAGGAAACCCCTTTGTACTGGTGGACCAGTTTCTCTATAACGAAAACCTCTCCCCGGAAGAGAACCGCGAGTTTGCCCGTTCTCTCATGATGCGCGTACGCCGCGGGGATTATTTCCAGATGAGTGCAAATTACCGGCATGGCGTCGGCGCTCACTCCCTGATCTTTATCAGCGATTATGATCCTGGAACAGATTCCGTCCACTGGACAGATTCCAACATGCTGGGCACTTCCAAATCTAAAATCCGGTATGGCTACGTTCAGTTCGATGCCTCAGAAGATATCGACTGGTTTGTGGATGCCTTCTGTCAGAAAAAGCGAGGAGCCACGCTGTACCGTCTCAGCACGGATATCGAACCGGTGCCCGTCGCCGAATAACCTTCAGGAAGCATTTGCGGCACTTTCGCTGCAACAGCAGGAGCAGTTCTGTTCCTGCTTCTTTTTTGTCCGTCCTTCGAAGGCTCACCCCGGTCTTCAAAATGGCCGATGGCGCCTCTCCCTGATCTTCATCCCCTGCTTTTCCGGATATCCCCCGCGGATTTCCGTTCATTCCAGCTGATCATTCAGGGAACTGTTCCCGGAATCCCCTGCAAGGGGCGCATTGTCAGGACCGCACCTCCAATCTGTCCGCCTGCACCAGGAGAAAAGCAGGCACGCCTGCGCGCCGCCGGATGGAGAGCATGGACAGAATTCCCCTCAGGTTCCCTACAACAACATATAAAAAAAGAAGGCAAAGAATCCCTTTGTCTTCCTTTATCGTATGCACAAACCTTGTCTGTATAATTACTCGATGTTGAGAATATCAGAGAAGCCCGTCACGTCAAACACTTCACGGACGATTTCGCTGACATTAATGATCTTCATGGATCCCTTGGTCGCCATGGTCTTGTGGGCCATCAGCAGCACGCGGAGTCCGGCAGAAGAAATATACTCCAGCTTCTCGAGGTTCAAAGTCAGATCCTTGATCCCGTTCATGGTTGACTTGACTTCCCTCTCCAGCTCAGGAGCGGTCATGGTGTCAAGACGTCCTTCAATCGCCAGTTCAACAGAAGTCCCATTCTGAGTCTTTGAGATTTTCATTCGGAAATCCTCCTTATAAAACAACTGACATGATCCAGGCCCGGACAAACCCCGTCTGTCCTTTTGCAAGAAAAGAGGATCCTCTGCCTGATCAATTATTGTCTTTCTGTCCAACGGATTCTATCATGCCCACTTTATCCTGTCAACCTTCGATGTCAGCTTCTTTTCCTTCCCCCCCTGCAGCCCTTTCCTCTCAAAGAGCCTTTGTTTTCATAGTATTTTTCATTTATTTGGATGTTGTCCCTCCTGAAGCTTCAGTCTCAGGTCAGGAAGAAGAACGGCACTTTCGTCCGGATCTTTTTCACCTCTCCAGGCCACGACAAACCGTACTGCGGCCGATACGGGTTCATAATGCTTCTCCCTGAGTCCCTGCAGACGGGAAGAAAATGCCTGTGAGAAACGACAAATCGGTTTGTCGCAGCCGGGATCCAGCAGATACTCCCCATCCACTTTCAGCGGGTCACCGCTTCGCAGCTTGAGGATATTCGTCTTCCATTTGGCAAAATACCCCAGCGCCACATCCCTGTGGGTCAGCTGCAGCAGAATCTCACCCGGCGGTGGAAAAACGAGATTCTCTATTTTGCGCTCCACGCAGGCAGGCGGTTCAAGCCTGTTGAAGACGGCATTGCTGCTGTAAATGAACAGTGCGGAACGGGCCCTTGTCATCGCCACATACACCGCCCGCCTTGCAGCGTCCGTTGAAAGGTCATATTTTTTTCCCAGAATCAGATAGACTGTATCAAATTCATGTCCTTTTGCCTTGTGAATCGTGGATACAAGGACCGTCTTCTCCGGCGTCTGCTGATAATCCTCCAAACGGGATTCGTGAAGGAACTCCAGCAGATCCGTCCTGTATAACCTGGAGTTGGTTTCCCTGAACACATCCAGAAGCCGCAGGCACTGTTCCAGGCACGAGCTTCGTGAATACACCTGAGCCAGTCTGAACCGCGCAGCCTCCCAGTTTTCCTCCGTTATCTTGCTCACCATTTTCTCATCGCCCAGGCAGCGGACAAAATACCGCATTTCCGCCAGATTAAACAGGTCAAATCCCTCGTTGCTCTGGATCAGGCGTACCGGCCTGCCTCGCTGCTTCAGCAGGCCCGTCATTTTCAGTGCTTCCTCATTGGTGGCGGTAAGAATACAGCAGCTTCCTCTGACACCGTTGGCATCCAGCATGGCAGCCACCGGAATGGTCAGGTTCCCGGAACTGTGGCAGCGCATCACCACCCTGCCGGGCCGCTGACTCACCGCCTGGATGTCCTGATGCTTCATTCGATCAGTAATCGTCCCGGCAAACCAGTTGGCCACTTCCACAATGGACCGGTCGCTGCGGTAATTGTCGACCATTTCATAGAAGGTTCCTGAATAATCCGTCCTGAGACTGCGCAGGTGGGCGGAATCGGAGCCCCGGAATTCGAAGATATTCTGGTCATCATCTCCCACCGCGATCACCCGCATATCATCATTGCGTTCCATCAGGGCACGTACCAGATCATATTCCTGAGCACTCATGTCCTGAGCCTCGTCAATGACCAGCACCGTTTTGGTGATGCGCCCCTGTTCCACCTCCCCATTTCGGATCTTCTGCGTCGCTACAGACACGACGTTCTCCGATTCCTCCAGGGTTCCGATTCTTCCAAGCAGGTCAAAGCAGTAGGAATGAAACGTCTTGATCTCCACAAACGAGGCACTTTTCCCGATCAGCGCGTTGAGGCGCTGGTGGAATTCCGTTGCCGCCGCCCGGGAAAACGTGAGCATCAGCAGCTGATCCTGCTTGATATCCTCCATGATCAGCAGAGAGGCCAGCTTATGCACCAGGGTTCGGGTTTTTCCGCTTCCCGGCCCCGCCGCCACAACAATGACACGGGACTGGTCATCATCGATGATCTCCTTCTGTATTCTGGACAAACCTCCAAAAAGCTTTTCATACTTCCCCGGAGTGATGTTCCTGTTGATTTCACCACGCCGGTTGCCCTTGAAGTATTTGGTGATGAATGCCCTGTACTCCATCTGGAAATAATCGCTGACAAACTGCAGCGCATCCTCATAGCTTTTCACCATCATGCGGGCATACTCTCCAACGATATGGATCTGCTGCATCCGCTGACGGTAATACTCGTTGAGCTTGGCGTAGTCATCCTGCTTGTACTTGATCCGGTTGTCCATCACCTTGCGCCGGATCTGCATGGCATTGTAGGCCACCATGAATCCGCCCTCAATGGTCATGGCCCCGATTTTGGACAGGTACAGCAGAGCCTCCTTGATCTCCTCCACCCTTGCCGGGATTCCGTCCTCCAGAAGGCTGTTCGGTCCCATGTTATACGCCGTCTGCAGCTCATTGACTGAAAAGCGCACGGTCAGTTCCTCCCTGGGTCCCGCCTGTGCCCCTTCGCTTCTGTTCTGCAGGAAGGAGACGACAAACCTGGCCACATTTCCGCGCCGTTCGAGGCGTTTTCTCTGCACATCCACGGGCATGGTGCGTTCCAGACGCACATGTTCCTCATCCGGATGGAAGCCCTTCTTCAATACCCCGGAAATCATCCAGTACATCACCAGTGTCCGGATATTGCGAACGCTGGTTTGGCGAATGCCCTCCTCCTCCGCCTCCTCATTGAGCTGTTTGTAGTTGATTTCCTCCTCCAGATCGAGGCGCCGGGTCAGAAATTCCTCCAGACTGAGAAACAGGCGCAGCAGATTATCGGAGCTTTTCTGCCCCCCTGTCTTTCGGATATAAGCGGTCAGGTCCATATTGTCCGCCAGCACTCCCGCCTCCCGCATCAGGAGGATCGTGTCCACAGCTTCAGCTCTGGTAATCCCCAGACGGTCCGCCAGATAGTCCACCCGGGACTCTGCCGGTTCTTCAAGACTTCCTCTGAGGGTATATCGCCGTGAAATCAGGTACTTGAGGATTCGTCCCGCCTGGGTGAGCTGTTCCGGGGAGAACAGTTTGCTCTTGATCAGAATCTCATTGCCCTCCATGACATTTCGCACAAGCAGGCTGTCCGCATAAATATGGGGCACATTCCGGCCCCTCTCCAGGTAGCCCGCGTCCTCCAGGGCCGCAAGGGAGGTGCGAACGCGGGTCTCGATCTCTATCTTCGTGTCATCCCAGCCCGCTGCCCGGGCGATTTCCAGTGCCGACGCGCTGAAGGAACTGCGCAGACGGGACATCTCCTTCACCGCCCGCCAGACCTGCTGGATTTCGCCGATGCTCAGTCGGGTCTGGTTCAGCATGACAAAATGCCGGTCCAGGTCGTTTTCATTGAACAGCACATAACAGTCCGCCTGAATGTGCTCATCCCTCCCCGCACGTCCGGCTTCCTGCACATAGTTTTCAAGAGAATCCGAGATTTCGTAGTGGACCACCAGGCCCACATCCTTCTTGTCGACCCCCATTCCGAAAGCGGAAGTGGCCACGATCACCTGAACCAGTCCCGAGATGAAATCGTTCTGATTCTCCACCTTCAGGGTTGGGTCCATCTGCCCGTGGTAATGACGTGCCTCGATCCCGTCTTCCCTGAGGCGGGCAGCGATCCTTTCCGAGGTTTTGGTCCTTGAGACATACACGATGCTGGGGCAGTCGTGGTCCTGAATGAGCGTGCGCAGCTCGGTGTACTTTTCCTCATCGCTCGCTTTGTAGATCACCGCATAGCGCAGGTTCTTCCGGGCTGCAGCCGTCGTAAAGAGCTGCAGGTCCAGTCCCAGCTTTTCCTTGAAGTATTGTCGAATATCGCTGATGACCTTCTGCTTCGCCGTTGCGGTGAAGCATGAAACCGGTATGCTGTGATTGAGTCCCTTGGCCTCCTGGAGTTTCCTGATAAAATCCCCGATGTACATGTAATCCACGCGGAAATCCTGTCCCCATGCGGAGAAGCAGTGTGCCTCATCGATGACAAAGCGCACCACGTTGCGAAAGGACAGCAGGTACTCGATGGTTCTGGACCGCAGGGATTCCGGGGAAATGTACAGAATGGAAGCCAGGCCGTTGGCCACACGGTCCATGGCGTTCTTGCGGGCGATGGGATCCATCTGGCCATTAATCGTCACCGCATCCACGATCCCGCGCTTTTCCAGGTTGTCCACCTGGTCCTTCATGAGGGACTGAAGCGGAGAAATGACCACCGTCAGGCCCCGGGACATCTCTCCGGCAATCATGGCCGGCAGCTGGAAAGTGACCGACTTGCCTCCGCCCGTCGGAAACACCGCCAGCAGCGATGCTCCCTCCACCGCCGCACGGGCAGCATTCTCCTGAAGAGGTTCCCCCTCATAGGTGCGAAAGCTCTCAAATCCGAAGATGTCCCTGAGACGCTGGCGCACATCCAGACGGGAACTGCAGTAGCTGCAGCCCTGGGAACAGGGGGTTCCCCGCAGCAGTTTCATGACATTGTCCATCAGGGGATAGGTATGCATGACCCAGGGAGGCGTGATGGAATACCTGTCATCCACCCGGATGAGCGCCAGAGTATACGCCAGCTCCACAGGCACCCGCCGGCACAGCGTCTCCAGATCCGCGTTCGAGCAGATCCGCCCTTCAAACTCCTGGCGGATGAGTTCTGCCGCGTCGCCTTCCGGCGCGCAGCCCATCCAGGCAAAGAATCCTTTAAATTCTCTGAAGGGGGCCAGCAGCGCGCAGAAAATCCGCTGCACATTCAGGGGCAGCTTTACAAACGCCTCCACCTCATCCTCAAACAGCTGCCGGGCCTTTCTGGCATCGTTGACGGGATTGTTCATTTCCTCGGTCTGGAGCTTGTCATCCTTCAGCAGCCGGTGATAGGGCCTGACCGGGAAAAGCAGCGGAGAAAGGGGCAGCGTGTCGATCATATGCGCCTGTGGACAGGCGAGCATCAGGTCCTCACCCGCAGCCTTCAGGTCATGCTGCAGAATATTGTGCCCGCACAGGAACCTGCTTCCCGAAGCAAACCCGGCAAAGGCGGACAGGCTGCTCTGATGGAATTCCCGTCCGTCCGTACACACCGCTCCGATGTCATACACCTTGTAGTCCTTCAGGCCAATCTCCAGATCAAAAAACAGGATATCCTCCATCCTCTCTCCTCCTTTCCCGGATGATTTCTGAAAAAACAGGCAGGAACGCTGAGTTCCTGCCTGTTTTTATATATCAGGGATGCGCCTCGGAACCCGCGGCTTTTTCCTTTGCCCTGTCATACGCCCGCTGGTAGAAGATCTCCTGAGAGCTGACCGGCGTCTGTCCCTCTTCCGGGTACAGCCGGACATAGTGTCCGTCGCTGTTCATCCGTCTGGCCTGCACATTGTCCGCCAGGAGAATCTCAAACATCTCCTGGATCTGCGCCTTGATTCCCTCATCCAGGATAGGTGCCGCCACCTCAACGCGGCGCAGCGTATTGCGGGTCATCAGGTCCGCAGAGGCGATGTAGATCTTCCGGCGCTCACCGCAGCCGAAAATGTAGATGCGGGAGTGTTCCAGGAAACGTCCCACGATACTGGTGACGGTGATATTCTCCGTATAGCCGGGCACGCCGGGAATCAGGCAGCAGATGCCCCGCACCAGCAGGTCAATATGCACGCCTGCGCGGCTGGCCTCCACCAGCTTGTCCATGATGTCGCGGTCCGTCATGGAGTTGATCTTGATGCCCACATATGCTTCTTCACCGGACAGCGCCCGCGCAATCTCCTCATTGATGGCATCAAGAATCCGGTTCTGCAGACAAAGAGGCGCCACCATCAGCATATCGCTGGTCTCCACCAGATCCCCCATGGACAGTGCATTGAACACATCTGCCACTTCCGCGCCGATCTTCTGATTGGCGGTGAGCAGACTCAGGTCCGTGTACTGTCTTGCGGTCTTTTCGTTGTAGTTGCCTGTACCCACCTGGGTGTAATAGACCGTATGATCATCTTCTATGCGGGTGATCAGGCACAGTTTGGAGTGTACCTTGTAGCCCTCCAGGCCGTAGATCACGGTGCAGCCGGCCTCCTCCAGGCGGCGGGACCATTCGATATTGTTTTCTTCGTCAAAGCGGGCCTTGAGTTCCACCAGAACGACCACCTGCTTGCCGTTTTCGGCCGCCTCGATAAGGCATTCCACAACTTTGCTCATCTTGGCTACCCGGTAAAGGGTCATCTTGATGGAGACCACCCTTTCATCCTCAGCAGCCTCCTGCAGCATGTCCAGGAAGGGCCTCATGGACTCGAAGGGATAGGACAGCAGCCGGTCCTCCTTGCGGACCAGATCCAGCACGCGCTGTCCGGGTTCGGCCCAGGCGGGGCGCTGAGGAATGCGGCGCTCATAGAACAGCTGGGGATTCTGGCGCAGCTCGTCCTGAATCTTGAAAAGGAAGGACACGTCCAGGGGGGTGTTCATCTGAACCACAAACCGCCTCTTGCACTTGAGGGCCTTGCAGAGGGCTTCGACGGTCTTGGTGTCCATGTGCCGCGACAGTTCAAGGCGAACCGGGCTCAGTTTCTTCCTGCGCTTGATCAGCTTCGACATGAATTCCCTGTAATCGCTCTCTTCGTCAAAAAGGGCATCCGCATCGATATCCGCATTGCGGATCACCCTCAGCAGCGACTTGGACTTGACAAAGTATCCAGGGAACATTTTATAGATGAAATGGAGAATCAGCTCTTCCGCCAGCATGAACTTCTTCTCTCCCGAGGCCACTTCAATAAGTCTCGGAATCACGCTGGAATTGCAGGGGATCACGCCCAGACGGGCTTTGCCGTTCTTGCGGACCAGCTCCACCACCGCATAGATCTCCCGTCCGCGCAGGAAAGGAAAAGGCTGCCGCGGCTCGATCAGAATAGGGGTGATCAGGGGAGCTATCTGGGAATCGAAATACCTCTCCAGTCGCTCGCTCTCCTGACGCCCGATACGCCTGAAATCCACAATGCGGACCCCGTTTTTATCCAGTTCATCCATAAGGTTCGCGTACAGGGCCTCCTTGCGGATGTTCAGCTGGGAAATACGTTCCAGTACAGCATCAATCTGCTTCTTTGCCGTCAGATTCGTCTTGTTGTCCCGCTGCTTGGGCGCGGACTGATTCTGATCCACCAGCGCACCCATGCGGACCATGAGATACTCGTCCAGATTGCTTTGGTAAATCGACAGAAAGGACAGCCGTTCACACAGGGGAACGCGCTCGTCTTCCGCCTCCTCCAGAACCCGTTCGTTGAACTGGAGCCATGAGAGCTCCCGATTCACCATCACTTCCCGGTTTTCATTGAACTCCATCATTCCTATACATCCATTCCTTCCATATGAACAAGAGTTATTTCCCTGTACCCCAGTTGAGGGTGGCAAGTCTTTGACAAGTATACCCTATCCTATGGTAAAAATCCATCGACAAAACCCTTTCTCACCATTTTTTGCGCAGAAAAAAACAGGGCCTTTCGGCCCTGTTTCAGCGGTTCCGCTGGTTTTATTTGTTGCTGGTGATCCACAGGTTGCTCAGGAATTTCACCCACAGGTTAATCTGATCATCGCTGATCCCTTCGGCGGCCGCCACTCCCGGCTGGATGAACATGGAGATCTCATATCCCTTGTACAGGGAGAACATGTCTGCCCTGGACTCATACTCATTGTTGATGCGGGAGATCACGATCACCGTGCCGTATTCGGTCTTGGCCATGGAGACTTCCGGCTTCTGCCCGTCCTCCGCCTCGGCGTCACGGATGCGCTCAAGGCTCTCTTCGGTCAGGTCCGTAATGGTCACGCCGGCAAACTCATCGTTATAGGCAACCGTCACGTCAATACGGGGCTGGGTCTGGTCCTCAGAGCGGAGCTCGCCTACATACAGGGTTTCATTTTCCCAGCGTTCGACCAGAGAATACCCGTCCGGGACCACGGTGGTCACGGTAAATTCGCCCATGGACAGGGTCTCCAGCTCAGCCTTGGAGATCATTTCGCTGGCCTCAGGAGAAATCTCAGTGGCGATTTCCTCTGCTTTCTTTGTCATGTCCTCCGTCTGCTCGCAGATACCCGCAGCCAGACCCAGGGTCAGTACAACTGCCAGAGCCAGTATAAGATATTTCTTCATAATTATCTAAAAACTCCCTTCTGTTTATGAATGAGTGGAGACTCAGCCGTCCACGCCGGAGTAAGTACCGACCACGGGGGCAGCAACGGAACTCAGTCTCAGGAATTCGCGGTACACATAGCCCACCATGCCGGAGTTCTCGTCACGCACCTGCGCCCAGTAACGGTTCTGCGCCGTCACCGTCAGCTGATATCCGTCCGTCAGGTACTGGACAACCTCGGATTTCGTGGTGGGAGACCAGCGGACAGCCACACGGCCGCTGGGACGGCTGGGCATGATCTGCACGACATAGGGAACGACATTCATCATCCTTTCACCGTTGTATCCATAGTTGACGGCGGTGGGGACGGTGGTGTAGGTCTGGTAGGCAGGCCGGACATACTGGCCGGACGGAATGGATTTCTTCAGGAAGCGGGACATGACGTATCCGCTGCGGGAACCATAGGTGATGAAGCACCAGGACCCCTCGTAGAAGCGGACATCCACACGCGTGCCGTACCTGATGGAATCGATGACGTCCGCTTCCTTGGACGCGTACTTGCGGACATTCAGGTTGCGGCCATTGGCGGTCACCACATACTGATGCTCAGCCAGGACCGGCAGCACAATGAACAATGTCAGAATGAGCGCTACAAGAAACAATCCTTTTTTCTTCATAGTGAGCAATCCTCCTCTAGTTGAACTCTACGGTCACGCTTATCCTATCATGATCTGTGTGTTTCGTCCAGTCATCCGCCTCACTTCACTGAAAAACCGCCGAAAAAAAACTTCTCCCGATGCAGAGATTGTGAAGGATTTGTCAATTTTTGCCCCGAATTTGTCTGTTGACACATTCCGCCCCCCATGATAAGCTACCCTCACAAACCGCTTGAGGAAAGAGGAGTACGAAGAACCTCATTGTCAAAGAGAGCCGTCGCGGGTGGGAGTACGGCACAGTGAATCTTCCAAATGGGCTTTCCGAGGGTTCCGTCAACGGGGTTGCCTTATTAGACGGAAACGGGGATGCAGACCCGTTATCAGACTGCACCGTATGTTGGTACGGGGTAAGCGGACCGAAAGGTCAATATGAGTGGCACCACGGAATAGATTCCGCCTCATCTGTCGACAGGCAGATGGGGCGTTTTTTTATCCGTCTCACGCTTTCCTTCGCACCTGTCACCACAAATGAACAGGAGGAAAAAAAGATGAAACGCACACTCACACTCGTCATGGTCCTGGTCCTTGTCGCCATCAGCATGGTGGCCTTCGCTGAATCCTATACCGTGGGTATCGGCCAGTTTGCCGTACACGGCTCCCTGGACAACTGCCGCACCGGCTTCCTTGAGGGGCTTGCGGAGGAGGGGATCGTGGAAGGCGAGAACCTGACGGTCCTCTATGAAAACGCCCAGGCGGACATGGGCATTGCCCAGCAGATTGCCGCCCAGTTTGCCTCCAAGCCCGTTGACCTGATGGTGGGTATTGCCACACCCATGGCCCAGGCCTGCTTCAACGCGGCGGACGGAAAGATTCCCCTGATCTTCAACGCCGTCTCGGATCCCATCGCCTCCGGGTTCGCCAATGAGGACGGAAGCAACGCCGGCAATGTCACCGGTGTAAGCGATGCCCTGCCGGTGAAAGCCCAGCTGGCCACCATCCGGGCCATGCTCCCGGATGCCAAGACCGTGGGCATCCTCTACACCACCAGCGAGACCAACTCGGTGTCCACCATTGAGGTCTACAAGGCATATGCCGCGGACTTCGGATTTGAGATCGTGGAATCCGGCATCACCACTGCCGCTGACATTCCCCTGGCCCTGGATGCCCTGCTTCCCAAGGTGGACTGCCTGAGCAACCTCACCGACAACACCGTGGTGCAGGCCCTGTCCCTGGTTCTGGACAAGGCCAATGCTGCCAAAAAGCCCGTCTTTGGTTCTGAAGTGGAGCAGGTCAAGCTCGGCTGCATCGCCGCTGAAGGTCTTGACTATGTCAACCTCGGCAAACAGTGCGGTGTCATGGCCGCCACAGTTCTCAGGGGTGAGGCCAAGGCCGAAGATATTCCCTATGAGATCATCACCGAGCCTTCCCTTTACATCAATGAGAACGCGCTGTCTGCCTTCGGCATCACCCTGCCGGACGACCTGGCCGCCCGCGCCCAGAAAGCCGAATAACCTTCCGACCTGTGCAAATGACCGCCGGCGGCCTGTGCCCCGGCGTCTTTGCGTGTATTTCCAAAGATAAAGGAGATTGTCTATGTCCCAGGTGATTGGTGTTCTTGAACAGGGACTGATCTATGCCATTCTCGCACTGGGGGTGTACATCACTTTCCGGATTCTGGACTTTCCAGACATGTCTGTGGATGCCACTTTCCCCATGGGAGCTGCGGTCACGGCCCTCATGATCTCCAACGGAGTTCACCCCCTGCTGACCCTCCCCGCCTCCCTGCTGTGCGGAGCCGTGGCCGGTGCACTGACGGGCCTGATCCACGTCAAGCTGCACATCCGGGACCTGCTTTCAGGCATTATCATGATGACGGGACTGTATTCCGTCAACCTGCATATCGCCGGCAAGGCCAATGTCCCGCTCTTCAGCTTTGATACCCTCTTCAAGAATCCCTGGGTATCCTCCCTGCCGGAACCCGTCATTCCCTATGCTCCGGTGCTGATCCTGATGGTCCTCACCCTGATCTGCAAATTCGCGATGGACGCCTTCCTGTCCACCAAAGCCGGATACCTTCTCAAGGCCACAGGCGACAACCCCACCGTGGTCGCCTCCCTGGCCAAGGACAGCGGACGGGTCAAAATCCTCGGCCTGTCCATTGCCAACGCCCTGGTGTCCCTCGCCGGATGCATCATGTGCCAGTACCAGCGGTATTTTGACGTCTCCATGGGCACCGGCACACTGGTTCTGGCCGTTGCCAGCGTCATTCTCGGCACTCAGCTGCTGCGGGGGATGCGCTTTCTGTCCGTGACCTCCGCCGTGATCGTGGGGTCCATCCTCTACAAGGCCTGCGTGGCCCTTGCCCTCAACATGGGCCTGTCCCCCTTTGATCTCAAGCTGATTACCGCGCTGCTGCTCCTGGTGATCATGGTGCTGGGCGGCGGTCAGCGAAAGAAGGTGTATCACCGTGATTGAGCTGTGCAACATCACCAAAGTCTTCCGCGGCGGCACGGTCAATGAAAACTGCCTGTTCAACGGCTTCTCCCTCACCATTCCGGATCACCAGTTCGTCTGTGTTGTGGGATCCAACGGCTCCGGCAAGACCTCCCTGCTGAACATCATCTGCGGAACCATCCCCATCGAAAACGGCACCGTGAAAATCGGCGGGCGCAACATCACCAGCCTCCCGGAATACAAACGCCATGAGCGCATCGGCAGGGTCTACCAGGACCCGGGAAAAGGCACCTGCCCCTCCATGACCATTCTGGAAAACATGTCCCTTGCGGACAACAAGGGCAAGCCCTTCGGCCTGGGACGCTGCGTCAACCGGAAAAAGGCCCGGGCCTATCAGGACATGCTTTCTGAACTCGGGCTCGGGCTGGAAGACAAAATGGATGTGCTCGTGGGCAACCTCTCCGGCGGTCAGCGCCAGGCCCTGGCCATGGTGATGACCTCCATGACGCCCATTGAATTCCTGATTCTGGACGAGCACACCGCCGCGCTGGATCCCAAAACCGCAGAGATCATCATGCAGCTCACCGGGCGCATGGTGCAGGAAAAGAATCTCACCACCATCATGGTCACCCACAACCTGCGCTATGCCGTGGAATATGGCGACCGCCTGATCATGATGCATCAGGGGCAGGCTGAAATGGACCTCAGCGGCCCCGAACGGGAAAACCTCCGCGTGGAGCACCTGCTGCAGCGGTTCAACGAGATCTCCATCGAATGCGGCAACTGAGCGGCACCCCGTGTCTGCCAGCCTCAATATAGAAGAAGAAGGGAAAACTACCATGGATCAGACCTCGATTTCTCAGGAAGCGGCTCCTCGCCGCAAACGCATCCTCTCCGGCATTCAGCCTTCCGGCACGCCCACCCTGGGCAACTACATCGGCGCCATGCGCAACTGGAAACTTCTGCAGGACGAGTATGACTGCCTCTACATGATTGCAGACCTGCATTCGATCACCGTACGCCAGGAGAGCGCAAAACTCCGCGCCTCCTCCATTCAGCTCTATGCACTGCTGCTGGCCATTGGCCTGGATCCGGAGAAAAACGTCCTCTTTTTCCAGAGCCATGTCCCCCAGCATGCTCAGCTCGCCTGGCTGCTCAACTGCTATACCTATATGGGAGAAATGAGCCGCATGACCCAGTTCAAGGACAAGAGCGCCAAGCATGCGGACAACATCAACTGCGGCCTGTTCACCTATCCCGTGCTCATGGCCGGCGATATCCTCCTCTATCAGGCCGATCTGGTTCCCGTGGGCACGGATCAGACCCAGCACCTGGAAATCTGCCGCGATATCGCCAACCGCTTCAACGGCCTCTACGGCAATGTCTTCACGATTCCGGACGGGTATTTCCCCAAGTTCGGCGCCAAAGTGATGAGCCTGCAGGAGCCGACCCGGAAGATGTCCAAATCCGACAGCCCGGAGAGCTTCATCAGTATGCTTGACCGGCCGGATGACATTCGCCGCAAGCTCAAGCGGGCCGTGACCGACTCCGAAGCGGTCATCCGATATGATCCGGAAAACAAGCCCGGCGTATCCAACCTCCTGACCATCCTCGCCTCTCTGGAGGGGGTGTCCATGGAGAACGTGCTTTCCCGCTTTGATGCCGGCCAGGGCTACGGTTATCTCAAATCCGTCGTCACCGATGCCATCATCGCCGCCCTGGAGCCCATTCAGACGGAGTTTGACCGGTACATGTCAGACAAGGCCACTTTGACAGCCCTTTGGAGAAGCGGCGCACAGCGCGCGGAAGTGACCGCCCAGAAAACCCTTTCCAAGGTCATGAAGAAAATCGGATTCGTTCAGCGTTGATTCCTCCGGCGCGGCTTCTGCCGCGCCGTTTTTTTTGACGCCGATCCTTGGCCGACCGCGCAGGCAGCGCTCCGGTGCGGATATCCTTCCCCTGCGCTCCTTTCCCCGAAACGATCAGGCCGTGTATACCTGTCTGATTCGGGTCCACTGCTTCTCCCTTTGAGACATCCGCACGCAACTCAACCTCTTGACAATTCTTCTAGCAATCAACTGTATGTTGTTGTCCTTCGAACCAACAGATGATATACTGAGGTCAGCAATTCCGTTCCGGCGGAAATAATAAAAGGAGGGTTCCCATGAAAAGAAAC